>JANPDE010000269.1:0-16043 GCA_031431315.1 Haliea sp.
CCGCTCTCCCTCCGGAAAAATGATGGACAACGCATTAATGAAATGCGTCTTGAAGGGGTTGTTATCAAAAAAGTACTCGGCGGCATCCTGCGTCGCTGCCGGGTCAAATTTTCTGACTTCAATCGCAACCGGTGTGTTGGACTGGCGGGTGCTTTCTGCGACGCCCATAGCGATGGCCTCCGGGAACATTGAGCTGTTTGCGCTCGGTTTTGTAGATAATAGTATTATCCATTGAGTGTGTCAAGAAATTATCTATAATAAGCTGCCGCGACATCGCAAAGAAAAAGAGTATGGCCAAACGCAAACTGAAAGCGCACACGAATGAGGACAGGCAATACCGCATGTCCGAACTGGTAGAGACTTCTGGCGTCTCGCGCGACATGATCAAATACTACCTGCGCGCCAGGCTGCTGCCGAAACCACGCAAGCCCAGGCCGAACCTGTCCCTGTACAGCGAAACCCACCTGCTGCTGATCCGGCTGATTCTGCGCATCCAGCAGCAGACCACCCTGTCCCTGCCGGAGATTGCCGCGGTGTTTATGGCGGCAAAATACCACCCCCACACGATTGAGATCGAATTACTGTCCGATAAATACAGCATCGGCCGCCGGGACTTCATCATGCCCTTTGCCGCCGAGACAAAACATAATGTCAGCCTGAGCTTCCCGCAGGAATTTATTGAAGAACTCGACCAGCACGGCCTGCTGGAAACAACAGGTCCCCTCGACGCCAGCCAGATGGAGATCGCCGGACTGCTGTGGGCGGCACGCAACGAGGAGGTGCCACTGGCCTTTTTCCAGGCCGCGCGGGAACAACTGCGCGCGTTGGCTGACCTTGAAGTAAAGGCTCTGATCGCCATACCCAGGCCCGAGCTGGATTTCGACGCGGTGGCAGCGAGTGTGACGAACACGGATCGCGTTATCAATCGCTGGATGATCAGTGAGAAAACACGGCAGGCCAGGCGCATGTTCCAGCGCATCATGGACAACTCGGAAAAGGCGCTGTCTACCATCCATCAAGCCATTTATTTCCCCAGCAAGGTGTTTCGCAAACGCTTCCGGATTGACGAGGAATTGGCGAGCCTGGAAAAAACGCTTGCGGCGCGCCCCCGCGACCTGCCCCTTCACCACAGCGCTTGTCGCGCCTGCCTGTTGTTGACGGATTTTGAGCGGGCTGTTACCTGCGCTGACGCGGCACTGGCGCTCGCGCCTGACAACGATCTGGCAGTGGCCTTTAAGTGCCTCGCCTATGGAGTGGACAATAATCTCGAGCAGGCACTGCTGTATGCCAGGCGACTCGAGGCGTCGGATAGTCGTAACACCATTGCGCTGGAAGCGCGTTTGCTGACACTGCTAATGCAAGCGGCGAAGTTGGGCGGCGTGTCCGATACATCGGGCCTGTTAAAAGATGCCGCCGAGCTATTTCGCGAACCGGTAACACCGCCCGAGGATGACATTGACCGCCTGGAAGCCTGCCTGTTACAGGCCAGAGCGAACACCCTGTTCCCGGATGCCATCAACAAGGGACCGGAGGCGATCAGGGATCTTGAAACCCTGCTGCAAAGCCTGGAGGGCAGCCGCATTGAAGACCTCGGGTTGCTGCTGGAGGGCGCGCGCGTGGCATACCAGATGTATGCCAGTTTCTACCTGGGACAGCTGCACGAAGCGGGCGGCGATGTTATAAAGGCCAGGCAGTACTTCGAGAAGGTGATTCAGTTGGACCCCTCCTCCAACTTCGGGGAGGCGGCCTACCTGAAACTGGGATGCGAGGTCTAATCACACAGAGGGAACCGTTATGTTGCGCGTATCGAACCAAACACCGGACGCATTGCACAGGGCCGGTCTTACACTGCTGCTAACCGTGTTGCTAGCCGCCTCTGCCAGCGCTGTGTCGACCGAGGCTGAGTGGACTCTGGCACAAGACGAAAAGCAGATTCAGCTGTATACGCGACCGGTGCCTGATTCACCCTTCCTGGAGGTCAAGGCGACCACGCTGATTAACGCATCCGTCGAAAAAGTGGCGGAGACATTTGGCTATGGCGACGGCTGCAGTGGGTGGCAGACCATGTGTCAATCTTCCGAGGTTCTCAGCACCGTCTCGGAAACGGAACGCTACGTGTACCTGGTGCTGGACTTGCCATGGCCATTAGAGGATAGGGATATGGTGATACACAGCACCGGGCAAATAGATCGCGAAGCCAACACCGTGACCGTGCAACTTCAGTCCGACTCCTCCAAACATCCGGCGCAAGATTTTATCCGCGCTGAGTCCCACGGCATGTATCAGATCAAAGGGCTCGGTGATGGGCAAGTGGAGTTTACCTATATCATACGCACCGATCTTGGTGGCGATCTGTCACCCGACATCATCAATCCGCGATTGGCAGCGTCGATGCATAGCGATATCGCTAGCCTGCGCGAGTTAGCGGAAAAATAAACACCGTCTGTCACTCCCTCCATCCCTGTCTCGTCTATACGGTAAGCAACCTTGGAAGAGAAGAGAGAGGAGACACGCATGTTCAAATTTCTGGCCAACAACCTCGCCTGGCTGTATACCCCGCGCAATCCGCAGAAGCTCGCCTTTGTCAAAGCGCTGCGCAACACACCATCGCGGCACGAGACCGTCGGTTGCTGAAAGCGGCAATATCCATCAGACGAAATAGCCGCGAATCAAGGCGGGGTTTTCAAGACTGATAAAGTGATCCGTTCCGCTGGTCTGTACCACTGTCACTGCCGCCGACTGCGCGGCGCTGGCCAGCATGGCGGTGCGGCACAAAACGCTGTCGCGCTGCCCGACATAAAGGGTAACGCGCGCGAAGTGCTCGTAGCTCTGGTAGTCTGTCCGCGCCTGCCAGTCAATAATATCGGCCCCATTGACCACGGCGGTAGCGTATTGTCTTGGTGTGAATGGAATCGCGGCGACAATTTTATTTTTGGTGGCGTTTGTCACCCACATCATCGGCGATTTCAATCTAATAGATTCAGGCAGGATACGCAGCAGAGCGAGGATGAATGGAAATACGTAGAATCCTACGGGCTGCAGTTTTTTCTCCCCATTGTTAAACAGCCGGCCCCGGGGTACCACTGCCGCTTCCAATATGGCCTGTACATTGCGCGTTAATTCCGGTTGCTGGTTGCCCGCCTCCATTACCACGGCGCCACCCCGGGAATGGCCGTGCAATACCACGCACTCGGGTCCCGTCATATGCTCGATCACCTGGTTCACGCAGTAGGCATCATGGGCGATGGTGCCCTGGGGATACGGATTGCCCGTGAACCAGGCGGGCGTCGACATAGACACACCGCGAAACGGGTTCTGGTAATTCGCATTATTGATGATGATCAGGCGCGCCGGCGTATCACGGTGTACCTCAAGGAAGTAGCGCATATCTTCCAGGAAGCCGGGAAAGCAGATCAGGGTTGTGCGACTTACTATGCCGGAGGGCAGATGGGAGCGATCCGGCAAACAGGCCATATTGTCACCAAGGCGCAACATCGTGCCGGCAAAATCCTCACCCGGCGGAGCCTTCCAGATCTTATTGGCCAACACCTTCCTGATCGCGAGCAGGAGTGCCACGATCAGCATCAGGATTAACAGTGCTTTCATAGATTCCTTCCCCTGCCGTAAAAACTCACCGACCGGGGAACAGCGGTTCAGCCGCGGCCGCAGCAATTATAGCGGGTACCGCGCCATTGGATGTACTGAATCAGTGCCTGAGCGATGCCGTAGTGCGTTGTTATTGTGTGCCGGCGGTCGCTTTATTCGCATAAAGGCTGCGACGTTCCGTATTGTAATCGATACCGGTCTTTCGGGTGTCCGCCTGACTGCGCCAGGTCTTGGGTTTCGCAGCAGCGGTGTAGTTTTTGCCGGTGCCCAGATTCGAAGCCTCGACACGCACTTCTTCCTGCGTGCTGGAGGCTTCACAGGCGCGATCAGTAAAGCTGGCTTTACCCGTTTCCTGGTTCACACACATATAGACCCGCGCTGCAGCGAGCTGGGGTACCAGCAATAGCAACACCAATAGTGTTAACTTTTTCATAGTTCATGTTCCCGGTCGACCGACCTGTCACTGAGGTGGCTCCAGAGTAGACTGGCCGATGCGACGGAAGCGACAAAAAACTGGAGATTTCTCCAGTTAACCGAGTAAATCTATGATATTTGTTAATATTAGCGTTTACGTCTAATTTAGTTATTTTTATTAGCATATTTCTCTATTTATTAACGAAACGCTGCCTGCAGGATTCGCGGGCGGCTACTCACAATCACGATGGGTCGGCGGGTCTGGCGCAGGCGCACAGCCTCAATGTGTCACACCATCGACAGTCGCAATCAACTCCAAGGCTTCGTCGCACCACGCCAGGAACTGCTGGCCGTGGCCAAGACCGCGAGTCAGGGCCAGGTATGCGCCCTTGCTGCGGGTAGGCAGGGAGTGCGGATCGTTATAGTGTCGCAGGCGGATTTTTTCGTACACGTATAGCAGGCGCATCATCTGCTCCCTGCGCTCGGTAATCTCGCCCGCCAGGTGCGCAGCATTGTCCGCGCTTAAGTTGTACAACTTGATGACGAGTTCATCCTTGGCCGCCTGGATTTTGGTCGCACCATACACCCAATCTGCCAGCGCCTCACGCCCCGCCTTGGTCAGGCCGTAGACTATCTTGTTGGGTTTACCACTCTGGTGCACTTCCCGTTTATTAAGCCAGGACTTCTCGGCGAGCTTGTGCAGCTCTTGATAAATCTGTTGGTGGGAGGCATGCCAGAAAAAGCCCAGCGAGGTTTCAAAATCGCGAGCCAATTCATAACCCGAGAGATCGGCGTCAATCAAAGCGGTCATGATTGCGTGTGCAAGCGCCATACTCTCACTTCCTGTACCGTTGCCCGAAGAAGTCTAGCACCATTCGCCTCGCTCTACCGCATCGGCTAAGCTACAGACGGGTCAGTTAGACATCAGCTAAACTGCACGGCACCACAGAGGGGAAAAGTGCAAAAAATTCATTCAAAAAATAACTTCATGTTTTTTACCGTGGCATTGGTGTGCGTACTGCTGGCGTCGGCAGTCGTAAGCTCGACGCCGGCAGGTGAAAACTATCGCCTGATACAGGCCGTACTGATACTGACCCAGGTGGTAGCCTATTTCAGCTTGAACCTCGGCAAAGAATGGCGGAGATTTATCGGGCTGATGCTGGCTCTGATGCTGGTTGCAAACGTAGTGCGCGAGCTTACCCACTGGCCTGCGCTACCGATGGTTGGACTACTGCTAATGCTCATTTTTTATTGTGGCATGACCTATGCAGCGGCCCGACAAGTATTGTTCAGCGGCAGCATTAATCACAATACTATTGTCGGCACTGTGGCGATCTTCCTGTTGCTGGGCCTGGTATGGGCCCTGATGTACCTTCTTACGCTGGAGTACTGGCCCAATGGCATTAACGGTCTTGAGTACCGGAACTGGCATGACAACCTGGGTGCTGCAATTTATTTTAGCTTTATCACCATGACGTCGACCGGTTACGGCGATATCACTCCGGCGCTGCCAGTCACCAGAACACTGGCCTACATGCAGGCCATTACCGGTACGTTTTATATGGCAGTGGTAGTTGCCAACCTGGTCGGCGCTTACAGCAGGACCGCGAAGTAATAGCGAATGGCAAGAGAGGGCGACGTGGACAGCAAGAATTCCGAGACGAAGTACGATCCGCTATTTGTACGAAACATGATCGAGTCGGCCCTGCGTATTGGGCTTCTTGCACTACTGCTGGCGCTGTCCTACCAAATCATCAGGCCCTTCACCATACCCATCGTGTGGGGTGCCATCATTGCCATCGCGGCTTTTCCGCTGGTGCAGTGGCTGGAGCCGAAGCTCGGTGGACGGCGCGCCCTCGCTGCATTTCTGGTCACTCTCAGCTTCCTGCTGATTCTGGTCATACCGGCGTGGTCAGTCACCGAGGCAGCCGTGGGTGGCATCAAACATCTCTCGGCTGCACTGGAACACGGTGAGTTAAAAGTACCGCCACCATCGCCCAAGGTTGAGGCGTGGCCGGTGATCGGTGAAAGCCTCTACGCCACATGGAGTAACGCCAGCAGTGACATGGAGGCATTTGTGTTGGCCCGGGCGCACCAATTCAGGGAACTCAGCGGCTTCGTACTCAAGCGACTGGGCAATAGTGTACTGGGGGTACTCACCTTCGTGATCTCGATCATCATCGCCGGCGGCTTTATGACCTTTGCCGACGGCTGCAGCACAGCGGCCAAACGCTTTTTCGTGCGGGTCGGCGGACTCAACCCGGGCGGCGAGTGGGCGCCGCTCGTCGTTGCCACGGTAAGAAGCGTCCTGCTGGGCGTCGTGGGTGTCGCGGTGATACAAACTACCCTGATCGCCATCGGTCTGTTCGTGGCGGGCATTCCCGGCGCCCCGCTGTGGAGCGCCATCATCCTGGTGCTGGCCATCGCACAGTTGCCCGCATTGCTCGTCGTAGCCCCGATCACGATTTACGTATGGGCCACCGCAGACACCACTACGGCGGTGATTTTCACCATCTACCAGTTACTTGCCGGAGCCAGTGACAACGTCCTGAAGCCGCTGTTGATGGGACGCGGCCTGGATATTCCCATGCCGGTCATTCTGGTCGGCGCCATTGGCGGCTTGATCATGTCCGGCATTGTCGGACTGTTTGTCGGTGCGGTCATACTGTCCATCATGTACAAATTGATTGGCATGTGGCTGGCACAGGAAGCGCAATAGCTTACAGCCGCGCCCACACCGATGTACTGGCGGGGCGTACCGGGCAGTAGAGCCCGGTCGCAACATGGATCAGCAGGGGAAAATCAAAGTTCGGGAATAAGCCGGGAGAACTGCTCGATCATAGGCATGACGATTTCCGGTTTATCCCAGTTCTGCATGCCCACACCAATATTACAGCGATCAACGCCCATATCCCGGTAGGACTTCAGCAGATCCGCGGTGACGGGCACCATAACCACCAGCGTGATTTCCACGTCATCCGGATTGCGGCCATTGTCATGCACACTCTGGCGAAAGTTTGCGATGTCCTGACGGATATCCTGCATCGCCACGTCCACTGGCATCCAGCCGTCTGCCCACTGTGCAGCGTGTTTGACGCCCAAAGGACCCATCGCCCCCAAAATAACCGGCGGACCGCCGGGACGGGCGGCCTTGGGCTCAAACCACACCGGATCGAAATCGATCAGTTCGCCGTGGAATTGTGGTTCAGGGTCAGTGAGCAAAGCACGCTGGGCCAACACCGTTTCCTTCAGCGCCATATACCGGCGCTTAAACGGCAAATCGGTTGCATTCTCAAACTCCTCCTGGTTCCAGCCCACACCGCAACCAATCAACACGCGACCGTTGGAGAGCCGGTCCAGTGTGGCAATCGTTTTCGTCTGCGAAAACAATTCGCGCTCCATCAGCAACGCAATTCCTGTACCCAGTTTTAAACGGGTGGTCGCTGCGGCGGCGGCCATCAGCGAGACATAGGGATCCATCATTTTCTTGTAGGGCTCGGGTAACTCGCCACCGGGCGGATACGGCGTGCGCCGCTCGATGGGAATGTGGCTGTGTTCGCCATACCACAGAGATTCAAAACCAGCCTCCTCCAGGGTCCTTGCCAGAAGGTGGGGGGCGGGATCATCCGCTGTATTCATGGAGCTGAATCCCAAATGCATCGCTTCTACCTCACCGTGTTATATCGAAAAATCGACTCATACGCGCCTCACGGATGTGAGCGGCGCTGTCTCGCGGCCACCGCCAGTTCCCGCAGTAGCGGATGGGTGTCGTTCCAACTAATGCAGGGATCCGTGATGCTCTGCCCGTAGGTGAGTGGCTGGCCTTCCACCACATCCTGGCGTCCCTCCACCAGGTTACTCTCCAGCATCAGGCCAATAATACTGCGGCTACCGCGCCCCACCTGGGTGGCGATGTCACTGCCGACATCCACCTGCCTGGCGGGAATCTTACGACTATTGGAGTGGCTGGCATCGATCATAATGCGCGCAGGCAGCCCCGCCTTAACCACCATCGCCTCGGCATCCTGCACCGAAAACATATCGTAGTTAGGCTGTTTGCCACCGCGGAGAATGATGTGACAGTCCTCGTTCCCCGTGGTTTGAAAAATGGCGGAGCGACCCTGCTTGGTCACTGACAGAAAGTGGTGTGGCTGCGACGCGGATTTGATCGCGTCAATCGCCACCTGGATCTCCCCGTCCGTGGCGTTTTTGAATCCCACCGGGCAGGACAATCCCGAGGTCAGCTCGCGATGGGTCTGGCTTTCCGTCGTACGCGCGCCGATAGCCCCCCAGGACACCAGATCGGCAACATACTGCGGGCTGATCAGGTCCAGGTACTCGGTGCCAGCAGGTAAGCCCATCTCAGCGAGGTCCGACAGCAGTTTTCGCGCAATGTGCAAGCCCTTGTTGATATGGAAACTGTTATTGAGATCTGGATCATTAATCAGCCCCTTCCAGCCCACGGTGGTGCGCGGCTTCTCAAAATAGACGCGCATTACGATCAACAGATCGTCGACCAACTCCTTTGCCACTTGCTGCAGCGTGCCGGCGTAATCCAGGGCTGCTGCGGGATCGTGTATCGAACAAGGGCCGACGATCACCAGCAAGCGGTCGTCTTCAGCATTGAGAATGCGGTGAATGGTCTGACGGGCGCGGGACACAGTCTCCGCAGCTCGCTCGCTAACACCAACATCCCTGATCAGTTGTTCGGGTGAGATCAACTCATTGATCCGCTGGATGCGCAGGTCATCGGTTTTCGCAGTCATGGTCTATTCCATTTACATTTTCAGGAGGAAAACCCCTGAAACTGGGGGCGGTTAATATACCACATGCACCGGTGACAGATGGCCGCCGTCGTCGAGCATTTTACCGACTGTATTGGGCACCACCAGATGTGCCCCATACCAGGTGTGGAGACAGCGGATGCGCGTGAAGTCCGCGATGCCGCCAATGCCCTTGTTTACCAGTGCTTCCCCAAAATTAAGTTCGCGAAGCCGCAGGCACACTGCCGGACTCATATAACGATCACGCAATGCGATATGCGCCAGATGATCGTCGTGCATGCTGCGTTGCAAGTCGGGACCTTCATCGATGCGCCGCTGCAACTGGCCGATCAAGCCTGCGGCCTCAAGCTGGTCGATGCGATAACACAGTGCGGGATCAACGAGCCAGAACAGTGTGGGGAAGGGCTTGTCGTCCACCAGGGAAGCGACGCGGATGACGACAGGCCCGCCGCCGGAGCCGGTAACTGCAATATCCTCCAATCCACGCGGCGGCCGGCCCAGCAGCGTGGCAACCTGGTTTACAACATCGGGGGCGAGGCTCAAGGATTTCTACCGTGATTGGATCAGGCAGTCAGTTTACGTAATCACCGACAATTTTGGCAGCAACCGGATTGCAGAAACCCAACTTTAGTAACGACCGGCGCAGTCAGCAAGACGCTATGATATCCGCGTTCTGTTGACAGGGCTCCCTCTTCACTTTACAGTCCCACCGGTAACCAGGTGCCTGCCGCGAATGTGTGACTATTCGCTGGGTGGGTTAAATGGGAAGTGTGGAACGGCTATTGCCTAATCCTCCGCTGCCCCCGCAACGGTATACAGTCGTCGACTGTGAGCCCGACACCTGCCTGGTGATGCGCAACGATGGAGCGGAGGGCTTCATACACGGTTGCTCAATGCTTGCATTGTGTTTCCAGAATTCCTCCCTCAATCGCCAAAAACATTAAAAAGGCAATTGGGGAACACTACATGAAAAGAATATCGATATTGACTGCATTGGCATTCACTGCTGCCGCGCCCTGGCACGCATCCGCGAGCTCAACCTCGCACGATAAACTGGAAGAAATCGTCGTCACCTCGTCGCGGATTCCAATGCCATTGCGGCAAGTGGCGACATCGGTGTCTGTGGTGACGAAGGACGAAATCCAGATACGCGGGTTCAATAGTATCGCCGATGTGTTGCGATTTGAGCCGGGCATATCGGTTACCAACAACGGCGGGGCGGGCAAGCCCACCGCCGTTCGTGTCCGCGGCGAGAATGGCTATCGCACCAAGCTCTATATCGATGGCATCGATATGACAGACAACTCGCAGACGCAGGCCTCGCCTAACTTTGAAAACCTCCTCAGCGCCGGTATCGACCGCGTCGAAATCCTGCGCGGGCCGGAGGGCCTGGGTTACGGCGCCGATGCCGGTGGCGTGATCACACTCAGCACCGCAGCCCCCGAGGCGGGGTTCGACGGCGGCATCGAAGCGGAAGGGGGGCGCTACGGTACACAGCAATACGCCGGCCATGTCGGGGGCGGCTCGGAGCTGGTGGATTTTACGCTGCTGGGCGCAAGGTATGAGACCGACGGTTTCAACTCGTTGACAACAGACAACGTGCTGCAGGACGATGACGGCTACACCAACACCACCTTTCACGGCCGCGGCGGCTGGAACATCACCGACGGACTGCGCGCGGAGGTGGTCGGGCGCACAGTGGAAGGCGACAATGATTACGATAACTGCTTCCTGCCTGTCACGTTTGATCGCACCGACAAATGTACCAATGACTTCGACCAGGATGCCATGCGTGTCGCCCTGGTACATGAGGGTGAGGCCTTTACCAACACGGTGTCTTACAACGAGAACCAGACAGACCGGAAGTTCTTCACCGAGGGTTTCAATGACTACAGTTACAAAAGTGAGCTGGAGTCGGTGGACTACCTCGGCAGTTGGCGGCACTCCGATCCGCTGACCCTGATTTACGGGGCCGACCTGCAGAAGGATTCCATGAATGACGGCGTGGTCGATGAAAACCGCGACCAGGAGGGTTACTTCCTGGAGTACAAGGGCGGGTTCAACAACAATATCTTCGTCACCGCCGGTGCGCGTTACACCGACAATGAGGATTTCGGTACCAAAACCACCTATCGGACAGGCGCGGTGTATCTGGTGGAAGCTGGCGAGGGTGAAATCAAATTCAAAGGCACTTACGGCACTGGCTTTCGCGCCCCCAGCCTGTACGAGATTTCCTACAACGATGGCCCGTTTGCTTATCCACCGGCGCAGGGCACACAACTGTCTGCGGAGGAAACTGAAGGCTACGACCTGGGCGTTGGTTACTATGCGACGCAGGGCTGGTACGTGGATGCCGTGTACTTCGACCAATCGGTCAACGATGAAATTTACTTTGACCTGGTCGATTTTTCCGGTTACCTGCAGGGGGAGGGTGAATCGACATCCCAGGGCATGGAGCTGAGTTCACAGGTGCCCCTGAACGATATCGTCGCGCTAACCGGCAACTACACGTATACCGACACACAGGAATCCGATGGGGAACAGCGCCTGCGCGTGCCGAAAAACATGGGCAACATCGGCGTGCTGGTCACCCCCTGGGATGGCCGCCTGAAGATCAATGTCAATTACCGCGTAGCGCGTGATACCGCTGACGATATCGATGGCCAGGTCGATGATTACGAGGTGCTGGACCTGAGTGCGAGCTATCAAGTGCTTAAGGCACTGGAAGTGTACGGCCGTATCGAAAACCTTACCGATGAGAACTACCAGGAATTACCCACCTATAATACGGGCGGCGCTGCAGGCTACGCGGGGCTGCGCTATACATTCTAGTCACCCATTACGAGACAGCATACAGATGACTACCAGGGCCAGTGATAAAGATCGCAAGGACGCCAAGCACAACGCGGCCATGAAAAAGCAGAAGGCCAGTGTGGATGCCAGCATCAAGGCCGCCAGTACGGAGCGCGGCGTCGCCATCCTGCTTACGGGCGATGGCAAAGGTAAATCCAGTTCCGCCTTCGGCATGGTAATGCGTGCATTGGGCTACGGACACAAAGTGGGCGTCGTCCAATTTATCAAGGGCGAACAGCTCTCCGGGGAGGAGATCTACCTGCGCGAGCACTGCCCTCAGGTCACGCTTTACCAGATGGGCACCGGGTTCACCTGGGATACCCAGGACAGATCCGCAGACATCGCCGCCGCGGAAAAGACCTGGGCTGTCGCCAAGCCTATGTTGGCGGACTCGAGCTTTGATCTGATCGTGCTCGATGAATTGACCTACATGATAGCCTACAAGTACCTGAACGAGGCGATGATACTGGAGGCCCTGCACTCGCGCCCACTGAATCAGAGCGTCGTGGTAACAGGTAGGGGCGGCGGTGCCGCGCTGCAGGACTTCATGGACACTGTCTCTGAAGTCAAGGACATCAAACACGCTTACAAAGCCGGTATCAAGGCACGCAAGGGCGTTGATTACTGATTTTTCCAGGCCGTGGGACTTTTGCACCGGGCAGCGTGAGAGAGTGTTTCAGTTGTCCTGCTCTGCCCGGTTTTTTTGCGCAAGGAATTGCTGTGGCCAATCGCGCTGTGACACCAGGGCATCGTATACCGGGTGACTCGTCAACTGCTCCCCCCATTGATCGGTAAAAACCAATTCCTCGACGGGACGCCGACTGTCCCAGCCCTTTTCCTCCAATTCCGGCCGTTGCCGAAAAAATTCTACGTAACCCAGACAAAGATACGCAACGGGCACCACATGACTCGGTAATTTGAGGATAGCACCCAGCTTCTCCGGGGATATTATTGACACCCACCCAACGCCAACACCTTCCGCCCGAGCCGCTAACCATAGATTTTGCACGGCGCATACGGTGCTGTAGATGTCCATCTGACTCTGGTGGGTGCGGCCCAGAACAACAGGTCCGCCGCGCTGCCGGTCACAGGTGATGCACAGGTTCACCGGCGCGTCGAGAATTCCCTGCAACTTCAATTGCCGGTACTGCCGCTGGCGCGCATCGGCAAACAGCAATGCCGCTTCATCATTGGCCTCGCAGAACGCGCTGTGTACTGCTGCCTTGACTTGCACGTCCTGCACCACAATAAAATTCCACGGCTGCGACAGTCCCACTGATGGCGCGTGATGCGCTGCGATAAGCAGCCTCGCCAGCAGGTCCACGGGAATCGGCGTGGCCGTGAATTCACTGCGCACATCGCGCCGGCCAAATAACGTCTCGTAAAATCCTTGCATGCTGTCTGCCAACTCTCTCGGCTCTGTAACGGCTGTGATGGAACTGCATCAGCGCTCGCAGCTCGTGTCAGTTTCCCTGCGGATGGTAGTGCTCTCTGGCCTTCTGCAATTGCTCGCAGACCCGTGTGGCGCCCTCGATAATTCGGGGAGTATGACGCTGCAGGACATCCGGGGGAACAAAATATAACTGTTCGTTTTTGACTGCCGTCATCGCCGTCCACTCCCGCCAGGCATCCAGCCACTCCGGACGTGCCTTGTCCATGCCGCTGGCGATGATAACTTGCGGGTCCTTCCGTATCACAGACTCCACACTGATCCTGGACACCAGCGGCAGGGCATCGGCAAATACGTTACGGCCACCGCACAAGCGCACCACGTCCGAAATCAGGTGGTCTCCGTTCAGCGTCAGCAGGGGTTCATCCCATATCTGGTAGTAGACGCTGATCTCCTCCCGCGCACTATACGTTTCCCGCAGGTGCGACAATTGCTGCAGGAAGTCCTGCGCGGCAGCTTCGGCAATGCTCGCATTACCGGTGAGCTTCCCCACGTCACGCACCGACCGGGCGACATCCTGTAGCGTCCTGGGTTCGTCGACGTACACAGGTAAACCCAGCGATTCCAGGCGCTTGATGATTTCATCGCCGTTACCGCTGCGCCACGCCAGCACCAGATCGGGAGTGAGTGCCACCAGCGACTCGTAGCTGACATTGTCATAGGAACCTACCCGGGGAATGGTTTTGGCCACTTCGGGATAATCACTGTAAGCCACCGCACCGATGAGTTGTCGCCCCGCGCCAGCGGCGAAGGCCACCTCGGTCATATGCGGCGCCAGGCTGACCACGCGCACGGCCGGCTTGTCCAGAACCAGTTTTCGTCCCACGGCGTCCTCGACCCGTATATCGGCGAGCGCCGGCACCGCCAGGCACACCCAAAGCAGCACCATCAGCCCACAGCGCATGCGCATTCCTCCGCCGCTTCGTGTATGAGTCGCAACGTGCGCTCGAATTCCTCAGGCGCGGGCAAGCCGAAACGCAGCATGCTGTGCCCATTGCTATCGTCAATCAAGCGCACTAGTACTGCTCGTCGCGCCAGGGCCAGGTACAACGCCCGGCAATATCCAGTGGCACCGGCGCCCGTGGCAAAGAGCGCGGTGCCGGTAAACTCGAGAGCGGGTACGCGACCCTGTAATGCTCGCCGCCACTGCGTCGCAGTGGTTCCAAGGCGGTTGCGCTGCACGTCCTGCCAATTGTTATCGGCCAGCGCGCGCTCACCAATCCAGCGCGCCGCCTGAGACACTAGCCAGGGCGGCATGCGTGTTGCCAGTTCGTGACACAACGCAGGCGGTGCCAGCAGAAATCCAAGCCTGATGCCGGCGAGACCAAAGAACTTCCCAATCGAGCGGTAGACGATCAGGCCCGGTGCCGGGCATAGCGGCGCGAGGCTCTCCTGCGGGCTTGCATCGACAAACGCCTCATCCAGCACCAGCCATCCGCCATTTTCCTGCAGTTGCCGGTGCAAAGCCTCAAGTGATTGCCGTGGCAGCAGTTCACCCGTGGGATTATTGGGATTGATGACAACGGCATGCTCCACCGCCGCATCGTTCACGAGATTAGCCAGTACCGCTCTGTCGTGATAGTCGACAATCTGGTGGCCCGCTGTGCGCCACGCGAGCCGGTGCTCGGCATAACCGCGCGTTGGCATCGCCACGCGCCCCCGAGGCAGCAGCGCCGGTGTGAACTGCAGAGCGTACTGCGATCCCGGGACAGCCAATAGGCTCTCCCTACTGCAGCGGTAATAGCCGGCAGCGGCGCGCTCGAGTTGCTCATCCGCCTGTGGCAGATTCCGCCAAACGGATGGAGGAATCGCAGGTACAGGCCAGCTCCAGGGGCTGATCCCGGTGGAAATATCGATCCATTGCTCCACAGGGATACGGAACCGCGCGGCAGCACCGCAGAGGTCGCCCCCATGTTCTAGGACCCTATCGAAGGCCCCATCAAGAACCACTTCAAGTACCATACCAGCGCCTCACACAACGCTATTACCACCAACCAAATGCCAGTGGCCCGCCGCAGTATTGCCAGTGATGCTTCAATATCAACCAGCTCCGGCTGGGAACCCTCGCCCAGTATCGGTCGCCGGCGCAATACACCGTCATAATGGGCGGGACCGCCCAAACGCAAACGCAATGCACCCGCGCCCGCAGCTATTACCGGACCGGCATTGGGACTGTCCCACAGGGGCGCCTGCGAATGCCAACACCGCAGTGCCACCTGCACCCGACCGGCCAAAGCGTAGCTCAGCGCACAACAGCGCGCGGGGAGCCAGTTGAGCACGTCATCCATGCGCGCAGCAAGGCGCCCGAAATACAGATAGCGGTCATTGCGGTAACCCCACATGGCATCCAGTGTGTTGCAAAGGCGATAACACAAGACACCGGGCGCTCCCGCAACAACAAACCAGAACACTGGCGCCAGCACTGCGTCACTGCCATTTTCCAATACAGATTCTATTGCGGCCTTAAGAATAGACGGCCGATCCAGATCCGCCGTATCACGACTGACAATGCGACTGACTTGCTCCCTGGCGCGATCCAGATCGCCGGCATGGAGGCGTCTTGCCACTGCGCGTGCATGCTCAGCCAGACTCCGCCCGCCAATACAAAAATACAGCACGATGACATCCACAAGCATCGCGAGCCAAACATTGAGAGTAGTTTGCAGATACGCCATTAGCGCCGTAGGCGGGATTACCAGGAGAATCCAGGCAAGCGCGCCAGCCAATAGTTGCAAGCCTTCCCGTGGTGCCGCGGCGCCATCGGATGCGGGCACCGGTGCGTGAAACAGGCGACGGCAGCCGGTTTCGACCCAACTGGCAAGGCGACCAAACGCCACTAGCGGGTGAAAACGCTTGATCTCGCCAAATATCCGATCGGCCAACAGCGCTATTACAATGCTGAGAGTTACCATGAAATCAAACTACCGTGCGAGAGG
>JANPDE010000270.1:0-28938 GCA_031431315.1 Haliea sp.
CGCCCTCGCGAATGAACTTGTGCAGGCGAAACGCGACAAGCAAGCCGCTGTTGAGCTAGCCGATGAGGTCGTGTTGACCGGGTTGAATTTCATCGTTGGTTTAGATTTCGACGATGTTTCGCTCTCCAGCGCAGTGCGCGAGAAGCGGCGTCGATTGGGGTCCTGCAATTGACCCGTTGCAGTCAACGGGGCACCCGCAGCGTCCGTGTCATTGTCTTTGTCGGTGAAACTACTCACGCCAACCCCCAATTATTCATGCCTTAGTAGAGCGCTACCGATTGTCAATGCCGACTAGCGACAATAATAGTCGATGTACTCGACTTTACCACCACCAGACGGTCGGGGACACCGGCTTGACAGGCCTCTGTGAGCCGTTTCACAGAATGGTTCACAAGTACTGTGATTGTAGTGTATGCAAAATTCATACCGATGTAAAATATTCTAGTAAATACAATAAGTTAAGTTATTTACCTAGACGCCTATCTATGGCCAGGTTGCAATTTCACTAGAAAATGTAAAGAAAGTTGACATGGCCTATCATGTGGGCTTATTGCGCCTGCCTGCCTGCCTGCCTGCCTGCCTGCCTGCCTGCCTGCCAGCCCGGCTGAGCCGGAGCCTGATGCGAGCACAGTAGAGCATGGGAGTGGGCGCAGGTGAGCACAACGGGTGTAAACCTTATCCGCGGTTTACTACTCCCGAGTCTGGTTGGGCAGCGATTCCAACTTGACCAGGCACGCAAACACCATCATCCCTACGCCGAAGTGAAATACAGTTGTGGATTGGTATCCAACCAAGTAATAATAGCCTGCAACACGGGCCAGCCCAGCGATGAAGCAGAGGAATGCGCCCAAAACCCCTGCCATCGAACCTGCCAAAACAAGATGTTTATACATGTTGTACTCCGAGTCGTCTGCACTACTGCAAGCGGATCTTGTGCTTGGGTATACATTCTATTGTGAGCGACCCAGTTTAGGACAAAATACCCTGTAGAGGTAACAGTATTGCGCCTTGCAATGGGTATTGAAGTCTGTGAAGCTCTGCGCGAGCGCAAAACTGTAAGCGAAAATTCTGGATGTATGAAGTCTTTTACAACCTGAAAGCTGAACCCTTCCGGCTCAGTCCCGACCACAAGTTCTGCTTTGAGCATAAGAGCTACGCCAAGGCGCGAGCTTACATGGCTTACGCCTTCAAGCGGGCGGAAGGGTTTGTAATGATTACCGGTAGGCCTGGAACGGGCAAGACAACCCTGATCGGCGAATTGGTGGAGAGTTTGTCCAGGGATAAGGTCTTTACGGCTAACCTGGTCTGCACCCAGATGGATGCTGACGACCTATTAAAAACAGTGGCATATAGTTTCGGCATAGGTTCGACAAACCTTGATAAGGCTGAGTTATTACAGCGCCTGACAATCCTGTTTCACCGGTGGCACAGAGAAGGTCGACGGGCACTGCTCATTGTCGATGAAGCTCAGGACCTCTCACCCTCTGCCATGGAAGAGTTGCGCCTGCTTACTAATATCCAAATCAGCGGCCAACCCTTGTTACAGATATTTTTGCTGGGACAGCCGGAGCTTAAGGACCTGATACTCTCCCCTCCAATGGAGCAAGTACACCAGCGTATTGTTGCCGCAACGCATATCGATGGGCTGGAAGAGGATGAGACAGAAGCTTACGTTATACATCGGTTGCTGGCGGTTGGCTGGCGCGGTGATCCCGCGATCGACAGAGCCATCTTTCCGGTGATCCACAAGTTTAGCGAAGGAGTACCTCGCAGGATCAACCTCATTTGTAGTCGTTTGTTCTTACTTGGCAGCGTCGAACAGCGGCATGCCATCGAGTTGGAGGATGTACGAGTCGTCATCAGCGAACTTCAGGCGGAAAATCTCGCGGCTGGTACAGGTTTTTCGCGGCATGATTTCGTCGATAGTGGGCCGACCGAATGGGTGCCGATGACCGTGGAATCGTCGCCGGGGCGGCCAGAACCCCACCTACGTGCGGTGAACAGTGAGCCGTCCATCACAGCCGAAGACACCCTTGTCGAGGATACAGACGAGGCAAAAAAAAAAGACATCCCCGAGGTAGTTTCAGACTCCCACACTGCGAGTGATGCAATCGACCTCTATAATACCAGTGACGACCTCGAGCTTGAGTGGGGTGGTAATAAGGGTAGCGAAAGCGTTTATGAAAGCGTGAGCCCTTACGGGATTTCGGAGATGGTTGCCGATCCGCAGTGGCAGGAGCCGGAAGAAGTAGAAGGGACTTTCGCTCCTGTGGCAGGCAATGATGTTGAGCCGCCCTCCCGATGGAAGCGTGGTATCGCACTGGTTTCCCTGGTGATTGTAGCGACCGTCCTGGCGCTTTTTCTGTGGGCTTATTTTTCACATCAGGAGAACCGGTCCACTCCGAGGAACCTTGAATCGCGGGCAGACATGGGAACTGGCAATTCCGCTGCACCGGAAAATCCGTTTCCAGCCGCAGACCCTACTTCATCCGATCAGTTCGGTGAGCCAGTTAGTGCTCCGTCGTCGCGTCCAGCAACTGTCCCTCATGACGATGCGTTGCCTCGAACGACTGAATCCATAGAACCCCCTGTGCCGCAGGGTACTGCTGTCAATGACACATCTCCTGATCAGCCACCTCAGGATGCCGAGCTTCCCCCAATGGATGCGTTCGCTTCCGCCGACCCTTCTCCAGATGGAATAGGCGAATTGTTGCCAAGCGCGGCCGCCGCACCGGAAGCTTTTGAACAGACAATCCTAGTTAATTTTGACTTTGACAGTGATGCCATACTCCCCGATTCACATCAGGCGCTCAACGCCGCCTTGAATCAGTTACGCGATCAACCAGAGAGTCTTGCCTCGATCACGGGTTTCAGCGATAGCCGGGGAAATGAAGATTACAATCTTAAGTTGTCGCGCAAGCGAGCAAGCGCGGTGGAACAGTACCTGATTCATGGTGGTATAGAGCGACAGAGGCTGCACGTCGAAGGGCGCGGTGCACTGACTGCTTCTGCCAAAGGCAAACATCCCAACTCAGAAGTCGATCTGGAGCCTTATCGGATTGTGCAGATAAAGCTTACTAGAGATCTCGCGCAATAAGCTGACGCAGTGGGTTGTATCGTGGTATACATGATGTATAAAAGTGTTAAAAGTGCATTGGATGGAGCGCTTCGATAAATATGGGCCAATGGGAATCAAAGTATCTCTGTGACGTTGTTCACAATGTTAGTTGGGTAAGCGAATTCCAGCATTGGCGCGTGATAAAGTCCAGAAATAGAGTCAGGCGATAGCTTGCCAAAAAGGAGAAACAAATGAATGACAATAATGTGACACCTTCAAATTCTTTCTCATCACTGCGCCGCTTGATTTCTGCTGCCATGGTCGTGTTTATCACGCTATGTGTTGGCTGTGGTTCCAATCCGTTTGGTTCCAATGACTATCCACCGGTGCCGGAATCACAGCGGGATGTAGATGTGGATTACGATTATGTTTTGGGACCTGGCGATGGGCTGAACATCTACGTCTGGGGCAATGAAGAACTCAGTACCTCAGGAGTAGTGCGCCCCGATGGAAAACTTACCACGCAATTGGTAGAGGACATCCAGGCCAGCGGTAAGACATCCACTCAACTGGCTCGAGATATCGAAGTCGCGTATTCCGATTACGTTCGTCAACCGGTAGTCAGTGTGATCTCCAGCGGCTTCTCAGGCGTGCCATGGCAAACGATAAGGGTATTGGGCGAGGCAACCAATCCTAAACGTGTCCCTTATAAGAAGCACATGACCTTGCTCGACCTGATGATTTCGGTGGGTGGACTTACCGACTATGCCGATGGCAACAATTCCGTCTTGGTACGTATAGTCGATGGACAGCAGGTTACCTATAGCTTGCGCCTTGATGATCTTGTCAGGGAAGGCGATATTACAGCGGACTTGTCCATGATGCCGGGCGATATCTTGATTATCACGGAATCCTGGTTGTAAACGATAATTGATGGTGGGGTGAGAGGAAGGAGCGGATGCAGGAAGTTCTTGCACAGGTGTTTTCACATCTCTGGGGTGTATGGCGTCATCGCTGGTTGGCTCTTGCCGTCGCCTGGGTAGTTGCCATTGGCGGCTGGATCTGGGTATGGCAATTGCCTGAAGCCTATGTGGCGAGTGCGAGAGTCTATGTGGATACAAACAGCCTGTTGCGCCCACTCCTGGCGGGCTTAACGATCCAACCGGATACCCAGGATCGTATTGGACTATTGAGCCGCACATTGTTGAGCCGCCCGAACCTTGAAAAACTCATGCGTATGACAGACCTGGATCTCCAGGTCACGACCGCGAAAGAAAAGGACAAGTTGCTGTCAGATTTATCGAAAGCTATCACTTTATCTGGTGGGCAGCAGGATAAGTCCCTTTACTCAATTGCTGTCGAGGATCCCGATCGGGATACGGCGAAGCGAATTACGCAGGCTCTGATCACTGTGTTCATAGAAAGTTCATTGAGTGGTAAGCGCGAAGACGCCTCCGGCTCCATAGGCTTTCTGGAAGATACGATAAAGTCGTATGAAGAGCGCCTGATTGCCGCCGAGACTAACGTAGCGAATTTCAAGCAAAAGAACATTGATATCCTGGGCGGCCAAGGGGGGGGGTATTATGAGAATCTCAACAACGAGAGGGCAAAGCTCGATCAGGCTCGTCTGATGCTTAAGGAGGAGGAAAACCGGGAAATTGAGCTGCAGCGACAAATTGAAGGCGAGGACCCATTGTATGATCCGCTGTTTATATCAGAGGCGCCTACAATAATCCCCAACAAGACCGCAACTGGTGAGCCCCGACTGACACCGCTGGATTCTCAGATTATTGTCGTTCAAGATCAGCTTGGCGTGCTTACTGTCAAATATACGGACCGGCACCCTGAAGTGCGTCAGTTGCAAACGATGTTGGATGGGCTATTGGCGGAAAAAACCGTGGAGGAGAAAAAGCGAATCGCCGAGTATCGGGCAGAGGCCAATAAGCCGAAAGCCGAGAGGACCGGCAAACCCGGCAATGTGCCTTACGCAGGGCTGACCAGCAGCCCTATCTTTCTTGCGATGCGTGAATCGTTGTCCGAAACGAAGGGCAAGATTGGAGCACTCAAGGCGCGTGTCAAGGAGTATGAAGTGCGTGTCGCGCAACTCGAGGAGCAAGTGAGTACTATTCCTGAAGTCGAAGGTCAGTTGAAGCAACTTATGCGCACGCGCGACATAATAAATACCCAACATTCGGCGATGATGCAGAAACGCGAATTGGCCCGATTGGGACAGGATGTCGAGGAAAAAGCCAGTGACGTGACGTTCCGGGTCATTGATCCTCCTTATGTACCATTGAAACCCAGCGAACCGGACAAACTGGTGTTAAATGCGATTGTTTTGGGAGTGAGTATCGCAGCGGGTGTGGGTGTAAGTCTGCTCATCTCCTTGATCTATCCGGTATTCTTCGATGTGCGTACGCTCACGAAGGTTACCGGATTGCCGGTTTTGGGATCGGTCAGTATGAACCTGCAAAACGAGCAGAAGCTGAGAGAACGCAACGGGATTTTGGTGTTTACGTCATTGAGTGTGTGTCTTCTTCTTGTATTTGTGGGTATGTCCGTGGGACAGAGCGGCTTGCTCTCGAGCTGAGGCAGTGCCGGTTGAATAACAACGACAACCTGAATGGAATAGAGCGGGATCAGTCATGAGTATCATTGAGAAGGCGATCAGCGCGCTCGGAAAAGGTAAGGTTGGCGAGCGTCAAAAATCTGGCGAAGCCAGCCTGGATGAACACACACCACAGCCAGAGTCTGCCAACACGGTGCAGCGCGCCGAAGGTAGTAGAATCACCCACAATCAGCCCACCACACCACCCGGCATACAACCCACCATAGTCAATTCTCATGAACAGGAGACAATCCCACAGGTAGCAGATTCGCGCCGGACGGGTACCGGCGAAATGGTCAAAATTCCGTTCAAGGAGTTGCGCGAATTGGGTATATTGACCCCGGCTATTCCGCGTAGCGCCATAGCCGAGGAATACAGAACGATAAAACGACCATTGTTGATAAACATCGCAGGAGACTCGGTGACACCGGCAATCCCTCATGGCAACCTGATAATGGTTACCAGTGCATTAGAGGGAGATGGCAAGACATTTTGCTCCATCTGTTTAGCCCTTAGTATTGCCATGGAGCGGGATAAGCATGTGCTGTTCGTTGATGCGGATACTTCCAAGGCAGAAGCGGGGCGGATGTTAGGCGTACCTTCAACCAGCGCTGGCCTGATTGATGTACTGGAAAATAAGGGCGCCAAAGTGGCTGATTTTACGCTTCCAACCAATGTCGAAAAGCTCCGCATACTTCCAGCCGGTGGTGTGCATGCTCACGCTAATGAATTGCTGGCCAGCGAAAGAATGCGAGAATTGATGTTGGAGCTATCTGATGAAGATCCAACCAGGGTAATCGTATTTGACTCACCTCCGTTGTTGCTGACGACTGAAGCTACTGTATTAGCCAGTTTTATGGGCCAAATCGTGTTTGTTGTCAGTGCGGATATGACGCCCCAGTATGCCGTCAACCAGGCAATTGAACATATCGGAGAAGAGAAAATGGTCGGTATGGTCCTGAATCGAGCCCGCAGGAGAATCAATCCATACTACTACTCTTACGGTTATGGTGGCGGGCCTTACGGATACGGTCATCGTGTTCGAGAAACTGCTCCGGAAGCGGGAAAATAAGAATGCCTTTAAGCACCACCCACTCCACTTTGAGGCTGCTGTTGTTCTCCCTGGGCTGCGCGCTGGCGGAGCAAACCTTCGCCGCGGCCGATTTGGATTTTGCTGCCTCAGTTTCCCCCAGTATCTTTTATACCGACAACGTGTGCCTGAGTAACACGAACAAGAAAGACTCGTTGGATTTGGGTTTGAACGGCATTGGGTTGGTGACGCCTTCCGCTTCGTTTTCCTCACAGGGCAGTAGAGCCAGCTTCAATATAGATGGCTCTGTTCAATTTAACGCGCTAACGAATAGCCAGCTGGAAGATGAATGTGAAGACGGGTTTAATGCTGGCAGATTTAATAATGGCGAGCGCGAGCAGTTTGCTCCCAATATAAATGCAACAGGCTCTGGCATACTGATTGAGGATTGGGTGACTGTAACGGGTTCTGCAACAGCCAACCAGAATCAAGTCAGTCCATTTGTCGGTGCTAACACAGACGCACTCAATCGCAATGGGAATACCAATACCTTTTATCGGTATACGATTAGCCCTGTTCTTTCCCGACGGATAAGAGACACAGCCAGGTACAGTGTTAGATACAGCCACAGTCAGGTCATCAATTCGCAGGATGCAGTGAGTGACAGCACCAGCGATTTAGTGTCGGCAAACCTGTCTAATAATGAATCGTCGCGACTTTCCTCGAGCTTGCTGGGCAATTACCGTAGGGTACAGTACAGCGAAAGTGATTTTATCAATAGTTCCACCGGACAGGTGGTGCCGCGACAGGATACGGAATTAAAATCGGCCGGCTTACGTCTTGGCTATCAGATTGATCGTCGGTGGCAGGTCAATGGCGAGACTGGTTGGGAGTGGAATGACTTTGAGCAATACTACAAAGGTTCCGATACGGGTGGCAGCGTTTGGGATTTTGGCGTGCTCTGGACACCTACGCAGCGTACTACTGTGGGAGTTGGGATGACGAGTCGCTTTTTTGGCAACGCACCGCGTGTAAATATATCCCACAGGCGCAAAAAAAGCCTTTTCACGGCTTCCTATAACAAGTCAATTACTTTTGCCAATGATATTCGTACGCAGCAGGATTTACTTAACCCGAACTATATCAACAATTATGCACTGGACAGCAATGGCCCTGTTCTCGATGAAAGGTTTACCCTCGGGTATTCCTATACCGGGCGTCGCGCCACCATCAATCTTTCGGGAAGTCAGTCGCAGCAAACCCAGGCGGATAATGGCGAGGAGTCTACCTTTCAGGGTCTGGCGCTGTCTGTCAGCCCACAAGTTTCAAGAGTCTATACCGTGTCCGGCACGGTGGCCTGGAATGACAGTCAAACCGACTCGATATTTGGCGCTCCCAATTCGCAGTTTTTTCTAGAGAACTCGGAGTATTGGATTACCAGCGTATCCGTCGGGCGGCCGATCAATACTCGAGCCAGCATGTCGTTGAGCTATCAATATACTGATCAAACATCGAACAACTCGTTCGACGAATATACAGAAAATCAAATCATGGCGACTGTCAATATAAGCCTTTTTTAGGGGATGTCACGATGGGCTCAGTATTGGGGTCCGATCAGATTCTGTGCATTGTAGGCGCCCGACCAAATTTTATGAAGATCGCCCCGATCATTCGGGCCTTCGCACAACCTGAGTCTGCGCTTTCTACCAGGCTATTGCACACGGGACAACACTACGACGCGGCAATGAAGCACGCGTTTTTTGATCAGTTGCACATCCCTGAGCCGGATGTCGATCTGGAAGTGGGTTCGGGAACTCATGCTCAGCAGACCGCTGAGATCATGAAGCGATTCGAGCCGGTATTGGATGCGCTACCCCCCCGTGCAGTGCTGGTGGTGGGTGATGTCAACTCCACCATTGCCTGTGCACTCGTTGCGGTCAAGAAGGGCATACCGGTTATTCATGTGGAGGCTGGCTTGCGCAGCGGCGACCGCAGCATGCCTGAAGAAATCAACCGTATTCTCACCGACCAGCTATCAGAATTGCTATTTACCACAGAGGCGAGCGCGCTGGACAATTTGGAAAAGGAAGGAATTTCCAGCGATAAAGTACATTTTGTCGGTAACGTGATGATCGATACGCTTCGTTATAACCTGAACGGAGCAGTGCCGTCTCGCACCACGTTAAGTAAAGCCAACGTACAGCAAATCGACGCATCAGGTGGCGAATATAGTTTGGTGACACTGCACCGACCCTCCAATGTCGATGATCCTGTGGCGCTCGCAGGCTTGCTGAGAGTGTTGGTACAGATCAGTCTGCGCACACCGCTGTTGTTTCCCATCCATCCACGCACAAAATCGCGTATCGCCGCAGCCGGACTGGAAGTGTTATTGGCGGGCTCTGGAATCACCCTGATTCCACCCCAGGGATATCTCGAAATGTTGGGGCTGATGAGGGATGCGCGCGTTGTCCTGACCGACTCTGGCGGAATCCAGGAGGAAACTACCGCTCTGGGAATCCCGTGCATTACATTGCGCGAGAATACGGAGCGCCCCATTACGGTGAGCCAGGGTACCAATACTGTTGTCGGTACTGATGCGGACAAAATAATGGCTTCTTTTGAGGAGGTTCTAAGAACGGGTGGTAAGGTCGGCCGCGTGCCGGAGCTATGGGATGGTAAAGCGGCGTCGCGCATTGTAGACGTCATCAATCGATGGGCGGCGCCCCGATAATGCATGCTGGAATTGCGGAACAAGGTACTGCCAATGTCATTAACGCCATGACGGTGGATGTGGAGGATTACTTTCAGGTTTCAGCCTTTGAATCGCATGTCGATAAAGCGCAATGGCAAACCTGGCCCAGGCGGGTTGAGGGAAATACGCTTCGTATCATCGATTTGTTTGCTTCCCACGAGGTGCGGGGGACTTTCTTTATGTTGGGTTGGGTGGCGGAACGCTATCCGGATCTGGTTAGAAAAATCGTGAGTGCGGGGCACGAGGTAGCAAGTCACGGTTGGGAGCACGTGCGTGTCAATACTCAGACTCCCCAGGAGTTTCGCGCCGACATAGAGCGTACGCGCAAATTGCTGCAGGATATTAGTGGTGCTCCCGTGTTGGGGTACCGCGCAGCCAGCTACTCTATAGGCGCCCGAGAGGCCTGGGCCTGGGAGCAACTTGCTGAAGCGGGACACCGTTACAGCTCCAGTATCGTACCAATTCGGCATGATCTGTATGGTATTCCTGGTGCGCCGCGGTTTGCCTTCGAGGCCATCACGGGTCGGTTGCTCGAAATACCCATTACGACCGTGCCTGTGGCAGGCCGCAATATCAATTGTGGCGGTGGAGGGTGGTTTCGCCTGTTTCCCTATGGCTTTTCCCGTTGGGCATTGTCGCGGGTGAATAACGTTGATGGTCAAGCAGGAATTTTCTATTTTCATCCCTGGGAAATCGATCCGCATCAGCCGCGTCTGCCGGGCCTTGGGGTCAAAACGCGTTTCCGACATTACCTTAACCTGAACCGCACTTACTCTCGCCTGGAGCAGCTGCTAGCGGACTTCAAGTGGGGGCGTATGGACGAGATTTTCTTGTCGGGCGACGTACTGCGATGACGCTGACTGTCGAAACGCTTGATGGACAGTCGGCGGGGCGCTGGGACGAATACGTGCAGCACACTCCAGCGGCGACTTTTTTCCATCGGTCAGGTTGGAAGGCCGTGTTGGAACGTGCGTTCGGGCACAATTGCTATTTCTTGTACGCGCAGGATGATGGAAAAATTGTGGGCGTTCTGCCGCTGTCACAGGTGAAAAGTGCACTCTTTGGTAATACCTTGTCTGCTCTGCCTTTTTGTGTGTACGGAGGCATCGTCGCTGATAACGAGCAGGCCGCCCAGGGCCTCCGCCAAGAAGCCTGCCGTCTTGCAGAGTCGCTCAAAGTTGATGCGTTGGAGATGCGTAACAGGGAAGCCAGCGCCGCCAACTGGCCCGTCAAGGAATTGTATTACACCTTCAGGAAGGCCATCGATCCCAGCAATGACGTTAACCTCAAGGCGATTCCCAACCGGCAGCGAGCCATGGTGCGTAAAGGTATTGAGGAAGGCCTCCTGAGCGAGTGGGATCAGGGTGTCGAACGACTGTACCGGGTGTATTCAGAGAGTGTGCGCAATTTGGGTACTCCGGTGTTTTCAATGCGGTATCTACGCATCCTCTGGGAGGTGTTTGGAGCCGATTGCAGCGTGCTGATGATCACACACGATGAACAGGATGTTGCCGCGGTCTTGAGCTTCTATTTTAGGGACGAGGTTATACCTTACTATGGCGGAAGTACCTCAGAAGCCCGCACTGTTAAAGGAGTCAATCACTTCATGTACTGGGAATTGATGCGCCGTTCCAGCGAGCAGGGATATCGGCTGTTTGATTTTGGACGGAGCAAGGCGGGTACCGGCCCCTACAGTTTCAAGAAGAATTTTGGGTTTGAACCGCAGGCGCTTCCCTATGAGTATTATCTGGTAACCTCCGATATCATGCCCGATGTGAATCCATTGAATCCCAGGTATCGCCTGATGATTAACGTCTGGAGCAAACTTCCGCTGCCCGTGGCAAACTTTGTCGGGCCATTTTTAGCGCGATCACTAGGATAGGTATGGCGGAGTCAGCGGTGGCATTGGATCGGGTTTCTGTACGCAATAGTCTGTGGGTAGCCGGATTATTTTGCCTGGCACTACTGTTCATTTATCACCAGACCGCTTTGTCCATGGTGTATATCTGGTCGCGCTCCGAGACGTTTGCCCACGGCTTCATGATACTACCCATCTCGCTGTGGCTGATCTGGACTCGACGCGATTTACTCGGGCCTGTCACACCTGAGCCAGCATTGTGGGTTGCACTGTTGGTCATTCCCCTGGGGCTGTTGTGGTTGCTTGCCTGGCTGGTAGATGTTGCCGTTATTCAGCAACTTGCTCTCGTCGCAATGATGGTTACCGGCGCTTGGGCGATTATGGGACATCAGCTCGGTAAGGTACTGTGTTTTCCAATGTTTTTCCTATTCTTTGCAGTACCCATGGGTGAGGGCTTGATCGCTCCCATGATGGAATTCACCGCCACTTCCACCGTGTGGATGATACAGATGACGGGTATTCCCGTTTATCGGGAGGGCCTGTTTTTCACATTGCCTTCGGGCAATTGGTCAGTGGTGGAGGCTTGCAGTGGGGTGCGCTACATTATTGCTTCAGTTACGGTAGGAACGCTTTACGCCTACCTCACGTATCGCAGTTGGACGCGGCGAGTACTCTTTGTGCTGGTCTCTGCCATTGTGCCCGTCTTTGCTAACACGGTGCGAGCTTACATCATCGTCATGTTGGGACACATGAGTAACATGACCATAGCCACGGGGGCGGACCATCTTATTTATGGATGGGTATTTTTCGGTCTGGTGATTTTTGTACTGTTCTGGTTGGGCGCTTATTTCCGTCAGGATCATTTGGAGCAGGCAACTGTACCAGCACAGACCTCGATGCAGCACAATGCAGGAGCTGCCTCCAATGGGATGCTCCTGGTGACGCTGATCACTACAGTGCTACTGACTTCTGTGGCACCCTTCATCGCTTATACGATAAGCGCGCACCCCGCGTCGACGGGACTGGCAGCCCTAACGTTTCCCCCGGCACCCGGTGCGTTACACATAAAGTCTGAATCTCGCTGGCGTTGGAGTCCACCCGCACGGGTGTCCGGCCAGCAGTCCGCCTATTTTGAGCGGGACGGTGAGACGCTGGGGCTAGTGATACAGTATGCTGATGGTGTTATCGACAGCGCCGATGTCGTTGGCAGCAGCGCACTATTTGCCCTGGATGACAGCGGTTGGCGTGTCGTCATGCAGGACAAGCTAAGCATACATGGGCCAGATGGCACGTTCACTGTTGATGAAGCGCAGGTGCGTGGTAGGAGCGTCGAGCTTCTCGTCTGGTCCTGGTACCTTATGGGTGATCTCAGCACATCCAATAATTACCGGGCCAAATTGCAGCAGATTTTGGCCCGACTTGGCATGGGTGAGATTGGCGAATACCGTATTACCGTAGCAATACCTGTTCAAACTTCACTTGCGGAAACCCGATCGCGCTTGCAGGATTTTATCGATGAATATGCTCCCCTATTGTATGAGGAATTGCGACAATCGACAGTGATCGGGCACTAATGGCTGAACCGCCGCTGGTTGCGCATATCATATACTCTCTGTCCACGGGCGGATTGGAAAATGGTCTGGTGAACATTATTAACCGTTCACCACCGGCTCGTTATCGACATGTCATCATCTGCCTTACCACTGCGGATGAATTTGCTCATAGAATCACTGCCGAGGATGTGCAAGTTATTGAGCTGCACAAGAGGGCAGGTCACGATCTTCACTGCTACTGGCGATTGCGGCGCGCGCTGCGGGAACTGTGCCCGGATATTATCCACAGTCGTAACATGGCTGCGCTGGAATCCCAACTAAGTACCCTGGGATTGGGCAACGTGAAGCGCGTACACGGTGAACACGGTCGCGAGATCAATGATGTCGATGGTAGCAACTGGAAGTATCTGCTCTTTCGCAAGTTCATGCGGCCATTTGTGCACCGCTATATTGCTGTCAGTAAAGATTTGGAGTACTGGCTGATCTCGAAGGTGGGGATAAAACCCGTCAAAGTTCGACAGATCTACAATGGCGTCGATTACAGCCGTTTCCGTCTTGAAACTGTGAAACCCTTGGCATTATTGCCGGCGCGGTGGCGAGAGCTTGATGGTATCTTGGTGGCGGGGACGGTAGGTCGATTGACGCCAGTAAAGGACCAGCAGCTTCTACTGCGGGCTATTGCGCATTTGCGCGAGAGCAATCCCGAGCTAGGTAACCGGTTGCGTCTGCTAATCGTGGGGGATGGTCCATTACAGCTTGCGCTGACGCAGATGATTGAACGGCTATATTTGCAGGATGTCGTGTGGCTGGCGGGCGATCGGGATGATGTGCCGGGCTTGCTACAGGCGATGGATATTTTTGTCCTGCCGTCACTCGGTGAGGGCATATCCAATACAGTGCTCGAAGCCATGGCCAGTGGGCTGCCAGTCATAGCCACCGCGGTAGGTGGCAATGTCGAGTTGGTCAAAGAGGGTTTCAACGGCAGTCTGTTTGCGGCCGGAGATCATGTGGCGTTATCTGAGGCCCTGATGGCTCTGCTGGTGAATGACAGGGAGCGCGTCAGGTGGGGAATCAATTCGCGACAACACGTCTGCCAGCACTTTGACTGGGGCCGTACGGTGGATGCCTACCTGAGTGTCTATGACGAGCTATTGGGGCGATCCGTCATCACACCGCTGGAGATTACGGGATAAGTTATGTGTGGTATTGCCGGGCTTTTCGATATCGCCGGTCATAGGGAGTATGACCGTACCCTCCTGCGGGCCATGAACCAGAGCCAGTTTCATCGCGGTCCCGATGAGGGAGGCGAGTTCCTGGAGCCTGGTGTGGCGTTGGCTCACCGACGCCTGTCGATTATTGACCTTTCGTCCGGCCAGCAGCCCATGCACAGTGCTGATGGCAAGGTCTGTGTGGTTTACAACGGCGAAATCTACAATTTCGGCGAACTGGCCCGGGAACTCAAGCAATGTGGGTACCAATTTCGCACCCGCTGTGACACCGAGGTGATCCTCTACGCGTGGCAGGAGTGGGGCGAAGCTTGTGTGCAGCGTTTTCGCGGTATGTTCGCGTTTGCTTTGTATGACAAGACGCGCGAGAGCCTTTTTCTGGCACGGGATCGCCTGGGCGTCAAACCCCTGTTTTTCGCCCTGCTGCAGGGAGACACACTAGCATTCGGCTCTGAACTGAAGGTACTCAAAGCGCATCCGGGACTGCCCCGCAAGTTGGATCCGCAAGCGGTGGAGGACTACTTCGCCCTGGGTTATATCCCTGAACCCAAAACGATTTACCGGGATGTTTTCAAACTCCGCCCCGGTCATACATTGCTGATCGAGCGTGGCAAGCCGATACCCTCCCAGCACGAATATTGGGATGTCCCCTTTGCGCCGGTTGGCGTAGCTTCGGAAGCGGATTTGTGCGAGGAACTATTTGCCCGCTTGCGCGAGGCTGTTGATATCCGCCTGGTAGCGGAAGTGCCGCTGGGTGCATTTTTATCCGGTGGCGTTGATTCCAGCGCCGTGGTGGCCGCCATGGCGCAACTGCAGGACGCCCCGGTCAATACATGCGCCATTGGCTTCGACGTCCCCCAGTTCAATGAGACCGATTTCGCCCGCAAGGTGGCACAGCGCTACGGTACAAATCACCTGGAGCGAGTTGTTGCCAGTGATGACTTTGACTTGCTCGATACTCTGGCAGCGCTCTACGATGAACCCTTTGCCGACAGCTCTGCTATACCCACCTACCGAGTATGCCAGCTGGCGCGCGAGCGAGTGACGGTGGCATTGTCCGGTGACGGTGGTGACGAAAATTTCGCCGGTTATCGACGCTACCGCTGGCACATGAATGAAGAACGCCTCAGGGGCGCATTACCCCTGGGTTTGCGTAAGCCGGTGTTTACAGCACTGGGGCGGCTGTACCCCAAACTGGACTGGGCACCCCGGATGTTCCGCGCCAAGACGACGTTTGAGGCCCTGGCGCGCAATTCCGTGGAGGCCTACCTGCACTCCGTATCGCTGACATCACAGGAGCAGCGCAAGGCCATGTTCAGCGCTGCCCTGCAGCGAGAGTTACAGGGCTACCAGGCACAAGAGTGCTTTGCATACCATGCGAGGCGCAGCCCCACCGATGACCCACTGTCATTAATTCAATACCTGGATATGAAAACTTATCTGGTGGGCGATATTTTAACCAAGGTTGATCGCGCCAGTATGGCCCACGCATTGGAAGTGAGAAATCCGTTTTTGGATTACAAATTCGTGGAATGGGTATCAGGCCTGCCGGTGAGCTATAAACTGCGGGGTCAGGAAGGTAAATATATTCTCAAAAAGGCGTTAGAACCGCATTTGCCACGGGAAGTGTTGTACCGCTCCAAAATGGGATTTGGCGTGCCACTGGGTAAATGGTTCAGGGGTCCGCTCCGGCAGCGATTGCGTGAATCCCTGTTGGAAGGCGGACTGGCCCAGACCGGCTTGTTTAACCAGAATTACCTGGAAAAGCTGGTGAATGATCACCAGTCCGGATTGCGCGAATACAGCGCACCTCTCTGGTCCCTCATGATGTTCCAGGCAGCGATTGCCGATGACGGCTTCACGGTGTGAGGTGAAGAACATGCGATTGGGGCTGGTCGGGCCACTACCGCCACCCAACGGCGGTATGGCAATGCAGACGTTGCAATTGGCGCGCTTGTTGGCGATGGAGGGACTGAGCGTGGACCTGGTGCAGACCAATGCACCTTACCGGCCGAGCATGGTGGGAGAGGTAAAAGGCCTGCGTGCGCTGTCTCGGCTCTTGCCGTATTTGTGGCACATATGGCGACTCGCCGGCAGGTGCGATCTCATTCATCTTATGGCTAACTCCGGCTGGTCCTGGCAGCTGTTCGCCGCCCCGGTGATCTGGATAGGTTGGTTGCGAAAAATCCCGGTGATTGTAAATTACCGTGGTGGCGAAGCGCGGGAGTACCTGGCCGCATCCGCCCGGTGGGTGAAGCCTTCAATTAACAGGGCAGCACGACTGGTGGTGCCCTCGGGATTCCTGCAGCAGGTATTCGGTGAGATAGGCCTGTCCTGTGTGATCATTCCCAATATTATCGATCTGGACACGTTTTACCCGGCACCTGAGCCGCCACTCGAGGGGGCATTTACGTTGGTGATTACGCGCAATCTAGAGCCAATCTACGGCCTTGATACTGCCATCCGGGCCCTCGCCATCGCGCGAGAGGCATTCCCGAATATCCAGTTGAGGATTGCCGGAAGTGGGCCGCAGGGCGCTGAGCTGAAACGCTTGGTGGAGCAATTGGGCCTGAGTAGTGCCGTAGAATTTTTGGGGCGCCTCGAGCGCGCTGAAATTGTGGCGCTTTACCACAGTGCACACGCCATGCTGAATCCCTCAAGGGTTGATAATATGCCCAATTCGGTGCTCGAGGCGCTGGCGTGCGGGTTGCCGGTGATATCCACCAGCGTGGGTGGGGTACCTTATATCGTGCAGGATGGCCAAACTGCGCTGTTGGTGGACCCTGATAGTGAGCAGCAGTTGGCAGATGCGATCATAAAATTGTACGAGGACCGTAAGCTGCGTCATCAGCTGCGGGACAATGGCTGTCGTACAGTTGCACAGTATGCCTGGGATCAAGTGCGGCCACAGTGGCTAGCGCTTTACAGGGCCTGTGAGGGGCTCACATGAGCTTGTATACGAAATTTGTCTCCGGAGCTTTGTTTCCGCTGCATGAACACTTGAAAGGGCATAGTACGGTGGAAACTTTCAATGCCATGGAGCAATCGCAATGGCTTTCGCCACTGGAACTGGAGTCCCTGCAATTGCACCGCCTGCGGGATTTTCTTGTCAGGATCGGCAGGGACGTGCCGTACTACCGTAAGCTCTTCAAGGCCATAGATTACCGACCAGCAGCCGTGGCTTCGCTGAGGGATCTGCAACGACTGCCGCTGACCGGCAAAGCGGATATTCGCAGCAACATGGACAGCCTCAGGGCGGAGAATGCCGGGACATTGGAGAAATTCAGCACCGGCGGTTCCAGTGGTGAACCGCTAATTTTTTTTCGCGGCAAGGAACGGGTAAGTCACGATGTGGCTGCAAAGTGGCGGGCGACACGCTGGTGGGGCGTAGATATTGGTGATGCGGAGATTGTAGTGTGGGGCTCACCCATCGAGCTTGGCTCACAAGACAAAATCAGGCTGATTCGAGACAGGTTTTTGCGCACTGAACTGCTGTCCGCATTTGAGATGTCAAACAGCAATTTACTCAAATTTATTCAGCGCCTGAGGCACGTTAAGCCGCGGATGTTATTTGGATACCCCTCTTCACTGGCGCTTATGGCTGAATATGCGATCAATAATGGCTATAGAGTGGATGACCTCGGGATTAAAGTAATTTTCGTGACTTCTGAGCGCCTTTACGATCATCAACGCAAGTCAATAGAGCTAGCATTTTCTGCACCTGTTGCGAACGGCTACGGTGGCAGGGATGCGGGGTTCATCGCGCACCAGTGTCCGCACGGCGCCATGCATATTACCGCGGAGGACATCGTTGTTGAAATCGTAGGTGAGGATGGCCGGGTGTTGCCAAGAGGAGAGAAGGGCGAGATCGTGATTACGCATCTGAGCACAGGTGACTTCCCGTTCGTGCGTTATCGGACCGGTGATGTAGGCCGCTTGTCTGATGCCGGCTGCCCCTGTGGACGCGGCTTGCCACTACTGGCAGAAATAGAAGGCCGTTCGACCGACTTCGTACGAGCGGCAGATGGCACCGTATTACATGGCCTCGCCCTTATTTATGTGTTGCGTGAAATTCCCGAGGTGGAAGGATTCAAGATCATTCAGGAAGCCATTGGGCGAATTACGGTCCAACTTGTAACTTTGCCTGTTGACCGAGCACAGCTGGAGAAATGGGTGACGGATCAATTCAGGCGGCGTCTGGGGGATGCTCTGGTGGTCAACTTCGTTTATGTCAGTAAAATTGAGCGTGAAGCATCAGGTAAATTTCGGTATGTTGTCAGTCAGCTTACAAACTAGGTCAAGGGCGAAGGAAGGTATCTGATGCGCGACATAATTGTCACCCTGATGGTATTCGCTACCTTGCCCTTTATATTACGCAATCCTTGGTATGGTGTCCTTGCGTGGTCCTGGCTCAGCTATATGAACCCCCATCGCTTGGCCTGGGGATTTGCCTATGATTTCCCCTTTGCCCAGATTGTGGCCATCACGCTATTAATCTCTCTCTTGGTTAACAAGCAAGAAAAGAGTCTGCCGAAAAATAGAATCGTCGTCTTTTGGGCTATGTTTTTAATATGGATGGCAATCTCAACGGCTTCTGCAATTTATCCTGATCACGCATTCGAAAAACTCCAAGACGTAATGAAAATACAGGTAGTTACATTTCTAACCATGCTCTTGATGAAGGACTTTCAGAGAGTCAATCAGCTGATTTGGACCATAATTGTTTCCATTGGCTTTTATAGTGTAAAGGGTGGGATATTCACGGTACTTACAGGCGGCGGTAATACCGTACACGGACCTGACGGCTGTGAAATTGCGGAGAACAATGCCTTCGGCGTAGCCGTCTTAATGACAATACCGATGATGGTGTACGTATATAAATTTCCTCCAAACAATTGGGTTAGGAAGATAATGCCATTCTGTATAGGCTCAAGTTCATTTGCTGTGCTGGGTACGCAATCCAGGGGCGCTCTACTTGCAGTAGTTGCAGTTTTGGCTTTTTTTTGGTGGAAATCGAAAACCAAGGTGGCGTCGGGCCTACTTATTGTACTTCTCGGTGGAGTCTATTTCGCATTTATGCCTCAAAGCTGGCATGACCGTATGGCTTCGACCGCAGACTATCAGCAGGATGCCTCTGCCCAAGGTCGTATAACTGCTTGGAAGTACAGTATTAACGCGGCAAATGACCGAATTACTGGCGCCGGCTTTGCGTCCTGGTCTTTCCCAACCTACCAAAAATACGCGCCTGAATTTTCTGAGGTTCTTGTGGCGCACAGCATCTACTTTAGTGTTTTGGCTGACCATGGTTGGCCCGGCTTATCACTATTTCTCTCAATACTTTTTATGATGTGGCGACAATTTTCGAGGGTGATCCTGGCGACACAGGGTAATCCTGAATTTGCAGCTCATAATTACTTGGCTCGAATGCTGAAAGTAAGTATGGTGGCTTATTTGTCCGGTGGAGCTTTTCTTAGTCTCTCCTACTTTGATTATGCTTGGACACTTATGACAATCGCAATTGCAATGACGCAGATAGTTATTGGTCTATCCCCAGAGGTAAGTATCGGCAAGACGGCGAGAACTCGACAACGTGCGTCTGGTTATGGTCGCGGCGGCGGCCGCCGTTTGGGGGGCAAGCCTTGAGTCAGTTTAGATTGAACTGGCAGGCACTTGCTCGGGTCAGAATTGAAACGTCACTGTGCCCCCGGTTGGTGATCCACTTTGGGGGTCGGCTTGATGGCGTGTGGGATTTGTAATCAGATGACCACTGAAGATTTACCGTGACACAGAATTGTGAACACTCAGCGTGAAACGTCTATCCGTCAGACTTGCCACGCAGCTATTGCCCCTGTTGTTGAATACATACAGCGAGCAACGTCTGTCAATTCTTATCTATCATCGGGTGCGGACCAAGCATGATTCCATGCGTCCGGATGAGCCTACCGTCGAGGAATTTGATTGGCAGATGCGTTTGTTGTGCAATAACTTTACTCCAGTATCGCTGCCTGATGCACTGGAAGGGTTGCGCACGGGAACTCTGCCTAGCCGGGCCGTTTGTGTCACGTTTGACGATGGCTATGCTGACAATGAGCAGTTTGCAGTACCCATATTACAGAAATATGGAATTCCTGCGACGATATTTATCAGTACGGGGTTTCTCAATGGCGGTCGTATGTGGAACGATTCCATTATCGAGACTCTAAGAAATTTCGAAGGGAAGAGACTTGACCTAACTGAACTAGATCTAGGCTATTACAGTATGGATTCCATCGCTGAGCGTTTGGTGACCGTTGATAGCATAGTTAGAAGAATTAAGCACCTCGACCCCCAAGTCAGAACGGCTTTGGTTCGTGAAATCGAAAAACGAGTTACATTCTTGCCGAATGATCTAATGTTGACTGACGGCCAGATTCAATCTCTGGCACGCAATGGCATTTCGATTGGTGCACACACGGTAAACCATCCCATTCTGTGCAGTGTCTCAGGTGAGATCGCGCGCAGGGAAATAAAGGACAGTAAGTTGTATTTGGAAGAACTGTTGCAGACGCCGATTGATTTTTTTGCTTACCCAAATGGTAAACCGGACTTGGATTACCGTGAGGAACACCGTGATATTGTCAAGGAACTGGGGTTCAAAGCGGCGGTGTCGACGCACTGGGGTGTCAGTACAAATCAGAGTGACAGATTTCAATTACCACGATTTACACCCTGGGACAGGGGAGAACTCAAATTTGCAATCCGATTACTGACTGGTTATCGACGGATCGATCCTCTGATTGCAAGACAACCCTGATTGTCTTCGCCCAAAAATTAGCGACGATTGCCAGGTTCGTGAAGAAATTATTCACCTAAGTACTCCGACTCGATACCTGACCCCGCCGCTTGTTTCGCGCCAGGTATTAGGACTCGTTCTGACTGAGCTCTGTATAGTTGGTGTGAAATGGAGCTTCCAATTCGATTACTGACGTCCAGCAGAAATACACCAGAAATGGGAAAAATTTCAACAGAAACCGGTCAATTTTCTCCAGTAGCCTAAAACTTAAATTTGTGAGGAATTGGCTGTTGGGCAAGTAAGTTGCAGCAACGGAGAGCACGGACGTCAATACGTAACCCTGTATTTTCACTTTGCCAAAGTGGCGACGCAATGCCTTTATATCCCTGGGCGTGAGGGGATGCTCATCCGGCGTCCTCATCTGTGGGGTAAAAATTCGGTAGAAAAATACGACCGGGTGCCACGCCATTGGTTCTATCATTGTGACCCGGCCATTTGGTGCCAGGGTACGAGCCCAGGACTCGGCCGCTTTTTCTACATTCAGGTGGTGCAGTACACCCGTACAGCAAATGAGGTCGGCCGAATTGGGCGGCAGTTGCAAGTCCTCGCCATTCATCAACAATGCGCGCGCATTTTCCGTCAAACCCTCGTTCTCGATGGCTTGATTAAGAAGTTTTATAGCTTGATCTGCGATATCTACCCCAGTGACAATAGCGCCACTATGCGCTAGCGGTGTTACTCCGCCCCGTTCACAACCAACTACAATTACCCTCTTTCCATCTACACGTTCCAGATTTCTGTAGTACTGTTTGAAGGCATTCTTAGAAAGATAGTAGAATCGGTCTCTTTTGGCCTCTACTTCGCCCATCGCAATAGATTCTGTTCTCTGATTTTGAAATATTCGCTCAGATTCGATGCGTCTATTCAGGTCTTCTTCATTCATTTCGATACCCGTAGAAAAGAGCGCCAGTTCGATCAGCACTTCAGGCAATCAGATTGAGAAATAACATAGTGAAAGTTATAGCACTATTATATATCTTTCTCAAAAATATTCTGAGCACTTTCTTGGCAAATAAGTAGCCCAGGTTGCAGTTGCTGCTATTTACGCCCCCGGGACGGAGGGGGGCTTAAAATTGCGCTCCGATTACTGGCAAGTTATCGACAGCTAGATCCGCTTATTGCGGTCTAATGCAGAATCATCGCGCCCCAAAGCCTATCGTGTTAAAGGCTTGGATGTGGACATCTCCTCCTGCAGGGGAGTTGTCGACGAGGGTGGAGCCACTTTTGTGGTGGTATTTGCTTGCGGTATTGTTGCAGGTTCTGCTGATTGCGAACCATTTTTCCAGAATCCTGCCGCTATCAATTTCTTTTTTAGGCCAGGCAGTGGAATACCAGCGGCATACACTTTTTCCGCCAGTTTATTCGCCTCCTCATATTTCTTCAATTCCACCAGTGTCAGGGCCATGTTGTATTGGGTGATTATGTCATTCGGTAACAAGCGTGTCGCTGTTTTATAGGCTTCCAGAGCTTGGTCGTAATTTCCCACTTTATGCAATAACAAGCCGTACATCATGTACGGCTTAGGATCATTTGGGTTGAATTTGATGGCCCTTTGCATGTAACACTCCGCAGGCGGAACCACGGCATCGGGCCAGTCCCCCAAGTGCTGTAAGCGGTACTTCAGGACACTATTCAGCGCTCGGTGATGATTCGGCCATGAACCCAGTGTGTAGTGCAAATCAGCGATAACGGTACCGGTTTCTCCACCTTCCAGATTTTCCACCTTGGCAGTGAAGTGACTTTGTTCGACAACCCCCAGTTCGCCCGGCAAGCCAGCGCGCTGAAGATAATCAAAGGGGCCATAGCCCACTCGCACTCCACCGCATTCCTTACCGCTCAAAGTCGTTCCCACCCAGGGTGCAACCTGGTCACCTTTCCATGCCAGTGCTGCAGGACTGATGTTAGCAAATGCCAGTATGGAAATATAAACGGTGGTAGCAGTTAGTGAACGCTGTATTGTGGACATGATATCGATCACAAATTCCTCTGAATATCCTCTGAATATACTATGAATTTGCCTGTCTGTGCAGGATTCATCAATTGGAGATCTCACCAGATGCATCCGTTTGGAAGGAGCGTCATCGAGTTATTCGTTGCGTGACGCAGTTGCAGGCGCTTTTTTCAATCAATGTAGCCCTCACTCTATCGTGAACAAGGGTGGCCTTTTTGAGCAACTCGACATTATGCTCAAAGTCCGAGTATCCCGAACGATCATGGGCAATATTTCCAGTTCCAATTCTCTCGGAAGAGTCGCCATACCGTGCTTTCGCTGTGTTTCTTTGCACTTTGTAGTTTGGAGAAAGTCTGGCGTCAAGCTGTAGCCAATCACTTAGTTTACTCAAGCACTTATCCGAGTCGTGCTTGATTGATTCCGCATCGAAATAAAAAAACGGCTGGTCCATGCATGCCGCGAGACGCTCCAAGGTGGTCAATCGCTGGATGTAATATTCAGTTGTGAATGACTCAGAGTTGTAATCGTGAGACGAATCTATGCCATGGTAAAGTTTGAGGATACTGGGAATCACCTCTTGCGGCCGTCGTAAACAGAAAATTGTTTTGGTCCGTGGCCTATTGAGTACATTTAGCGCCATATTGTGTTCATTGTGCAAGACCTTATCAAACATGTAGGAAAAAGCGGGCTTGGCGTCCTCGTGCCTGAAGTAGAGTAACTTCTGCCTGATCAGACTTTTCCAGCTGTGATAGCCAATGTGCATTTCATAATAGCCACAAATTTTCGGGTTCGACCCCATGATATGACCGAAAAGACTGGTATAGGCCCGCATGTGGCTTAACAGAAATATATGTTGTTTCGGCACCAGAATTGCCGCTACCTTTCGTACGTTAGTAAGAGCGTCGGACATTGACGTAATCCAAATGCGGGGCTGACTTCACTGACGGCTATCCTTGGAACTGTCACTGGGCTTAAATTGAGCCCGAAAAACCAGATAAAGGGTGTATGCCAGCCAACGGAAGTTGAAACCATTGAACAAAGCTTCCTTGGCAAAATGTGCCGCACTTCTGTACTGCTTGCTTTGTGCAAGAATACTCGCGGTACGCTTTTGTTCGTATACTTTGCCCTTGCTGCAGAAGCGCACGATACTGGCTTTTTCGCTCTTTGAAATGCCCTTATCATAAACACGCAGCTGATAAACCTTCTTGTCGATCTCTGAGCCTACCGTCGACATATTGGTCTTCTTGGTGATATCAGGGATATTGTGCACTGATATGAAACGGGTGCTGAATAGAATGAGCTTGGCCGCATCTACTGATCGTATATAGATATCCCTGTCGTTTTCGTAGCGGATACTTTCATCCATCGCACCGATAGAGAGAAAGAATTCACGTCTAAATGCGCTGCAATTCAGGTGAGCGAAACCCTTGCTAGAAAGTAAAACATCGGAATCGACAAAATAACTGTCCGCGTGATTTCTATTGCGCGGTTGCATCTTCGGAATAAGGTCCTGAATCCATACATTTTCATGTAGAACTGTACCGTCGGCAAATAATGCATTCTGGTTACTGTAATGTACATCAACCGTGTGCTTTGATGCTTTGATGCTGTCAAAAAGTTGCTGAAGGTAGCGGTCATCAATCCAATAGTCATCGTCATCCAGAAAGCACAGGTATTGTCCAGAGGATTTGAACGCACCATGATTCATGGTGTAACTTTGGCCATGGCCCTTCGGTCTGTGTTCCAGTTCCAGGAACACGACACCCGGATACTGCCTTTTTAGCTCCCCGTAAAGTGCCAGGTTTGAATCGGTAGACCCATCGATCACGACAATAATTTCCTTATCGGAAAACGACTGATCGAGGACTGAACGCAGGGCAGTCTGAAAAAGTTCGGGCCGGTCGCGGGTGGATATTATGATGGAGAAAAAAGGGATCTTATCCATTGATGCCATTGCCGACTCGTTATATTTTCGGGGGAGTTATGGGTTTTATTGCAGTCAGTTGACACAGGCCATTTTAAACTTCACGCTGATTACTCCCCGTTAGAGTGCCTATTGTAAAGGCTTGCGGTTCAACATGCCCCAGGTATTTTACGAGTTGGTGCAGGCCATATGGGAGGATGCTCACAAATTGAACAGAAAACTGTGTACTATTTATGCAATTACAGCCACAACAAAATAGTGTATAAGTTGCTGGAAATGCCCATAGAAGAATTAGATCAGTCCAATTTGGTAGACCGAGCCCTGTCGGCATTTCGTTGGGTTGCGGCCCTGCGTTTTATGGGGCAAATAATCAGTTGGCTTTCGACTATTTTTGTCATCCGTTTCTTGGCCCCTGAAGACTATGGCGTACTCAGTCTCGCCGAGGTATTTCGAACCTTCCTAGTGTTGTTTTCCACTGTCGGACTTAGCCAGGGCTTGATGAAGGTCGAGTCATTAACTGGTCCACTAGTCCGGAAAACACTGGGTCTACTTGTAGTAATCAATTCAATATTGTTTCTCCTGCAGTTTTTTCTGGCCCCCTATATTGCCCGGTTCTATGGCAACGACGACCTGGAAATGGTGTTGAAAGTACTGGCCTTGACCTATTTGATAATCCCGTGGACCTCAGTGCCGTCCTCGCTGGTGGCGAGAAACCTCGACCACAAGAAGACGTCCAAGATTACGTTCGTCACGGACGTGCTTGCGTCCCTCCTCAGCCTCAGTCTCGCCTTTCTGGGTTATGGGTATTGGGCGATAGTGGTAGCCATTTTGTTTACCGCACTATTTAATTGCATCTGGTTCAACCGGCTTATCGACTACCCTAAACTACCGTCCTTTATTCCCCGAGGAACCGGAGAGTTGTTTAAATTCGGCGCTTTTGTTGCGCTATCCGAGGTGATATTCGTCGCATACAACAGGGCGGATGTAGTTATAGCTGGAAAGTTTTTTGATATTGCTCAGCTCGGTCTTTACGGGGTCGCCATCCAGTTGGCCACAATGCTCATGATAAAGAGTATACCTCTGTTCAATGTCGTGGCCTTTCCTGCCTTCGCTCGCATGAACAATGGGACCGGCAACAGGAACGATTATCTGATAACCACACTCGGATTCGCCAGTACCCTCATTTTTCCCATATTTCTGGGAGTGGCGATTGTGGGCGAAGAAATCATAGGGTTAGTTCTGGGTGACAAATGGATTCAAATCGCCGGCCTGTTTGCCATTATTGTAGTGAGTGTGCCATTAAGAATACTAGCCTATGTCATTTCCCCCGCAATGCTCGCGGCCGGGGGGGCTCGCATTAATATGACGAACGCTTTCATTACATTGATTTTTCTGACGGCTGCAATCTTTACTCTTCTTCCCTTGGGTTTGTCTGGCTTGGGCATTGCGTGGAGCCTGACCTCCGTCTGTATATTTGGCTTGACTCTGATACGTGGCGGCCGCCTTCTAGCCCTTCCGCTCAAGGACATAATGACTTCGATCAGCCCCGCACTGTTCATCTCGCTGCTAATGTGCGCTGTAATTTATTTGGTAGATATGGCACTTTCAAACGTTTCAGGACCCGCCAGCTTATATAAGATACCGCTTGGAGGGTTAGTTTATGTCTTAGTCTTCTGGTTTGTCTTCAGAAGTCGCAGCGAAGAATTGATTCGAGTGTTTATGAGGCTGATAGGGCGTCAATAGTGAATGTTAGCGGCGACCAACGGCCTCGCGTTCTGGTGTTAGACGCGGATATGATTCCGGCGCTGACAATTTCCAGATCCCTGTCGCGTCGACACTGTGTCGTTCATGTTGCCAGCCACACGGCTCGACCTGTGAGTAGTTACTCAAAGTCAGTCACTTCATATTTCCGATACCCTGACCCGCTCTCGGCGCCCGAAGCGTTCGTTACATGGCTAGTCGAGCATGTTGGTACTACGCATTATGACCTGGTAATTCCCGTCACGGAACGGACCCTTGTTGCTCTATCCCGCTCTCGTGATTCCTTGCAGCACATCAAAATTGCGATGCCTACTGCCCAAAGTCTTGAAGTGGCATTGGATAAATCACAGACACTCGCGCTGGCCGATAAAGTTGGTGTGCCAAGGCCACTTGGCGTGTCGCTTACTACTATGCGCGAACTTGCGAGTTTCAAGGATACTCTCCGATTTCCGGTAGTGCTGAAACCTGCGCGCTCGATAGGTTCAGGGGAAGGCGGTGCCAGTCAGCTGCAGGTTACTTATGCGTTCGATTTAGCGGAACTGGAGTCCGGATGTGCGCACGCATTGAGGTTCGGTCCTCTCCTGCTACAGGAATTTTTCCACGGAACGGGTGTCGGCATTGAGCTTATCGCCTGTCGTGGAAAGATAGTCTATGCCTTTCAGCATAGGCGACTACATGAAGTGCCGCTGACGGGGGGCGGTAGCAGTTTGCGTAAAAGTGAACCTGTGATGCCAGAATTGCTGGCAGCCTCTGAGCGACTGATTGCAGCTCTGGAGTGGAATGGCGTCGCCATGGTGGAATTCAAGCTTGACCTGCTTACCCGGGAATTTTGCCTGATGGAGATTAATGGCAGGTTTTGGGGTTCCTTGCCGCTGGCGATCGCGGCTGGGGCAGACTTTCCATCAATGTTACTGGACCTGGAACTTGATGGGGAAATAAAGCCCTGCCACCCCTATCGGAATGATGTTTACTGCCGATTGCTGTCCCGAGATCTCCAGTGGTACGAAGCGGTCCTGCGCGACGACACCGATACACGTATGACCAAAATTCCTGGTGCTTGGGAAGTTTTTCGGGAGCTGGGGCTCATCTTTAACCGCAGACATCGCTTCGACGTGCAGAGTATTTGTGACCCCGTCCCGGGTTTGGTCGATATTCAGCGGATTTTCAACTCCTATGTCCAGCGCTTCCAAGCGCTTTCTGAGGAAAAGAAATTTTTCTCGCAGCAGAAGCGGGCCTGGAGATCGGGAGAGGTGGCGGCTGCCGTTTCTCGGGCGGCGTCAATGGTCTTTTTGTGTTATGGCAATATTAACCGCAGCGCACTTGCTGATATGCTGGTCAGAGCATATGCGGAAGATTCGGGTATCTCGGTGGCATCCGCGGGTTTTCACCAGGAGTCGGGTAGACCGGCAGATCCAGTTATGGTTGATGTGGCGCGGGAATTCGGTCTTGATATGAGCCACATTCGTTCAACGCGTGTTACGCACCAGATGCTCCATCAGAGTGATATCATTTTCGTGATGGAGAAAAGCCATTATGACAGTTTGATTGCCATGGAAAGCAGTGTCGCAGGAAAGGTATATTTGTTGGGTGCCCATTTGGGAGGCGCTGGTTTATCGGTAGAGATAGAGGATCCATACGGACGTGCCCGAGACAAATACACTACGTGTTATGAGCGCATTGCCGAGGCGGTGGATAGTATTAAGGCAGTAATTGCAGTCAAGAGCAGTGATTAAGTGTGAGCGAGGACGTGCAGAAATCCAGAATCGTGATTGGCCTCTCTCCGGTAGGTCCGGTACAGCTTCCCTCACATCCCTGTTGGATCGGCAGGCTGGAGGAACCTGTTTCCATGATATGAATCCATCCTGTGCAGTATTCAGCGGAAATCCCCAGCCCCACCTCAATGCCATAAGCGAATTCCAGAAACTGCTGCGCGGCGGTGATTGGGCCTGTCTATCCATTGACTATTCACGGCCATACTCGGTCAGAACCTACGAAAAACTTGAGGTTATGCTGGAGCTAAGCCTTATTGGTGACATCGCTTACTATTACCTGAACTATGTAGACGATTTGCTTCATGTTGCTCCGGCGTGTGTGTTTATTTGTATCAAGCGCGACAGAGGCGAAACAGTATCAGGCTGGCTAAAAAAATCATTCATCAACCGCTGGCGTTTGTCGTGGCTTGTCGATATGTTGAAATGCATTCTCAAGCGCACACTTTTTTATACAGAATGTAATTATTGGTATGAGCACGATGGTAGTCAATGAAAAGAGGGCCCAGTATGGGACAGTTGCGTTCCCAAATTTTATGCCTATACGAAAGTGGAGGCTTTTGGTACGTACTGGGACTTTTACTTTCGGAAACCAGAACGACTGCAGAAAGCGCAT
>JANPDE010000271.1:0-2474 GCA_031431315.1 Haliea sp.
AGGCGACGAAGCGCCCGTGGTAAGCCATAAATTAACGCGAACCGATCTGGTGAAATTCGCGGGCGCCTCGGGCGATTTTAACCCGATGCACACCGATGAGGTAGCGGCGAAGGAAGCCGGACTGCCCAGCGTATTCGGCCACGGTATGTTTTCCATGGGACTTCTTGGTCGTGCCGTAACGGACTGGGCCGGTGCCGGTAACCTCACCGTGTACAGTGTGCGATTCACCAGGCAAACCTGGCCCGGTGAAACGCTCAGTACAAAGATCGTGGTCAGTGGCAAGGAAGACTCCGCCAAGGGCAAGATCATTATTGCCGAGCTGACGCTGCACAATCAGGACGGTGAAGTAAAATTGAGTGGCACTACCCGCGTACTCGCGGCATAAATCAGAGGAAGAATGGCAATGGCACATTTCGGCAAGGTGTACGTGATCGGCGTCGGCATGACCGATTTCAAGCGCTGTGATACAGCGATAAAGGAGTTGGCGCAAGCGGCGGCGAAGGCGGCGTTGCAGGATGCGAATGTGGGGTACGACAAGATCGAACAGGCCTACTGCGGCTACATCAACGGGATGAGCACACTGGGGCAGCAGTCGCTCTACGGTATCGGCATGACAGGCATACCTGTGTTTAACGTACACAACAACTGTTCCACCGGTTCTACCGCGCTGTATCTCGCCTACAACGCCATCAGGGCCGGCCTGAACGACTGTGTGCTGGCCCTCGGCTTTGAAAAAATGCAAAAAGGCCCGCTCGAAAACCAGTTGCCGGGGCTGGAGGACATCGCCAAGGATACCGAAAAGGAAAAGAAAGCACCGATAGCCGCGCGTTTGTTCGGCGATGCCGGTCGCGACCATATGCAGAAGTACGGCACCAAAGCGGAGACCTTCGCGAAAATCGCCGTCAAGAACCACCTGCACTCGGTGAACAATCCACGCTCACAGTACCAGGCGGTGTGCACGCTGCAGGAAGTAATGGAGTCGCGGATGATCCATGATCCGCTGACCTTGTTGCAGGCGTGTCCCACCAGTGATGGCGCGGCGGCGGCCGTTGTCGTTTCCGAAGCCTGGCTAAAGAGGTATCCGCACCCGGGTGCAGTGGAAGTTGCGGCCATGGCGCTGACCACAGATCGGATGGAGGATTACAGCCGCGGGCCGATCGGCACCGTCGGCATCGGCATGTGCGAGCGCGCGGCGCAGCAGGTGTATGAGATGTCCGGCATCGGCCCGCAGGACGTGCAGGTTATCGAACTGCACGATTGTTTCAGTACGGCGGAACTAATCGCCTACGAGGGCCTGGGCTTGTGCGCCGAGGGAGAGGGCGAGAGACTGGTCGAGGACGGCGCCTGTACCTACGGCGGCCGCTGGGTGGTCAATCCCTCGGGAGGCTTGTTGTCCAAGGGCCATCCCATCGGCGCTACCGGTCTGGCGCAGTGTGCGGAACTGGTCTGGCAATTGCGGGGACAGGCACAACAGCGGCAGGTGAAAAATGTGAGGGCGGCGTTGCAGCACAACCTCGGCCTTGGCGGCGCCTGTGTCGTGGCGATGTACCAGAATGCCTGAACACATCCCCTGTGCCCGCCGCGCTATCGATCTGCGCTCTTCTGGTCGCAGTGTGGTGGCCTGGCTGGAGGATGATTTCCACCATTTTGGTATTGAGATGCGCCACGACGGTGACAAGGTGCTGGCCGTGGAGGGTCAGGCGGCGCGCTTCCCACGCGACACCTGTCCCGGTGCTGTAGGTATATTGCAGGAAGTGGTAGGCATGCCGCTGCACAAACGCTCCACGGCCCTGGGTCAGTACACCAACATGCGCTGGCACTGCACTCATATGTACGACCTGTTGGGCCTGGCCATTGCCCATGCCGCCTGTGGTCGGGGGCACCGGCGCTATGAGGCCATGGTGCCGGACCGGGAACCGCTTGACAGCGCGAATGCGGACAACCGCATCGGTGGACGCACGGCGCCTAAGTTGTATCGCGATGGGGCTCTGGTAATGAGCTGGGAAGTGGAGGGCGAACTGATCTCGGGGCCTGCGCCGTACGCTGGTGTTTCGATGGGGCGAGGTTTTCGGGAGTGGACGGAAACCCTGGAGATAGATCAGGCCGAAGCCGCCCATGTGTTGCGGCGCGCGTCGCTTATCGCGCTGGGACGATTGATTGATCTACAGGCACTACCTCCCGAAGGCGTGAAGGCGTCTGCCGGTGTTTGCCACAGCTTCCAGCCGGAGGTGGTCAAGCATTCCAGTCGCATGCTAGCCACGACCCGGGATTATTCCGAGAATCCACAGGGTTTGCTGCTCAACATCGATTGATCGTAATGGCGCCGTCTGGAGCCCTGTTACCAATCTGGCAGGAGATGACGAGCTGGCAAACCTGCCGACACCGGGCTACTTGGAACTGGCGTTACAAATTGCCCACTGGCGAGACACGCGGCAAGGTTATGCGCCAATCGAATGCAGCCCGTTCCTCATCTG
>JANPDE010000272.1:0-3492 GCA_031431315.1 Haliea sp.
CACATCAGCCCGGTGATTGTATACGACCAGTCCGCCCGACCAGGAGGAGGCAAGGTCCGCTTCAAGGAGATACTCACCGTCTTTGAGCGCAATCTGCACAAGTCTGCCATATTCAGGCGCAAACTGGCGGGCGGTGCCATGGGCCTGGATACGCCCTACTGGGTGGAAGACGCGGACTTTGACCTCGAGTTCCACGTACGCCATCTCGCCCTGCCCAAACCCGGCGACTGGCGCCAGTTCTGCATTTTACTGGCGCGACTGCAGGCGCGAGGCCTGGACATGAAGCGCCCCCTGTGGGAGGCCTATGTCATCGAGGGACTCAACCGGGTCGAGGGCTTACCCGAAAATAGTTTCGCCATCATGATCAAGATTCATCACTCCGCCATCGACGGTATTTCCGGCGCGGAAATCGTCACGGCAATTCACAGCCTGACCAACGACATAGAGCCAGCGCTGGTTGAGGACAACTGGCAGGGCGAGAACGAGCCCAGTGCCTGGCAAGTCTGGTCGCGCGCCTACTTTCACAACCTGAGGCTCCCGATCAAATTCATGGAGACTGTCAGTACCCTGGTGCCTGCGATCGTTCGCGCTCGCAAACTCAGCGCGAACCCGCAGACCGATCGACGAAAATCGCTCACAGCAAAAACGCGTTTCAACGCGCGCATCAGTACCAACCGGGTCACTGACACCCTGATCATGGAACTGGCCGATGTGAAGTTCATTCGCAAGGCCTTCGGCAATGTGTCCATCAACGACGTGATGGTCGCAATCATCGGTGCCGGGCTGCGCAAATACCTGTTGAGCAAGGGCGAGTTACCCGCGAACAGCCTCATCGCCGGAGCGCCGATCAATATCCGCAGTGAACGCAATAGCGATTCCAGCGGTAACCAGGTGAGTCTGATGCGGATCACCATGGCCACCGATATCGCTGATCCCGTGGAGCAACTGCATGCCATTCACGAAAGCGCCAAGCAATCCAAGGTCTTTTCCAATGCCCTGGGCGCCAGTGTCATGATGAACATCAGCGAAATCCTGATCCCGCAGGTACTGGGATGGGGATTTCGCGCCGTCACACTCGCTGCGGCACGTACCGCCAGGCCCATGCCCTGCCATGTGGTGATTTCCAATGTCCCTGGGCCGCAGGTTCCCCTGTACCTGGCGGGCGCCAGGGTGCACCTGATGTTGGGACTTGGACCACTGCTGGATATGATGGGGCTGTTTCACGCCATACTGAGTGGTGCCGGACGCATCACCATCAACTTCCTCTCCTGCCGCGAGATGATGCCGGACCCGCAGTTTTATAAGGCGTGCCTACAGGAAGCCTATGACGCACTGCGGGAGGCGGCGCAACAGGCTGTGCTCGACTCGCCCACCAGAACCAAGGAACCGCGGAAGTCCAAGGGTACAACCAAGGCCAAAGGCAAGGGCAAAAACAAGGACAAGCCTAAAACCAAAAAATAAACCGCACCCACATGACGCGGTGATACAGCGGGTCGCTCAACTATGGACAGTACCGGCGTTGAACAATTGCTTCACACGATCCAGCATGGAGACCCCGCCGCGTTGCGCGAAACCCACATTTCCTGGGTAATTCTCTGTAAAGAGTTCGCGTACAAAATAAAGAAACCGGTGAACTTCGGCTTCCTGGATTTTTCCAGCCTGGAGCTGCGTCGTCATTACTGTGAGGAAGAGGTTCGACTCAACCGGCGGTTTGCGCCGGAGCTCTACCTCGCGGTGGTGCCCATCACCCAGGACCCGCAAGGACCCAGGATCGAGGGCGACGGCCCGCCCATCGACTACGCGGTCAAGATGCGTCGCTTCGATGACGAGCGAGTGCTCGCCGCCATCGCGGAGCGGGACGGACTCGACCCTGCCCTGCTGCGAGCCCTGGCCAGGGAGCTGGCCCGGGTGCACCAGGATCTGCCAGTCTGCCGACCCGATCCCGACAGTAACGAGCCGGGCACACCCGCGGCCCTGCAGGCGGCTATCGAACAGAATTTCCAACAGATCCGCAACTACGCCCTGCCACAGGAACAAGTGCAGCAACTACAGGAAATCCAGAACTGGTCACAGCGACGCTATCTCGAAGTGCTGCCCACGATGCTACAGCGCCTACGCGACGGCACGGTAATCGACGGCCACGGCGATGCCCACCTCGGTAACATCGCCCTGGTGGATGGCGCGGTACGGCTCTTTGACTGTATCGAATTCAATGCGTCGTTTCGCATCATGGACAGTATCTCGGAAATTGCCTTTCTCACGATGGACATGGACGCTCGCGGCTACAATGAAGCATCGCACGGCGTGCTAACGGATTACCTTGAATACAGCGGCGACTTTGCCGGACTCAGACTGCTTGGACTCTACCGCTGTTATTTCGCCATGGTGCGCGCCAAGGTGAACCTGTTGCGGGAACCGCTGCAACGTACCCCCATCACCGCTACCGATGGTTATCTCGAATTCCTGCGTTACCTGGCGCTGGCGCAAACCTGCCCTCAGCCCATGCGCTTGTTCCTCGCCATCACCCACGGTGTGTCCGGCAGCGGCAAGTCCACCGTTGCCGGTGCCCTGGTGGCGCGTAGCGGTGCGGTGCGCATCCGTTCCGATGTCGAACGCAAACGGCTCGCCGGCATGGTGCCGGAACAGCGCAGTGAACCACGAGAACGCGACTCGCTGTACAGTGCCGCCATGAGTCGAAAGACGTTTTCCCGACTTGAGGAACTGGCGAGCGTGATAATCGGGGCCGGCTTCCCGGTTGTTGTCGATGCCACCTTTTTACATCGCAGCACACGTGATCGATTTCACCAATTAGCCCGCACACTATCCGTGCCATTTGTCATAGTCGATTGCACTGCGCGACCCGAGCAATTGCGCCAGCGCCTGATCAGGCGCGGTGCCAGTGATGCGTCAGAAGCGGATGTGGCCGTGTTGGAACAACAACTGGGCAACGCACAGGTGCTGGCGCCGGAAGAGCAGACCTACCGCCTGGCAGTGGATTCCGCCGAGGACGCTGCAACACTATGGCAGCGATTCCAGACCCGGTGCTTCGAGTGATTGTGCAACGCTCGTCAATGCCTTTGCATGAAAACGCCGAATCAGGTCCTTTTCGGTATCAACCCACCTGTTGCAGTAACTAGCCCCCGGCAAAGCCGGGTGCTTTAGTGTGTGAGCCGCCTAAAGCAGGCATTACGCAGCCTTACGACTTCTTGAGCCCCCTGCAGGGGGCGTTTCATTCAAACCAATGACAACTGCGCTCTCCGTCGATGGATCACGATCAGAGGCTCCGTTGCGGCGATTGGCAGCGGATATGCCCCGCTCGCTCAAACTGCTGAGATATTCGCCGCGGAGCATATCCGCTGCCACTCGCCTTTATCGCGCGTACGTCACAACTGTTGAGTTCACTCCGCCAGAGTCCCTCCCCGGCAAAGCCGGGGGGGTCTCTCTTTTGTACTAGCAAGTTGAACCCGCCGGGAGTTGGCTAATCCGGATTAA
>JANPDE010000273.1:0-1534 GCA_031431315.1 Haliea sp.
GGGCAAACTCGAGTTTCGCTGGCGGGTGGGCGCGGTGCTCACCTTCGGTGGCGGCGCCAATGAAGTGCAACGTGACATTATCGCGATGGCGGGGCTGTGGATGCCCCGCACCCGCTAGGAGAACAAGGCCATGGATTTCACAATTTCTGAAGAAGTACGCAGCGCGCAACAACTGGCCCAACAGATCCTGGGCGACTTTACCTCGGTGGATAAACTCAAGGCCATAGAAAAGCAGGAGGAGCGTTTCGACGCGGACCTGTGGCAGGCGCTGGCGGATGCTGGTCTGCTGGGACTGGATATTGGCGAAAGCCAGGGCGGTACCGAGCTGGGTTTTTACAGCCTGGCCACCCTGTGTGAGGAAGTGGGCCGCACCGTGGCGCCAGCTCCCGTGATCCCGGTACTGGTGTCAGCCGCAGGCACCCTGCGGCGCTTCGGCAGTGACACGCAGAAGGATCAGTGGCTGACAGGTATCGCCAGTGGCGCGACCCTGATCACTGCCGCACTGGGCGAGTACAACAACGACGATCCCACGCGGCCTGCCTGCAGCGCACAGAAGAAAGAAGGCGGCTACTCCATCAGCGGTACCAAGATCTGCGTCAGCCTGGCACGCTCAGCCGCGCGCATACTGGTATCCGCCAAAATGGGCGAGGAGTTGGTCGTAGCGCTAGTGGATCCGCGCGCCGCTGGTGTCACCCTCAACGCGCAGATTGTGACCACGGGTGAAACCCAGCATGAACTGGCCATGAACAAGGTGCAGGTGCCGGCTGCGGATATCATTGCGGTGGGCGGCGAGGCACTGGCCGCCATGGTGTGGGCGCAACAGGCAACCCGCACGGCGCTCGCCGCCATGGCGCTCGGTGTGTGCGACAAGATGATGCGTATCACCGGCCAGTACACGTCCGAACGTGAGCAATTCGGCCGTGCGATTGCGACTTTCCAGGCCGTGAGCCACCGCGTGGCGGACTGCTACATCGACGTCGAGTGCCTGCGCCTGGTAGCACAACAGGCCGCCTCGCTGATCGACCAGGGCCGCCCCGCTGAGGACGCGGTGCTAATGGCAAAAATCTGGTGCGGCAACGTGACGCACCGGGTCAGCCAGGCCGCCCAGCATTGCCACGGCGGCACCGGCGTGGACCGCGACTACCTGCTGTTTCGCTACTGCGAGTTAGCGCGCCAGATCGAACTGACGGCCGGCAGCAGCGCCCAACTCACCGGCGAACTGGGCCAGGCTATCTGCGCCGAGTACCTGTCAAAGGTCGGTTAGCGGGCGGAAACGGGTTTCCTGCTCAGACATCGCTGAAACCGTTGAGCCTTTACATGACATACAATGCCCGAGTGACACGATGGCTACCTGACACGAAAGGATCGTAACCATGCAACGCGACACCCATCCCGACACCCAAGCCGACCTGGCCTCCAACACCAACGCCCACCTGATGGCCCGGCGCAACGCCGCCGTGGCGCGCGGCGTAGGCCAGGCGCACCACATCTTTGTCGCGCGTGCCGACAACGCCGAAGTCTGGGACGTGGAAGG
>JANPDE010000274.1:0-6938 GCA_031431315.1 Haliea sp.
AGCACCCCTACGAGCAGCGGATTCGTCAACCCGCATGCGGCCCTGCTCCCTTCGAACACAGCCCCATCGATGTCAATCTCGCTACGATGATGCCATTTACCTGCGGTCCATGGAGTATTGTCAAACGCAAAGCCTCTGTCAATGCCTATTTAGGGGGCAATCGAAAGCCGGAGCGCATGATCTACATCACTATTCTGTCTACGCCACACGCCTCCACCCAGATTGGATCACCGGGGCCGATGTTACAAAATCCCCCTGGAAACCGGAGAGCTCAACTGGCCCAATGCATTGAATCTGTTATCCTGCCGCCCCCGGCCTTGCCGAGAACGTTGCACTATTGAAAAGGTAAAAAGGCCCCTGGAACGGCCACAATTCAGCTACGGCTCAATGGCCCACCAGAATAAAGCTGGGAATAGGCTGGCACGCAAGTTATCGGAGTTGCTATAAATGAAGGTCCTGTTTCTTCACCAGAATTTCCCCGGCCAATTCAAGCACCTCGCACCGGCGTTGGCTGCCGAATCCGGGAACCGGGTTCTGGCCCTGACCATGCGGGAAGGCCTGCCGGGGGAATGGCAGGGAGTAGAAATTCGCCGCTACGATCCGGCGCGCAGCACAGCCACTGAAATTCACCCCTGGGTGAAGGATTTTGAGACCAAGACCATACGCGCTGAAGCCTGCTTTCGTGCCGCCCTGGCGCTAGCAAAAGAAGGCTTCATCCCGGACATCATCATTGCCCACCCCGGCTGGGGAGAGAGCTTGTTCATCAAGGAAGTCTGGCCGGATGCCCGGCTCGGCATCTATTGTGAGTTTTATTATCAGACCAAAGGCGCCACTGTGGATTTCGACCCCGAGTTTCCTGATCCAGACCCCGGAGCAGCCTGTCGCCTGAGGCTCAGAAACGCGAACAATATCCTGCATTTCGACCTGGCTGATGCCGCTATTTCCCCTACCCAGTGGCAGGCGAGCACATTCCCTGAGCCTTTTCGCGAGAAAATTGCCGTCATTCACGACGGTATCGACACCGGGCTTCTCGTACCTGACAACGATGTCTGGCTCAAGATTGGAGAGTCTCTCAGGCTAACCCGGGACGATGAGGTCATTACCTTCATCAACCGCAACCTGGAGCCGCTTCGTGGTTACCACGCCTTTATGCGTGCGCTACCCGACCTGCTCCAACGCCGCCCCAATGCGCACGTTTTTATCGTGGGGGGCGACGAAGTCAGTTACGGCGCACCAAACCCGGAAGGAAAGAGCTGGAAACTGAAATACCTTGACGAACTGCGAGAGACGATGCCCGCAAAGCCTCTGGAGCGAGTACATTTCGTCGGCAAGCTGCCTTATCCCGACCTGGTGCGATTACTCCAGTTGTCGACCGTTCATGTCTACCTGACTTATCCGTTTGTCCTAAGCTGGAGCCTGCTGGAGGCAATGAGCATTGGCTGTGCGATTGTCGCCAGCGATACCAGACCCTTGCACGAGGCCATCAGCCATGACGAAACGGGGCGCCTAGTGGACTTTTTTGATCGCGAGGGGCTGGTGAATGAGGTGATCGCGCTGCTGGATAATCCGGACGAGCGTCACCGCCTGGGGCGCAACGCGCGGAAATTCGCCATCGAGCACTACGACCTCAAAACCATTTGTCTACCCAGGCAACTAGAGTGGGTCCGGCGTCTCAGGGATGGGTGAATCCCCGTTACAATGAAGTCTATGCATCGCCAGCAGCCACAACACCAAGCCCGCAAGCGCTTCGGCCAGAACTTCCTGCAGGATGTCTCGGTCATTGATCGCATTACCGCTGCCGTGCACCCGCAAGCCGATGAACACCTGGTGGAAATCGGACCGGGCCAGGGCGCACTAACGGCGGCATTGGTCGGCAGCGGTTGCAGGCTGGACGTGATCGAGTTGGACCGCGACCTGCTGCCGGGATTGTTAGCCTCATTCAGCCTCAAGCCCGGTTTTAAGCTGCACAGCGCCGATGCGCTGCATTTTGACTTCGCCGCTCTGGCTGCGCACACAGCGGGCGAACAGCAGCGCCGCGACCAGCGCTTGCGCGTGGTGGGCAACCTGCCCTACAACATCTCTACCCCCCTCATTTTCAAGCTGCTGGAGAACTACTCCATCATCCGCGACATGCACTTCATGCTGCAACTGGAGGTAGTGGAACGGCTGGCGGCTGTCCCAGGGAACAAGAATTGGGGCCGACTCGGAATCATGGCCCAGTACCATTGCCAGGTGGAGCACCTGTTCGATGTACCCCCCCACGCATTCAATCCACCTCCTAAAGTAGAATCGGCGATCGTGCGCATGACGCCCTGGCCACAATCGCCCTGGCCGCCGTGCAACGCGCCGCAATTGCGTGCCCTGGTGAAAGCTGCGTTTGCCCAGCGCCGCAAAACCTTGCGCAACAACCTGAAAGAGATTATAGATAGCACGCAATTGGAAGCACTGGGAATAGATCCCGGCGCGCGGGCAGAAACCCTGCAACTGACACAATTTATTGAGATTACCAACGCCATCCATGTCCAGAATTCCCTTTAGCCCTGCTTTGGTGGGGATCAATGTGGTTACCGCCTATTTGCCGAGTCATTCGCGTCCGGACGATAGCCAGTACACCTTCGCTTACACCATTACCATCAGCAATGGTTCGGACCTGCCGGTGCAGTTACTGTCGCGGCACTGGATCATCACCGACGCGGATAACGAGGTGCAGGAAGTCCGGGGCGATGGCGTAGTGGGGGAACAACCGGTCATACCGCCGCAAGCCTCGTTTCGTTACACCAGCGGTGCGACCTTGTCCACACCGGTGGGCTGCATGGAGGGCAAATACTTCATGGTGGTACGTGAGCCGATGCACATAGACCCCGGCGAGCTGCCCACCTTTGAAGTGCCCATCCGCGCCTTTTCCTTGCATACCCCCACGGCGCTCAACTAGGCAGTTGTTATGAGCACCTATGTGGTGGGTGACATCCAGGGCTGCCTGCAGCCACTCAAGTGTCTGCTGCGCGCGGTGAAATTCAATCCCGAACACGACGTGCTGTGGTCGGTGGGAGATATTGTCAACCGTGGCCCCAAATCCCTGAACGTCCTGCGCTTCCTGTATAAAATGCGAGAACACCTCGTCGTGGTGCTGGGCAACCACGACCTGCACCTGCTGGCAGTGGCTGCGGGTGTGCGCCAGGTAAGTCGTTCGGATACCCTCGACAAGATTCTCAAGGCGCCCGACCGGGAGGAATTGCTCAACTGGCTGGTGCGACAACCGCTGATCCATCACGAGCACGGCTACACGCTGGTCCACGCGGGCATCCCCCCACAGTGGAGTGTGCAACAGGCCATCGGCTACGCGCGCGAAGTGGAGGCCGTATTGCGCGGTCCCGACCGTGTTACATTCCTGGGTGGTATGTACGGCAACGAACCAGCGCTGTGGTCCGATGACCTGACCGGCATGGCGCGTCTGCGCGTCATCACCAATTACCTGACACGCATGCGTTACTGCACTAAAACAGGCAGGTTGGACCTGGAAAGCAAGGGCAGTAGTCCGAAACCCGGGGTGCTAAACCCGGACAATGAAGCAGTGTCCGCCTGGTTCAGCCACCTGGAGCGCAAGACCGCCAACGACCGCATCGTGTTCGGCCACTGGGCTACCATAGCCGGACAGACCGACCATCCCAATGCCATCGGGCTGGATACCGGGTGTATCTGGAATGGCTCCCTGTCCCTGTATCACCTGGACAGTGGCCGGTGGACGCGCTGCGCGTGCAGCGACGGCAATTGCCGGGACAAGCCGATTACCACCCGGCCATGACGCCGCATCCCTGGAACTGTAGACTGAATTGATGAAAACCTACCTGGTTGGCGGCGCGGTGCGCGATGCACTGCTGCAGTATCCGTTCGCAGAGCGCGACTGGGTAGTCGTTGGCGCCCGGCCCGCTGACTTGCTGGCGCAGGGCTATCAACAGGTCGGCAGGGACTTCCCGGTGTTTTTGCATCCGCACACCAAAGCGGAGTACGCCCTGGCGCGCACTGAGCGCAAGAAGGGGCACGGCTACACAGGCTTTGCCGTGGACTGCGACCCGTCAGTCACATTGGAGGAAGACCTGCGGCGACGCGATCTCACTATCAATGCCATGGCACAGGATTCCGAGGGCAACATCATTGACCCCTATGGGGGCCGTGCGGATCTGGAACAGCGCGTATTGCGCCATGTGTCGGACGCTTTTGTGGAGGACCCCCTGCGGGTACTGCGCACCGCCCGGTTCGCCGCCCGGTACGCGCACCTGCATTTTACGATCGCCCCGCAAACCCTCGCCTTGATGGCGGACATTGTGGCGCAAGGCGAACTGGCTCACCTGAGCACAGAGCGCGTGTGGGTGGAACTGGAGAAAGCCCTGGGCGAGCGCAACCCGGAAGTGTTCGTGCAGGTGCTGCGGGATTGCGGCGCGCTGGATAAACTGCTGCCCGAAGTGGCCGCATTGTTCGGGGTGCCGCAGCCGGTGGCGCATCACCCGGAAATCGATACTGGCGTGCACGTTCTCATGGCTTTGCAACAGGCGGTCGCGCTGTCCGCTGATACCGATGTGCGCTTCGCCGTACTGCTGCACGACCTGGGCAAGGGCAGCACACCGCCCGCGGAATGGCCCCGGCATATCCGCCACGAGCAGCGCGGTGTCCACTTGGTGGAGCAGGTGTGCCAGCGCTTGCGGGCGCCGCGGCGTTACAGTGAACTGGCGCGCGCTGTCTGCCTGTACCACACCGATTGTCACCGGGCGCTGGAACTGCGCGGTAAAACACTATTGAAATTGCTCACTGTGACAGATGCCCTGCGCCGCCCGGACCGCTTCGAAGCGTTTCTGTTGGCGTGTGAAGCAGACGCCCGCGGCCGACTTGGCCTGGAGCAGCGCGACTACCCCCAGGCGAACTACTTGCGCCAGACACTGGCTGTAGCACAGGGCATCAGCGCGGAACAGTTCAATAACACGGGACTGGCCGGCAAAGCCCTGGGAGAGGCTATCAATGCGGAGCGCATCAGGGTGCTGGAGAGTATGCGCCCCGGCTGACGCGTAGCGCCGGCTACCGGTGTAACGGCTACTCTTGTGCGCGTGAGATCAGGCGGCCCCGCCACATAAATTCCACCCTGAAGAGCGGCTGTGAGGACTGGTCATAAGCCTGCCAGAGTGACCTGTAACTGCGTTTGAGGACCGGGTGCAGCGCGTCGGGCGCCAGCTCTGCCAGTGGGCACAGCACAAACGCATTCTCAAGGATTTCATCCCGTGGCAATTGCACGCCACTGAACGTTCCCACATCAGTGTCATAGGTCAGGATATCGATGTCCAAATGCCTGGCACTGCAGCGCGTGGGATTGGCCGGGCGTCCATGCTCGTTTTCAATGTGGCGTAATTTCGCGGCCAACTCTCCCAGCGACAAGTCTGTGTGTACTGCCATAACCAGATTAAAAAAAGGTTGCCCCGCAAATCCGATAGCGGCGCTGTCGTAGATCGAGGACAACGCCAGCTCATGAAACAGCCCGTGCAGTGCATCCAGACCAGCCGTGATATAGCGCTCGCGCTCGATATTACTACCAATACCGAGAAATACCCGCGCCATGGTCAGGACCGCACGCCAACTTCGATGAGAACACCCACGTCCTCGGCCTCAGCCACGGCCCCGGGTTTACTCACGCGCAGGCGCAACCAGGGGACACTGAAGTCCCGCGTAATCATGCCAGCCACCGCGTCCGCGAGGGTTTCCAGCAGCTGGTATTCGCTGCCTTCGACCAGGGCCAGCACACACCTGGACAGCGCCGCATAATCGAGTGCGTCAGCAATCTGATCACTGGCTGCGGCACGTGCCGTATCGCTGGCCAGTTCCAGATCCAGCACCAGGGTCTGGCGAATGTGGCGCTCCCACTCATACACACCGATGACCGCTTGCGCACGCAGACCCCTGATATAGACGATATTCACTCAGGCGACCCCGTTTCTGGGCGACCTGCTTTCCGGGCGACTCTGGTTTCGGGCAGGGGCGGCAGCTCGTCCATTGGCCAGCGCGGTCGTACGCGAGCATTCGCGTCGTCCACCTGCCCGGCTTGCAGGCGCTGGGCGCCGGCATACGCGATCATGGCCCCGTTGTCGGTACAGAACATCGGCGCCGGGTAGAAGACACGGGCACCTTCTTTGACCAGCGCCACCTGCAGCGCGGACCTGAGGTTGGCATTGGCGCTCACCCCCCCGGCGATAACCAGGGTTTTGAGGCCTTCCTGGCGCAGCGCCCGGCGACATTTGATAACCAGCGTAGCCACCACCGCCTCTTCAAATGCGCGGGCAATGTCACAGCGATCCTGCTCACTGAGTTCTCCGGCCCGGCGACAGTCCGCAATCGTATTCAGGGTATAGGTCTTGAGACCGCTGAAGCTGAAATCCAGTCCGGGGCGATTCACCATCGGACGGGGGAAGTCAAAGCGTTGTGCCGCGCCAAGCTGCGCCAGGCGCGCAATCTGGGGCCCCCCGGGATAGGGCAAGCCGAGCATTTTCGCCACCTTGTCGAAGGCCTCGCCTGCCGCGTCGTCCAGCGACTCACCCAGCAGTCGATACCGGCCTATGCCCCCCACCCGCACCAGTTGGGTATGGCCGCCGGACACCAGTAGCGCCACAAACGGGAACTGCGGTGCGTCCACTTCCAGCATGGGTGCGAGCAGATGTCCTTCCATGTGATGCACCCCCAACACGGGAATACGCCAACCCCAGGCCAGGGCCCGCGCCAGGGTGGCGCCCACCATCAGCGCACCGGCCAGTCCCGGACCTGCCGTATAGGCCACCCCGTCTATATCCGTTGCCACACGATCGGAGTCCTGCAATACCTGCTCCAGCAGCGGCAGCGTCTTGCGTACATGGTCCCGGGACGCCAATTCTGGCACCACACCCCCGTATTCCACATGGACGTCA
>JANPDE010000275.1:0-6557 GCA_031431315.1 Haliea sp.
TGCAGATACACGACAACGAAAAATGCCGAGGCGCCGGTGGAGTGCATGTAGCGCAATAGCCAGCCAAAATCGACATCCCGCATGATGTATTCCACCGATGTGAAGGCGCCCTCCTGACTGGGCGTGTAGCTCATGGTGAGCCAGATACCCGTGAGTAGCTGGTTGACCAGCACCACCAGAGACAGTACGCCGAATATGTAAAAGAAGTTAAAATTCTTGGGCGCGTAATACTTGCCCATGTGAGTGTTCCACGCCTTCATGATGGGGAGGCGCGCATCAACCCAGTCGCGTAATCCAATCAGCATTTTACTCATCAGACACCCTCCGGGTTCACGCCGATAGCCATGACCTTGTCATCCTCAAACGAATACGGAGGAACCAACAGATTGGCAGAGGCAGGCACACCGTCGTAAACCCGACCGGCTAGATCAAATTTGGAGCCGTGGCAGGGGCAGAAAAAACCGCCCACCCACTTATCGCCACCAAGATCCTTGACACCAACTTCCGGCACAAACTTGGGCGCGCAACCCAGATGCGTACACAATCCTACGACGACCAGCAGATTCGGCTTGATTGAGCGCTCTATACCCGTGATGTAAGGAGGCTGCTGATCAGGGTTCTTGGAGTCAGGGTCTTTCAGTTGGGCGTTGAGACCGGGCAGTGCCTCAAGCTGTGCTTCGGTGCGATTGACTATATAGACCGGTTGGCCGCGCCATTCCGCAATCGTCATCTGGCCGGGCTCCACCTTGCTAAAATCGAACTTTACCGGTGCCCCGGCCGCCTTGGCCTTGGCCGATGGATTCCAGGAACCTACGAAGGGCACTGCCACACCCACTACGCCGGCAACCCCTACTGCGCTCGTGGCAGCCGTCAGGAACTTCCTCCTTCCGGCGTTAACGACATCGCTAGTCATGCTTCTCTCCCCAGATGACAGATCAGTTTCCGACCGGTCCGTAGACTATCAAACCGCAGATCTCAAAAACGGTCCAAATGGTAATGATTTTGCCGTGTTGTTACAAGGAAGACTCCTTGATTTTACTGCGTTTTCGGCAAAATCCTGAGCTAAGTCAGGGCAGCAACCACCAGCCTATATCAGGCTCAAAAAAAAGCCCGGTATGCACAGCACCGGGCGTTTTTGATTGTGTCCGTATCCCCGCCGATATTGGGGATACATGCCACCAGCTTAACGCTTGGAAAACTGGGGACGCTTACGCGCCTTGCGAAGACCGACTTTCTTGCGTTCCACTTCACGCGCGTCGCGAGTAACATATCCGGCACTGCGCAAAGTTCCCCGCAAGGATTCATCATATACCATCAAGGCGCGCGTAATGCCGTGGCGAATCGCCCCGGCCTGACCGAAGCTCCCACCGCCAGCCACCGTCACGTTTACATCAAATTTTGCTGTTAATTCAACAAGTTCCAGCGGTTGACGCACGATCATGCGAGCCACTTCACGACCAAAGTACTGATCCAGAGGTCGTTTGTTAACTGTGATACTTCCAGCGCCGCTTGTCAAAAATACGCGGGCGGTGGACGTCTTGCGACGGCCGGTTCCATAATATTGAGTAGCTGCCATAAAAGATTATCCGTTAGATGTTCAGTGCTTGGGGCTGTTGCGCCACGTGTGGATGCTCAGTCCCGGCATACACTTTCAATTTCCTGAACATGGCTCGACCCAGAGTGTTCTTCGGCAACATGCCCTTCACCGCAGTCTGGATTGCCCGCTCTGGAGCTTTATCAATTAATTTCTCAAAGGAAATGGATTTCAGGCCGCCGGGGTAACCGGTGTGATGGTAATACATCTTATTCTTTGATTTGGCACCGGTAACGCGTATCTTTTCGGCATTCACCACCACGATGTAATCGCCTGTATCCACATGGGGGGTAAATTCAGCCTTGTGCTTACCGCGCAAATAGTGCGCGATTTGGCTCGCCAGGCGCCCCAGAGTCTTGCCGGAGGCATCCACCACGAACCAGTCGCGAGCGACCTCTTCCGTTTTGGCACTAAAAGTTTTCATGAGTAACTGCCTCTTGGAAGAGTCCAATTTCGAGAGGGCGCATACTACTCAATGGGCCTGCCCATTTCAAGCCGAGAATGCAACATTTTTCGTCGACTCTCGACTGTTTGGACACGACTTTGGGTCGGTTCAGGGGGCTCTCTGCCACAGGCCTTCGGGCGTGGGAGGGCCACGCTTGTTCAAAAAGCTTATTCACCGCGTGACCTTCCCACGCCCGAAGGCCTCCTCTGGGTTACCACTCGAACACTGTCACTACTTAAAGTCAGGGTCCGATGCGAGCCAGATTGCAGAATTACCCGACAGCCTTCTGCAACTGGCTTAAGGGCGGTGTTCCCGGGCCAAGTACTCGTAAGACTGCATTTCCTGCAAGCGGGAGATGGTCCGCTGGAACTCGAACTCCAGCCGACCGCCAGCGTACAGGTCCGGCAGCGGCTTGGCCGCCGCCAGAACCAGTTTGACATTGCGATCGTAGAACTCATCCACCAGATTGACGAAGCGGCGCGCCTGGTCATCCTTGTCCGGCACGAACTCCGGCACACCGGAGATCAGTACCGCGTGAAAGATACGCGCCAGCTCAATGTAATCATTCTGGGAGCGCGGCCCGGCGCACAGCTCATCAAAGTCAAACCAGGCCACGTCATCGGCCAAACAACGACAGGTTAGGTAGCGATTGTTGATCTCCAGTAGCTCCCATGGCTTACCGGGTTCTGGTGCAAGGCGCGAAAAGCTGTCCTGCAGGCTCGTGTCAGCCTCCGCGTCAAGGGGAGAATGGTATAACTCTGCCTGCTGCAGGGTACGCAAACGGTAATCGATTCCGGCATCGACGTTTGCGACCCTGGTATATTTTTGCAGCAGGGCGATTACAGGAAGGAAACGCTGCCGCTGCAGCCCATTTTCATACAGCCTGCCGGGTTCGATATTGGAAGTCGCCACGAGTGTCACCCCGCGGGCGAACAGCGCCTTCATCAAGCCCCCCAGGATCATGGCATCCCCGATATCCGAGACAAAGAACTCATCAAAGCACAGCACACAAGCTTGCTGCGAAAGACGGTCTGCAACAATCTCCAATGGATTTTTCTCTCCCTCAAGGTTGGCCAGCTCTGTGTGAACCCGTTGCATAAAGCGGTGGAAATGCACGCGTAACTTGCGCTCAAAGGGCAGACATTCAAAGAAAGTATCCACCAGATAGGTTTTGCCCCTGCCCACGCCTCCCCAAAAATAGAGGCCGATCTGCGGCTCAATCCCCACCCCGCGGAATTTGCGCACCCAAGCCTTCAAACTGCGGCCACTTTCTGCTGAACTCGCCACCAGGCGTTCGTACAGGTCCTGCAGCAGAATGACCGCTTGCTCCTGGGAGGAGTCGTGGGAAAAATCCTTACGCTGCAAGTCGGCTTGATAGCGTTGCCAGGGTGTCGTCATGTCTGGGGCTACCGCGTCCCATATTGTTTGCAAACGGCACACTTTAACCACAGCCTCTGCGCTTGGCAACGTAGCCGTGCGGGGCCCAAGCTACTGCGCGCGGATCATAAGAGGTATACTTCCCTCACTTGGTCGGCTCGTGAGGAATCATCTGTGGAATCACCTGAATACAGCTCGGGAATCTTGCTGGCTGTTGGCATAGCTGCGGCTTTCCTGGGGTTTTTCTTGGGCTGGCTAGCCGGCCGCAACACCTCTGCCGCGACACAAAAATGTCGGCAGCTAGAAAATAAGCTGGAGCGGGTAGAACAGGACAGAAAGGCCTACGAGGATGAGGTGGTTGAACACTTTACCGAGACTGCGACCCTGCTAAATAGCCTTACCGAGAGTTACCGCGAGGTCCACAACCACCTGGCCAACGGTGCCGCGACCCTATGCCAGGGTAAGGGGCCAGTCTCCATGGCGCGCCTTCGCAATGATCGTGACCCCGCTGAGATCCCCGACGACCTGGTTACTCCACACCCCCCGCTGGACTATGCCCCAAAAACCTCGCCCGACGAAAAAGGTATGCTCAATGAGGAGTTTGGGCTGGAGCGTGAATCACTGGCAGTCGCCACATCAAAATCGGAGTGAGTCTTGATTACCCGCTACGCTATACGGGGTTGTCGATGTCGATAAACCGATGCTCAAGAGCGAACTGTGCGGCCAGATGTTCGCCGATGGCCTGCACACCGTAGCGCTCCGTGGCGTGATGTCCCGCCGCGATGAATTGTATCCCCTCCTCCCTGGCGGTGTGCACAGTCTGCTCCGACACCTCGCCAGTCACAAACAGGTCAGCACCCGCCATCACCGCCGCATCGATGTAACCCTGGGCAGCGCCTGTGCACCATGCGATGCGACGCACTAACGCATCCGGGTCACCCACGTGTAGTGGAATGCGTCCCGTTATCGCCTTCAATCTGGCGACAATGTCTGCCGCGGGAACGGCCACAGGTAGGCTGCCGATATTGCCCAGGCCGTTCCCGATTCCAGGCTGCAGGGGCTCCTGAATATCGGCGTCAACACCCATCAGCCGACCCAGACACACATTGTTCCCGAATCTGGGATGGGCATCCAGCGGCAGGTGATAGGCCAGCAGGCTGACCTCGGCGGCCAGCAGTGCAGCGAGTCGTTTTCGTTTCATTCCCACAATTTGCGGTGGCTCGCCACGCCAGAAGTAGCCGTGATGAACCAACAGCGCATCAGCCCCCCACGCTATCGCCTCATCCACAAAACGCTGGCAGGCCGTGACCCCAGTCGCCAGTCGCGTGATTTGAGGTCGACCTTCCACCTGCAAGCCATTGGGGCAGTAATCCTGAAACTGCTCGGGCTGTAAGCATTGTTCCAGATACCTGCTGAGTTCAGTGAGGGCTACACTCATAGGACAACGACCTCTGGTTTCAAGTTGCTGCGCTGCCAACTTGGCATGCCCAGGCACGCATCATATACAATGCGACTGCCAACAACACACACGGCCGCGCATGAAAAAAAGTCTATCCTTCATCATCTGGCCCGCCATCGCAGGACTTCTGGCCGCTCTGCTGATCCTCGACCGGTGGGTACTACCCCCAGGCCAGGCCGCAGCGGTACCGCAGCAGGCGCCTGTCAGTTATGCCACGGCGGTGCGCGAGGCCACCCCCTCAGTGGTCAATATCTACACTGCCAAGTTGGTTAGAGAAAGGCACAACCCGCTGCTGGACAATCCCTATTTCCGGCGCTTCGCGCAACCGCTTGCGCAACGACAGCGTATCGAGCGCTCGCTCGGGTCCGGGGTTATCATGACCAAACAAGGGCACATACTGACCAACAACCATGTCATTGCAGGCGCGGACGCCATCCAGGTCATGCTGTACGACGGTCGTTCGGCCAATGCGGTGGTGATCGGCATCGATACAGCCACTGACCTTGCGGTATTGCAAGTGACCTTGCCGGATCTGCAACCCATCGCACTGGGGGACTCCGACCAAGCCAGGGTCGGTGATGTGGTGCTGGCAATTGGCAATCCCCTGGGTTTCGGGCACTCGGTCACCCAGGGCATCGTTTCAGCCCTGGGGCGTTTTGGCCTGCAAATGAACGCCTACGAGGATTACATCCAGACTGACGCGATTATTCACCTGGGCAATTCAGGCGGCGCATTGATCGATACCAACGGACACCTGTTGGGAATCAACACCCTGATCTATACAGGCAGTGAGCAACCGCAAAGTGCTGCCACCGGCATCGGCATCAGCCTGGCCATACCGGTAAACCTGGCCGTCTTCGTCATGCGGGACTTGATCGACTTCGGCGAGGTAATTCGCGGCTGGCTCGGTGTGAGTGTGGAACCGATCGGCGCGACCTCAACAGCCGGAGGCAAGCACCAGACACTGTCTGTGGTCGAGGTCGCTGAAAACAGCCCGGCACAAAAGGCCGGGGTGCAGGTGGGGGATGTCATCACCCACATAAACGGCGAGGCGGTGGTCGACGGCAGGTTAACCATGCATCGAATTGCCATGCTCAAGCCCGGAGATACGGTGGCTATCTCGGTACAGCGCTACCAGCAGAGCGTTGAGCTGAGCGCAGTAGTGGGCGCATTGAACCAGTCGGCCAGCCCGGAGGCCAATCGTTAGCGCTGAGGCTTAACTGCCAGGCGCATCTCAACGCTGCGCGCATGAGCTGTCAAGGATTCGCCCCTGGCCAGTACCGACGCGACCGCACCCAACTCCCGCATACCGCGCTCGCTGCACTGTATGATGGAACTGCGTTTTTGAAAATCATAGACCCCCAGCGGCGAAGCAAATCGTGCGCTGCGTGAGGTCGGCAGCACATGGTTGGGGCCAGCGCAGTAATCACCAATGGCTTCGGAAGTGAATGAGCCGATAAAAATAGCACCGGCGTGCCGTACCAGTGGCAGTAGACTTTCCGGATCAACCACGGACAATTCCAGATGCTCGGGAGCCAGATGATTGCTGACCGCGACCGCTTCAGCGAGGTCACGTGTCACTATCATGGCCCCGCGAGTGTTAAGGGATGCACGAATAATTTCCGCCCTTTCCATGGTTGGCAACAGGCGCTCGATGCTGTGCCGCTGCCCATAATCAAAGC
>JANPDE010000276.1:0-8467 GCA_031431315.1 Haliea sp.
CGCATCTCCTTGTTTATAGCGATCCCAGATATAGGATTTCTGTTCGTCGGTGTACTTAAGGCGGGTTCGATAAACCATAGGACAACACTCCACTTTTCTTTGTGAAATAGTAGCGTGTTGCGATGATCAGTTGAATTCGCAACATGGAGGGGACGCCATTCGCCTTTTCCATGCAGTGTTGATCGCGGCCATACGAATCCCTGTTGCCAGAGAGGCGCGGGTATTTACCGCGAGATGTCTATATTAGCTGGTTATTTCGAGATGTTTAGCGTGGACACATGAACAGGTCGTATTTTCAGGCAGATGGAAGTGCGCGTGGATTATTGCCGAATCGCAACGATCCCTGGGTATTGAGCCCGGCGAGCGGGTAGGAGTATGGGGTGCCAACAGCTTCGAATGGATCATGGCGTGCATCAATCCCGCTTACAGGAAATTTGAGCTGCCACAGTGCTCTCCTGGCCAGCTGCGCTGCGCACGACTGCCCCATGAACGTTACCGAGAAAATCCAGGATTGTGTGATGCGGGAGAAGATGGCCGAGGAGTTGTAGACCTCCGGCTGAACCGTCGCTGGATATCATCGCGATCGCTCTGTAGACTGCTGCTGTCCCAATGACAGAGTAATCACATGAATCGCGCCCTGAATTTACTTGATCCTGCCATCATGGGTGACGAAACAAGCATGCATGATCTGCTGCGTCACCTGCGCGAACACGATCCTGTCTGCCACGTGGAGCACCCGGATTTTGAGCCATTCTGGGCCATCACCAAATACGAAGACATCAAGGCCATCAGCCAGAACAACGCGGCCTTCATCAACAACCCCCGCACAGTGCTGATCCAACGGGAATTCGAAAAGGCCCTGCTGGAGAATTTCGGGACAAAGAACGGGCTGGACACGCTTATTCATATGGACAATCCCAAGCACAAGAAATTGCGCAATGTAACGCGAGACTGGTTCAAGCCCGGCCCCATCGACAAATTGAGTACCGATATGCGGGCCATTGCCAAACAGTATGTCGACAAAATGGAAGCCCTGGGCGGCGAGTGCGACTTTGTCAGGGATATCGCCCTGTACTATCCATTGCGGGTGATCATGTCGATTATCGGCATTGCCCCCGAAGAAGAGCCCATGATGCTCAAGCTGACCCAGGAGATATTTGGTGCCCAGGACCCCACGCAATCAAGAGGCAGCACTGTAGACGAAGGCCTGAGTGTGCTGATGGATTTTTTCACTTACTTCACCGCGGTGGTGGAGGACCGCAAGAAGCACCCCAGGAATGACCTCGCATCCATCCTTGCCAATGCCCTGGTTGACGGCGAACCCATGGAGCAGATGGATCAGATAAGCTACTTCATTATCACCGCAACGGCTGGCCACGACACCACCTCTGCGACAATCGCCGGCGGCATGAAGGCCCTACTGGAAAACCCGGATCAGCTGGACAAATTGCGTAAGAATCCCGCGCTGGCAAAACAAGCCGCACGCGAAATGATTCGCTGGGTATCCCCCGTAAGGCACATGATGCGCACGACGACGCAAGATATTGAGATGCGCGGCAAAAACCTGAAGGCAGGCGAAAGCCTGTGCCTGTGGTACCCGTCCGCGAATCGCGATAGTGATGCCATCGACAATCCCGACACGTTTGACATCGAGCGCGACAATCGCAATCAACTGGCCTTCGGCTACGGCGGTCACATGTGTCTTGGCCAGCATCTGGCAGTACTGGAGGTAGAGATATTCTTTCAGGAATTGCTACCGCGTCTCAAGCATATTGAACTAGCGGGAGATCCCGACTGGGTGCAAGCGATTTTTGTGGGGGGGCTTAAGTCGATGCCGGTGCGGTATGCGTTTTAATCAATTTGACGCATACACATCTACAAAAACGATTATTGCTACAGCACACGACATGATTAAACGAATCAGCTGAATGGGGCGCTCGTAAAAGCACTGACTCCTCATTCACGGTCCGTCAGTTGCTGGAAACAAGAAAAATAGAAGTGCTATATAGACCAGTAAAAAAGTTAGCATCAAGAGAGAACACAATGTTTTTTTCTTTTTGCGCAGGATCATCCAAAATGGGAAGACTACTGCAGAAAAAATCATGGCATTAACAGCAGCCGAACCAAGTAACACAGCCCACATATTCCTTTGCAAAAAATGCTCTGATAAAAAGACAGTTAAAACGCTGTGTGCAGTTAATATCACTACCAGAGCGAGACTTGTAATATTCGGTTGCTCGATAAAGAAAGAGCAAATCAGAACAACCACAAGAGAAGAAATAAAAATTCCATCAGCTGGATTTTTCATTTTTTAAAATCCCACGGCTAATTGGGCCAGTTTTGTCCTGGAGCAGATGGTACATTTGGAACAGTTCCACCTGATCTTTCGATAATATTATCAGCTGCCGTATTGGAGTTTGGTCCCAGCAACCGATATGGACCCTGTGAGTAACTATCTCCGTTGCGCCTCACTGTGTTATCAAAGTCATCCTGCGATGGAAAAATTGGAGGAACAGGTATCTCATAATTTTCAACTCCAGGCCGGGGATTTTCAAAACCGTCCCTGTCAATATTATACGTATCGTCCGCATTTTCTGCATCAGTCGGAGAACTATTCCCCATTGACAGGGAGTACTGATCATCAATAATCCTTATCCCACACTCATTTTCGTGCCAAACGACAACAGCACAATGCTTTTTCCAGGGAATAAGATTTAACGGCCTACATGTCATAGTTACTTCTAATCCTGATGGATCAACATGTGTCATAGGGTTTTGCAATGCATATGAATAGGTATTTAATCCGCCACCTAATCCAATCGGATCACTCTGAACGTACCGCCCAGTGCTCGGGTCATAGTCCCTGAAGTAGTTGTAGTGCAACCCCGTCTCCGCATCCTTGTATTGCCCGGGGAAGCGCTTGTTGTATTCCACCTCCGCATACTCAACAAAGGTCTCCCCGAAAGGCATGGCTTCGATGTCAGCCACCACATTGCCGCTTTGATTGGTCAACAGGTTGGGTGTACCCAGGTGGTCCGTGTGCACGTATTGCACGGCCAGGGTACCATTTGGTTTTCTAGTCAGCTGTGCGATAGGTTCATTGTTGAGGTGAATGTGCTGGCGTAGTGCTTGACCGGTACTGTTCAATTCCGCTATGAGATTACCTCCCAGGTCATACTGAAAGAGCGATGTCACGTTGCCAACCTTCTTGGTGATACGCTGACCCAGCGCATTGTATGTGTAAGTTGCTGCCTGCACCGGTGGATCATTGAGTTTGAACGTGGCGGTGATAGGCCACACGTTGTTGGCTATATTCTTGCCGAACGAGATGTTACAACTGAGAATGCTGGCGTAATTACAATTGGTCCATTTAACGAAGGTCCATCCCGTCGCCGGCACTGCCACAAGGGTTTCAGATCCTGCCGTCTGGTAATCCTCGGCGCAATCCCCGGTATTACCCGTCCCGCAAAAAAAATGACCGCTCTGGCTGATAATTGTACCTTCTCCCACAATAGTGGTGGTGATCCGGCAACCGCTGATCAACAGCAACAACAGCGCTGGGAAAATGATTCTGTTCATATTAAAGACTCCTGATCCTTGGAGTTAAGGGGTGACGCTATCCATCCTGTTGGTTGTATCGAAGTGGGCTCGCCTGTGCGTACCGTCCGCTCGGGTTTCGTCCACTACATTGCCCGCATTGTCATAAGTAAACTTGCGGATTTTGGCAGGAGCAGCCCCGACCCGAATGTCGATTCGATCGAGCCGATTGCTCGTCAACGGATACTGATAGGTTTCTGTAGTAAACAGCCCTTGCCGATTAGTCGACTGCAGCGTGCGGTTGCCGACTGCATCATAGTCATAATCGATAGCACCGTACTTACCGGTTGCTGTATCCAGTCGATTCAGCGCATCGTAGGTGAACACCTCACTGCGACTGGGATCACTCGAATTGCTAATCGCTTTGACATTGTTGACCGCATCATAGTCATAGAGCAGGTCTTGCTTGCCGGCAATCGCCTGGGTGACGAGGCGACCATCAAGGTCGTAGGTACGACTTAGCTGCAAGTTGTTACCGTATTTAATATCCTTCAAGGGACCAAAGGGTTGGTAAACGATCGCGCTTGCCACAAGCACTGGAGTGGCCGTGGCGCTGTCCTGGCGGGTCACTTGAGTCACCTGACCGGCGGCATCCAGGGTGTAGTTGACAATCTGTCCGTTGGGGTACTGCACTGCGGTCAGGCGACCGGCAGCGTTGTAGGTGAAATTTGTAACCAGATCGGGAACTGCTCCTCCCCCTGGGATCTGCACTTTATTAACCCGCGAACTAACCCGACCCAGCGAATCGTAAACATAGAATGTGACGCCACTGGCATCGGTAATTGCAGTCAGGCGACCATTGCACATGTTGCAGAATTGCGAAGTGTCATAGGTATAGGTGACATTGTTACTGGAATCCGTGGGATAAGTAACATTCGTTAGTCGATTCAAGGCATCATAGGTGTAGTTGGTCTTCACACCACGCGCATCGTTTTCACTCACGCGATTACCTGCTACATCGTAGGTATAGATGGTGGTCCCTGTATCGGGACTGGTGACCTGCTTGAGGTTACCAAAGCCGTCGTAAATGGTGTTGGTAGACAGGTCTCGTTGATCAGTAATCAGACCAATATTGTCTTCACCATCATAGGCAATGGATATTGAGTTTCCACCAGCGTCAGTCACAGTCCTCAGGCGATTCAATGAATCAAAGCCCTGCATTGCCGGCGGATTCACACCGTCGTCGATAGACACAAGGTGGTCGCTACCATCATAGCCGAAGTGGGTAACCTGCCCATCCGCGCCCAATTCCCTGAACAACCGACTTAGTTCGTCAAACTCGTAATCTACGATTTGAATCAAATTTCCACCGCTGCCCTTGAGTGAAATCAAATCAGCGTTTCCGGCGGCGTCCAGAGTATATTCAATCCGCTCTCCAACGGCGTTAGTAATGGTTTCCAACTTGTGGGCAGCATCGTACTGATAGTCGAAAGTGGTATTGTCCGCCAGGGTCACTCGCTTTAGCTGCCCCACGTGATCATAGCTAAACTGAGTCTTCGCATTGATCCCTCCCACATCCTGCATGATGCTGTCTATCCAACCGCGGGGCGTGTAGGTGATCTCAGTGATCTTCAGATTGGGATCAACTATTCTGCGAGGCTGCCCTCGCCAATTATGGTTCTGGTAGAGCGTGGTATGACCCAGTGCATTAGTGACTGCTGTCAGATACCTTTGGCGTGAATACTGGTAGGACGTAACAGCAGGTACTGGTGGGACCGCGAATTGTCGAGGCCCGAATTCCCTAATCAATCTTCGTCCATCCGAATAATCATCATATCTGTAGTCCCATATCCGTGTGCGCCCTTGGGTTGAATAGGGAATATTGCCCACTGTAAGGTCTGTGTCCGTTCTAGTGAGTAACTGGTCTTTCGGTACTGAATATTCGAAATCACTGCGCCAACGACCAACCGCCTCTACTTTCAAGGGAACACTTGTTTGACTGGCGGTGTACGTCCAATCGTAGTGAAAAATCAGTTCATCCTCTGTATCTTCCGCCACTGTCAGCGTTTTAATGCGGCCATACTTTTGTGCTTCAGAGCCGGTCCCCACACGGTCGGCATAGTATTCGTAATGTGTTTTGACACCGCCCTTATCATAGGAACGTTCCAACCATCCATTTTCTGGATAATAGGTTCGGCTCTGTACATCCGCCAGACACCTGGCAGTCCCCACTCCATCAATTTTCGTGACCTTCCTCACTCCATACAGCGTGTCAAAATGATAAATCGTGTCCTTCTCAAGGGCGTTGGTGACGGTGACTCGCGGATCAGAGGGGTCATCAATGAAGGAATAATCCAGGGTGCTATTATCCAACGACCCGTCAGCGAAACCGCTTGATTGGGCGCGCCCATCTTCGTCGTAGACCACGGTTTTATAGAGGTCGCCATTGGCATCAGTAATACTGGTAATCAGCTTGTTATTAGCCGCGTGGTCATAGTGATAGGTCTGAAACGGATTATCTTCACCAAAAGGATTAGACCCGCTCACATCTGGAGTAGTGTCTGGATAGGAAACGTATTCTAACGCGCCATCTTCCCGATACTTGTATCGATAAATTTGATTATCCGGATCGAGCATTGCTATAACCCGCCCCGCAGCATCAAGTGTCAACACTATGATAGGCTCTCCCGGATCGGCAGTGGCTATTTTTACGGTTGTTGCGTTGATAGCGGTTACAAATATCGCCTTTCCATCTTTGGTTTTGAAATACTTCAATTTTCCTGTAGCACCGCTGTAGGTTTCCTGGAGGCCAGAAGGAGAACGATATTGAAGATCACCATCGGTAAATTTAATCAATTCAACACTTACATCCGGGTCGATAGGCATTGCTTTGCTGATTGAATAGTTCAGGTCAAAACGTACAATTTCTCCGTTATCACGATGTAGGGTGGCGTAATCACTATCTTTAACAATGAAACTGCGGTAGCTGAAGCTCCACTTTTGATTGTAGCTGCTCCAGATGCGAACAAATTGCAATTGACGAGGGTTAGTCCCAGGGTCTAAATCGACTTCCACAATCGTCTTGTTACCTGTCGTGAAATTTACCGGTGCTGACGTTTGCTTGCAGGGGTCGGCAGGCTCATTTTTATCTTCAATGAATCCTTCGCATTTGCCCGAGTCGGGATTCACAACATTTCCTATCGGACAACATTGATTCTGTGGACCTACATAAAATTGACCTTCTCGACAGTACTTTCCTTCGCACTGAACGTTATTGTTCCAGCCACTCGCCTCAGAACAACCATTCCAAAACGAACCAACAGTATATTTACATTGCGTCAGCACTCGCTGCGCATACCAACCACCGGTCTTTTGTTGCTGATCTTTGCACGCAGTTACAGCATCTTTGCCATAGCCGTAAGGCCAGGATACACTTCCATTCCCGGCTCGCCAGTAATCATAATTTTGAGAACTGGCCAGATTGCTGATAGAGAATATTAGCGAGAACGCAAGGTAAGCTGCGTGTTTATCGGTGAACCTGCATAGTAATTTGATCATTGGATATCCTTATCCATAATTTAGTTATTCAATCCTGAATAACTGTCAAATCAAGACCAGGGTTGCTGTGCCCTAAACTTTTATGCGACGAAAGCTCTGCATCCACTAAGAAGACATAACATCAATGTTCATCCTTGAACATTTCAACAGCCGGCTTCGTCTTCCTAAAATAAAATAGCTCATGATTTAGAGAATACAAAGTTTTGAACGCATTTGATAAATGCCGTAGTGTCATTCGAGAAGCATCAGGCAAGTCCCGAGCTCGCTTCAGTGGGGAGATATGGCCACAGGAATATTGCCCATGCGCGGCATGCCGGAGATCGGGTCATAATCTTCGTCGGTGCGCACGAGGCGGCCCGTGTTGGCGCCGAGTTCCGTGTAGCGGTCGTCTTCCTCCACCAGCCCCCCGAACGCGTGGGCGATGGCCACCACGCCGCGCCGAAGCGTATCATCGCCCTCGACGATGACGACTATGCCATCATGCTGTGTGGCGACACGCACCCTGTCACCCTCACTGACGCCCACCGCGCTAATATCGTCAGGGTGCATCCACACGGGGTTCCACGGCTTGCTGCCATTGAGCCTGGTAATAGAGCGGCCGGAAGAGTTCATAAAGTTGTTGTGCCGGCGCGGAATATAGCGGAATGGAAAATCCGGTGTGTCCTGCAACGCGCGAAAATCCTGAGCCAGCACCTCCGCTAACTGCGCCATCATTACCGCGTTGCCGCAATCCAGCCTGGCCTCGCAGTCCGCATCGCGCGGCTGCACGATTACTTCGCTGTCGAAGATATGCCCGTGAGGGTAGCGCTTCATATGCGCCGCCTCCTGGTAATGGGAAAAGCCGAAGACGGAGACGAATACCAGGTCGAGATCGAGATGATCCGCCATGCGATAAAAGAAATCCCACTCTTCCACCAGGTCGGAGCCATGCGGCACATCGACCACCGCGGGCGAGTACTGCGCCAGCCGCGCGGTGGTGGACATTTCCACATCCAGCGCCGCCGTGGGCATGCCGGCCGCGGTATCCGTCAGGCCCCTTACACGCAATTTTTCGCCGAAACTCCAGGCCTTGAACGGCGCCAGCGCCTGCGCTTTGGGCGTATAGGCAGGCAGCATCGCATTGGGGCGGGTAACGCGCTCCCCCGCGCGGGTGTAGGCGCCGCAGATGGTATTGAGGCAAGCTACGAGGTAATCCTTCAAGTTGCAGTACATGGAAAAGCAGGGGCCGGTACGAATGGCACTGACTTAAGCGCAAGCCGTTTTTGATTTGTTGTTGTCATCGTGTGCGTTTCTGTTCCATTCCCGCTGTTTCGGTGGATGTCCATGTTTCCTGATTAGAGCCTGTAGTTCTTGCCGCGGCCTGGTCAATAGC
>JANPDE010000277.1:0-5199 GCA_031431315.1 Haliea sp.
CTCCCGAAATCATAAGTTACACCGTTTGGCTCTACTATCGCTTCAACCTCAGCCACCGGGATATCGAAGATCTCTTGGCCGAACGCGGCATCACAGGCAGCCACGAGTCCATCCGACTCTGGTGCATCAAGTTTGGGGCCAAATATGCCAATCGGTTGAGGCGTCGGCACCGAGGGTACGGAGATACATTCTACATTGATGAGGTCTTCGTGAAGATCAATGGCAAGCAGCATTATCTGTGGCGCGCTGTGGACCAAGATGGAGATGTAGTGGATGTATACCTACAAGCCCGACGCGATGGAGCGGCTGCCAAGCGGTTCTTTAAACGATTACTACGATCCCAGAATGGTGAGCCAAGGAAGATCATCACTGACAAATTGCGCAGCTATGGCGTTGCCCGCCGGGAGCTCATCCCTGAGGCCATCCACGACACTTCCCAGTATGCAAATAATCGGGTCGAGCAGTCGCATGAGCCAACCAGGGTGCGAGAGCGAGGAATGCGGAAATTTAAATCGGTACGGCAGGCTCAGCGATTTCTGGATGCCCATGCGGCTGTCCATAATCTATTCAACTTGGGAAGACACTTGGTATCAACAAACCACTATAGGAATCTCAGGATAGGTGCGTTTGCAGAATGGAGAAGGGCGGTTGCGTGAGTCTCGCCGACTGGATTTAGCTGGATTGAGAAAGTTAAGTTGTCAGAACCCGCACAACAACTGTCTCAATTCTCAGAGAGATACGGGTCGCAATCCAGCGCTCTCAGGGAGCTTACCAGCATCGCGGCACCGCCGAGCAGGGTGCCCACAGCTTGGGCATCGAAGGCTTCAGGGCTGGCATTCACGATGGCCTGAAGATCCAGCTGAAATTGCGCAATAGCCACTTGTTGATCAGGAGGAAAAAGACCGAGATCGGTCTGTGCTATCTCAACCACACGCAATAGTTCCACCGCATCACTATAAGCGCTCACGGGTGCAGTGGCATCGAATACTGGCACACTGTCAGTCGCCACCAGGTCTCGCGTGAGAGCATTGGCAGTGCGGATCTGTTGCTCAAGCTTGGGGAAATCCACCGCATTGATATCATCCTTAACGGTGTGATAGCAGCCGTTATTTGCATCAGTGAAAAAGACTGACGGGACTCCAGCACCAGCTAACACAGCGTGATCACTGCGCCCTTGTCCGAACAGCAGACTCAGCATCAATGTATCAAGGGTAGACGCGTTTCTAGCCGCCTGTGAGGCCGCTACCAAATTTTCGCCGCCCGTTTCAGCGCCCACCAATATCGTGCTCTCCCGTAGAGAGGGTAGAAGGTTGGCGCCCTGGATATCAAAGTTTACGTAAGCAATTGTTTTCTCCAGTGGAAAAACCGGGTTTTGAACGTAGTGCTTCGCTCCCACCAAGCCGTCTTCCTCGCCATCCCAGAGCGTAATAATAATCGATCGTCGCGGCACGCCGTCGGCTACGATAGAGCGCACGATATCGATAACAGCGGCAACGCCGGTGGCATTGTCATTTGCGCCGTTGCAGATATTGTCGTCTGCCGTGATGTCGTCACAGTTGTTGCCATGGTGATCATAATGGGCGCCAATCATCACGTATTCTTCTGGGAGCTCCCCACCTTTAACAATTGCAAGAATATTGCTGCCCACTGCATAGTGCTGGAGATAACCGTCAGCGCCCTGTAGTTCGGTAAATACTGGATCGGCTATTTTTTCCAGCTCTTTTATCAGAAAATTTTGGGCAAGCAAGGATCCCGCAGTGAGGTTGTCTCGCCCATTCATCTCATCTGCGGCCAGGGCCTCGACCAGCTCGCGGACATTAAGCTGCACGGGCGCAGGATTGTCTCTATTATCAGAGCCATCGGAACAGGCGATTGTCATAACTGACGCTACAGCAAGCGCAGCAATTGCCTTTAAATGGTTCATACAACTTCTCCTCGTGAGATTCGCGCACACATTCTAAACCGATTTAGCATAGCTATCGTGTCTAGAATGGCCGAAAAGAGCGCTGATACCAATACTCGGTACTACAAATAGCGGCTAGAAAAATCCTATGAATCCCAAAGTGCCAAAATGAATTGTGATTTCTCGGGCTATGCAGCTTCAGCTTGCTCTTCAGTACCCTCGACAGTTTCCTCAACCACCGGCTCCAACTCAGCCACCCTGGCCTCCAGCTCAGCAACCTTTTTCAGCAACTCCGCATTTTCCGCCTTGGTTTTCGCCAATGACTTCTGCAGCACCTCAGCCGCGCTGGTCTTCTCAGCCAGTCGCTTAGCGCGAGTCGCCGAAAGCTGCACACTGCGAGGTTTTACACGCCAATATTACCGAGTGTGTTGATGACCTGTCTGATGATGGCCGCTGTTTTGGGGTAACCCTCTTCCATTTCTTCTAACAGGATTTCTGCGGATTCTATAAGGCCGGGTGGAACCCGTTCAGCTGTATCAATATCGTGTACGTAAATTTGCAGTTGTTGCATCAACTGTTGTTGTTGCGGGCTAGTTTCATCATCACCAAAACTGTCATGTAAATCAATGATCAGGGCTTTTAGACTATCGATTGGCATAGTTTTGCTCGGTTTATATGGACCTCTATTACATAGTCCCAGTATATGCCTGTCCATGGCGAAACCCTAATTCAAGCCGCCATCGGAAGTTAAAATAGACCATGACAATGGCTTTTCCAGCGGTTCCGATTGATATCGATGACCTTTCCCGCTGGTCGCTCCATTTGTGTAGCGCCATCGCGATCAGAATTTGCTTGGTACTCGTTCTTTTGGTTACATTGATCCCAAAAAGCACGAAATGAGTTATTTGCACGCCCTGGTCAGGAACCTACTTTTTTGCTCGAGACCTAACCTTAGATGCAGCGGCCTTTTTCTTCGGTGGCGTAATTTTTTTCTTTGCTGCAACTTTGGCCTTGCCTGGCGCTTTGGCAAACGCCTTTTTTGCTTGGGATTCAAGCTTCTTCTTCAGCGCTCGACCCTGCTTACTTGCCTTTTTCTCAACGGCCTTGGCCTTGGACGCCACACCCTTTGCCTTGAGCTTAGTGGAACCCACAAACATGTCCATCTGCTCGCGCGCTTCGTTCAGCACATTTCTAAAGAAATTGCCCTTAGCAGCTTTCTTTGCAGGTGACTTTTTCGCTGCTACTTTTTTACGGGCAGCTACTTTTTTGGGCGCTGCAGCTGCTCTCTTTGCAGGCGATTTTTTCTTTGCTGTGGCCATTTCATCTATCTCCAATATTCATTGACGTCACGTGTCAGAATGAAAATAGCAATAAAGGCAGAGCTATACAACAGGATCAGGTGTCGCCCCGCAAGGTTTTGATGGCAACCATCTGGCGTCGGGTTCGTCGAATTGTTTGGTGATTTTTTGGGGGAGGGCGGTGTTACTCCGCGAATGAATTACAGATAGCGTGCAATTTGGAATTATCAACCGAATTGAAGGGCAGCATCTTTCTCATCCACATTGAGGCCACGGAAATCCACAGGGCATAAAAGGAAGCGTTGTCATGGGGTTTTCTGATGTACCTGGATCAAGCGATTGCAACCCCCAATATTTCCTTCGTATGTTCCGCTAACGACAATGCCCGCAGGATTTACCAGGTATCGAACGGTGCAATAATACGGGGTTGAACTGTCCAGGCGTGAATGCTGAAATTCGACGAGTGTGTTTCCATTACCCTGTACGACAGACGTTGATGGTGTGCCGTACGCTAGATACAACTCGTCAACTGTAGTGCCTATCCAAGTGTCAATTTCGGCCTGGCCGGATGGGCCAGTAATTGCACACCCAGTTATGCAAGGCACGCCAGCCAACAAAGCAATTATCAATGCTGTCCTAATAAACATGAGCGATCCTTCCTGTAGTTTCCATGATTGAGGACTTCAGTATATCTATATTGGGTACTGCCAAGTAAACTGGCCTTAACTGCTAGAATCTGGCCATGAATACCTACAAACGCCACCGATTTCTGCCAGACATCATCAGTTACACCGTTCGGCTCTACTATCGCTTCAATCTAAGCCACCGTGATATCGAAGATCTCCTGGCCGAACGAGGCATCACAGTCAGTCGTGAAGCGATCCGACTCTGGTGCATCAAGTTTGAGAGCAATTCAACACCCCCACGCCCCAGTCTCCACCACCGGATCACCCCATGACCCCACCCATGCCCCGCCCGAGATTTGCTGCGAGGTGGCTAGCCTGGAGCAGAGGGGGAGCGCCAAGTTTGATAACTACTTGCTCATGTCTTCATTGACCGTCGCACCCACCAGGCTGCTCAGCCACCTTATGGTCGAACACATAAGTACTGCCATCCCAGCGCATTAGGGGATGACAGAAGCCGGGGCCGCCGATCATGACGTCGGCGTAGCCTTGATGTCGTGTCTTTTCGACTGAATATATGCCAGCGCCAATGTTGTGTGATTCCCAGTGTCCGGCCCCATCCTTGATAAAGAGCGATACGCCAGTTTCGGCACCACCGAACATGCAACTACTACCAAGGCTCACGAAGACCTCGGGGCGCTGGTCGCCGTTCAGATCTTCCGTTGTGACCTGGATGTCTCCGCTATCAACTAGCAGTGGCGGACACTGTTCCGCGTCGGTGAATATCAAGGTCTTGCCATCCACGCCCACTTTGAAGTTGTACTGTGCGTAGATTGCTTGCCGATCCTCAGCGGTGATCTCGGCAGCGTTCTGTGCGTTCATGAACAGCAGTTCGAGCCCTGCGGGTGCGGCGACTGCCACCCCGCTTGGTAGCAGCATGAGGATTAGTGCGAAGGCGGTTGATGGCTGAAGCGTCTGCTCGTGCATGAGGAGTCTCCTGGAAAAGAAGGGACGTAGTGCGTAAAGTTTAGTCCCTCCCATAGTATTGGCAAGGTGCAGGCAATTATGTGGCGGCGGGTTCGTCGAGTGCGTCGAGTGAAATCGTGGTTTTCTGGGTACCTGCCGTGAGAGTTGATCAGGAATAACGTGGAGTGAATGTCAGCTTTTCTCCGAAGCAACCCTTCATGGATTGATAGCGTTAAAGGCGCAAAACACCTTAAAGAGGACCTAGGTTCGAATGGCACTGACTTAAGCGCAAGCCGTTTTTGATTTGTTGTTGTCATCGTGTGCGTTTCTGTTCCATTCCCGCTGTTTCGGTGGATGTCCATGTTTCCTGATTAGAGCCTGTAGTTCTTGCCGCGGCCTGGTCAATAGC
>JANPDE010000278.1:0-2082 GCA_031431315.1 Haliea sp.
GGGGTTTTCGGCTTTCTCCCAGGCCTCAGTCCACTCGTTCTTCAGCACGCGGGCGGTTTTGCCGGTGAAGGAGCGCGAGCGTACGGTGTCCTCGGAGGTCGCTTTCATGTAGGACTCGCGCTGCGCGGGTTCGGCATGGGCTTCAACAGAATTCAACCACAGGGAGCCCATCCACACACCGGCTGCACCCATGCTCATGGCGGCCAGCATCTGGCGTCCATTGCCAATACCACCGGCGGCGAGCACGGGCAGGGGTGCAACGGCGTCGACCATTTGCGGCCACAGGATCATGGAGGTGACTTCCCCGGCATGGCCGCCGCCCTCGGAGCCCTGGCAGACGATGAAATCGAGACCCGCGGCCTTGTGATTGATGCCGTGCTTGAGGCGGCCAGCAAGTGCGCCGATCAAACGACCGGAATCGTGCACCTGTTTGATGATGTCGGCCGGCGGCGTGCCGAGCGCATTGACGATCATGCGGCATTTGGGGCGGGTCAGGGCCACATCCACTAGTGCCTGGGCCTGCACCGCGGAGAAACTCAGGGTGACCTCGTCGTCTTTGTCGGGCCATTCAGGCACTCCGGCGTCGGCCAGCAATTTGTTGGCAAAGTCGCGGTGCTGCTGGGGAATGGCCGCCTGCAGCATGGCCACCAGTTCTTCCGGGCTGGTCTTGTCCATACCCTCGTATTTCTGAGGTATAGCTGTATCCACTCCATAAATGTGGTCGCCGATATGCTCATCGATCCAGTCCAGTTCCTCTTTCAAGCGCTCCGCTGAAAAGCCCACGGCCCCGAGTACGCCAATGCCGCCGGCCTTGCTCACGGCCACGACCACGTCGCGACAATGGGAGAACGCGAAAATGGGCAGTTCAATACCCAGTTGTTTGCAGAATTCAGTTTGCATGGTGTGCCTCGTAGTGCCCCGCAACGGGTGGGCGGTTTCTATGACTGTGCCCACAGTACAGTAATGGGGGTGCCAAAATAATGACGGCAGAGGCCGGGAAAACTAGCAAAAATTGACGCCCCTGGGCTGGCAACGGCACAGCGACGAGAGCCCCGTGATTAGGTCGTAAAAAAACCGCGTGCAGGCGGGGTGTGAATTGGCTAGTATTTCCGCCATAAAACAGGGTCCTCAGCGGGCCAGTCAGGGAACGCAACTTAAGGATCACCTATGAAAAAAGCGCTAAAAGGCTTAACTGTGGCAGTGGCGGTGGTGGGTGCAAGCAGCGCCTCAGCTGGCGCCTTGTGGCTCAACGAATACGGTGACTTCGCCGGTGGACGCGCGGCGGCAGGGGCCGCGGCGGGAGTCGATGAGGCCATGACCATTGCCTACAATCCCGCCAGCATTTCACGCCTGAAGGGCAATCAGCTATTTGCTTCAGCCGGCGCAGTGGTTGGGGATATGAAGTTCGATACCAGCTACACCACGCAACGACTTGGCACAGACAATGGCGGTAACGCTGGTGAGGTGGCCGCATTCTCCTCCATGGCCTATGTACACGATTTCGACTCCGATCGATGGAGCGCCGGGATCGCACTGGTACCGCTGTCGGGGGCGGGCATTGATTACGGTGACAACTGGGTGGGACGTCGCCAGGCCACGGAGGTGTCGCTGATGCTGGTTGCGCTCGCGCCCACCCTGGCCTACCAGGTGACCAAGGAGCTCTCGCTGGGTGTGACCGTGCAGGCCTACTACAGCGATCTTGAAATAAAGACCGCCATTCCCAGTCTCAACCCGAACAATCCCGAAGGCGAAGCCAAAATCGATGGTAACGATGTCGATGTCGGGTTCACCCTTGGGGCGATGTATGAACTCTCCGACCGCACCCGCTTCGGGGTGTTTTACCAGAGTGAGTTGGAGCCGAAGTACGACGGCGATCTCAAGACCAATCCCGCTAACCTGGGTTTTGATACCGAGACAAAATTAACGTTTGGAGAGTACGTCAGGTTTGCCGTGCACCAGGACATGGACGAGCGCTGGGGTGTGGATTTCACCGTCGGCTGGGATAACTGGAGTGCCCTGGGTACTGTGCCCCTTGATACGGAGAATCGGGGCGTCGCCATACCGGCCAAATGGGAAGACACC
>JANPDE010000279.1:0-2934 GCA_031431315.1 Haliea sp.
CAGCACCTGCAACAGGAGGCTGAAATATGAGGCAGCCTTCGACCACCCTGTACTCAGTGCTCTGTTTTGGCTTCGCCTTTCTGTACATTCCCATCGTCGTATTGATGGCCTACTCCTTCAACAACTCCCGCCTGGCGACGGTGTGGGGCGGTTTTTCCACCCGCTGGTACAGCGCCCTGCTGGACAACGAGCAAATCCTGAGCGCCGCCCTGCTCAGCCTGGAGATCGCACTGGTCAGCGCCACCATGGCGACGATTCTCGGTACCCTGGCGGGGCTGGCGCTGAATCGCATGGGACGTTTTCGCGGCCGCGCACTGCTGACCGGCATGATCGCGGCGCCGCTGGTGATGCCGGAAGTGATCACCGGCCTGTCGCTGCTGTTGTTGTTCGTCAGCCTGCAGGAACTGACAGGCTGGCCGGGCAATCGCGGCGCCAACACCATTACCATCGCCCACATCACTTTTTCCATGGCATACGTGGCCGTGATCGTACAGGCGCGTCTGGCGAACATGGACCAATCGTTGGAGGAAGCCGCCATGGACCTGGGTGGCCGGCCGTTCACCGTGACTCGCGATATCACGCTGCCGCTGATCGCACCGGCCATGGCGTCCGGCTGGCTGCTGGCCTTCACCCTGTCGCTGGATGACCTGGTGATCGCCAGTTTCACCTCCGGCGCGGGAGCCAGCACCTTACCCATGGTGATTTTCTCCAAGGTCAAACTCGGGGTGACCCCGGAGATCAACGCCCTGACCACGCTGGTGCTTGCGGTGGTTGCGCTGGGCGTGATCATCGCTGGCTGGATCATGGTGCGGCAGCAGCGCGGACTGGCGTCACTGCGCTGAATCCTACGCTGCTTGCGCCAGAGAAGGGTGGACGCCACTGAACGTCTCCTGAATTGCGGTGGCTGCTGGTCCAATATTCCTTGGAAGCGGTCATAACGGGTTTGCAAGCTGTAAGGTCCCTGCTCACCTGATTCTGTTGAAAAACTCGGTGCTCGGGCAGGTGTAAAGGTTTTTGAGGGAAGTCGATCTTGTCGTGGTGTTGTAATTGGCTCTGTAGCGGGGGCGAATACTGTTAAGGGTTGATGTTTTAACTACTTTTACGTCGTTTTCTGGATTCTAGACGCACTAACCCCGCCTGCGGGCGGCGGTTGGCCGAGCAACCTGGTCATCCGCCTCAGATTTTGAACCGTAGCAACCAGTAAGAACTCATCGTTGGCACTTTTTAGTCCGCGCAGCCTGAGCCTGTCGAATCGCAGATGATGCTTCATGTGAGCAAATTGCATCTCCACTTTCTTCCGATCATGGAAACTCGTGTTGAGGTATTTGTCACTACTGGATATGGCTCTGGCTATATCCCGGGATTTCTCAAACAGGTTGCGATCAATTTTTCGGTAGGGCATGTTTGGACAGCACCGTTGCTTCAATGAGCATTGCCTGCAATCGGCTACCTTTGAGCGGTAACGAATTCTGTTATCCGTCGTCTCGCCTGTGCCTGGCGTCTTCAATGCCCGCTGTCTGCGGCGAAGCGGTTTACCGCTCGGGCAGCGGTATTCGCCCTCATCTTCGCACCACTTGAAGTCGGTGATGCAGAATATCTCATCCTGGCGTTGTCTCTTATCCCATACCGGGATATGTGGTTCGATATTTTTATCTGAGACTAAATAGTGCAGGTTTTCTGCTGCACCATAGGCCGTATCGCCCATCAAGCGTTCGGGGCGTATCTCATGTAATGATTCGACCCGCTCAATCATTGTCCTGGTCGTTGCAACTTCCAACTGGCGATGACTGGGTGTCGCCTCCACATCCATAATGATGTTGTTATCCACATCGATCAGATAGTTAGTAGAATAGAAGAAATACGCGGAGCCTCCTGCGGCAGACCACTGGGCCATCGGATCGGTAAGCGAGACACACTTCTGTTTGCGGTTTAGCGCGTCATCCTGGTCAAGCATTTCCAGATATTCCTTAACGGCCCGACTCTGAACTTTGGAGGGCGTCCAGTCCACAGGGCTATCCTCGCGGCGCTGCTTGTTCGCATCTGCTCGCACAAGGCTGGCATCGATTGCAAAACCTTCCCCTCCAACCAGACCTTCTTCCACGCAACGAGTCACGACTGTATTAAAGACATAGCGCAACAGATCAGAATCTCTGAATCGGCCATGGCGGTTCTTGGAGAATGTTGAATGATCAGGTACTGCATCTTCCAGGCCGAGACGACAGAACCAGCGATAAGCCAAGTTGAAGTTGACTTCTTCGCAGAGCCGTCGCTCAGAGCGTATGCCATAGCAGTAGCCCAGCAATAACATTCGGATCATGAGTTCCGGATCAATCGAGGGGCGGCCAGTGTGGCTGTAATGAGGCGTCAAGTACTGTCGAATGGCATCAAAATCAAGGAGCTGATTTATTTGCCGTAGTAGATGATCGTCAGGGATGTGGTGTTCAAGAGAGAATTCATAAAATAGCGCATTCTGCGCTGCCGGAAGTTGACCCATCATGAAGAAATTTCCTCATCGTCTAACGACGGGTGTATTATCTCTCATAATCGAGTTTTTCAACAGAATCACCTCATTGAGGACATTTTCCGGTGTGCGCAGGAAGTTTTTACTCGACCCCAATCTCCGATTACCGGCTCGTTATGGGGGCAATAGCAAGTGAAGAATCGCTTCTGGAGGCCATACATTATGGTTTTAAGAGTCCGCGCACAGAGTTCCAGGAATTCACGCAAGTGCGGCCGCATCGTTTCTCAACTTGCGCGATTTGGGCTGACTCTGCACCACCGCATTACAACGTGAAGACGAGCATCCGTTGGTCGCGCGGGTGGTTCCATTCCCGGATCAGCTGGATCGAGAGATTAGCTAGCTTCGCCATGGCCTGCATTTCTTCGAACGAATAGTGGAAAGGATTTTGATTGTACTGCGTGACGACCGCTCCC
>JANPDE010000280.1:0-2677 GCA_031431315.1 Haliea sp.
GACAAATTGCACACCCGACACCCGATCCCTCGTCCCGTTCTATTAGCCAGACTACAGTTCGATGCAGGCACTCTGTCTAAGGATCTGGTAGGGAATACTTTTTCGTATGCGAGTATCGGCTGGGCCCGCACCCGGGGAAGCAGACGAAAAAGTATTCCCTACCAGAGCCGACAACAAGAGCGTCCTATTGATGTGATATATTCGTTGAATTTTGATCACCCCGGCGAACACAGGCAGCAGCAGACAAGGTTTCGACGATGTCAGTAATACTGGAATTAACGCGTATCGTGCAGGCCGCTGCTGAGGCCGAAACACCATCGGCCCAGGTATCGGTCATCGTCGATTCCATACAGCGCTATATGGGCCTGGACGTGTGCAGTCTCTACCTCGCAGATGAGCGCGGCGACATGGCACTGCTCGCCACACGTGGCCTCGATCCCGCTGCTGTTGGACATTTGCGCATACCCGCCGGCAAGGGACTGGTGGGACTGGTCGCCCAATCCCGGCATCCCATCAATATCGCCAATGCCGAGCAACATCCCGCTTTCTACCGGGCTGCGAAGACACAGGAGGAGCAATACAACAGCTTTTTCGGTGTCCCGATCGTGCGCAGTGGTGTGGTCATCGGTGTGCTGGTGGCACAGAGTAGGGAGGCTCGCGTCCTCTCTGAGGACGAAGCCGCTGTCCTGGTCACACTGGGCAGCCAGTTGGCGCTGGTAGTTGCCACCGAATCGATCTGGCAGGATATCAGCAAGAGCAACACCCGCACCCTATCGGGAATCAAAGGCGCGTCAGGGATCGGTATCGGACAGGTCAAGCTGTGTAATGACGTGGAGTTGTCTTCAGTAACCGATGGGGCCTGTGAGGATATCGACGCCGCCCTGGATGACTGGCGTGACCTGGTGAACACCGTGCTCGCGGATGTCAAAGCGGAACAGGCTGGACTGGGTGATTCACTGTCGCAGGATGTTGCAGCCGTTTTTGATGCCTATTGCTTGCTCCTGTCCGACCCCGCGCTGGTAAATGGCGTTGTCCTGTTGATCGAGGAGGGCCATCACCTGCCCGGTGCTCTGAAGCGCGTCATCCATCACCACGCCGACGTGTTCCTCGCGATGGAGGACCCCTACCTGAGAGCCAGGCACGAGGACATCAGGCACCTGGGTAACAAGCTGTACAGCACCTGGCGCGGCATGAAAACAAACAGCGACAGTGACACACCCAACAGGAAAACTGTGCTGGTGGGTGAGCAAGTGAGTGTCTCTGATATTGCCCAGGTTCCCACCAAATACCTGGCCGGTATCGTTTGCTTCCAGGGTTCCAATCTCTCGCATACCGCGGTGCTGGCCAATGCGCTGGGCATTCCCGCAGTGATGGGGGTGGGGGAGATCAAAGGGATACGCAACGATGATGTACTGGTGGTGGACGGCAACACGGCACAGGTTATCGTACGGCCCAGTGACTCTGTGCTCATGGAATACAAGCGGTTCCTGAAAGCCGAAGAACAACTCAGGAGTGACTTGCAGGCACTGCGCGATCTGCCGGCGATCACCCTGGATGGGGTTCGCATCCAGTTGTATGCCAATAGCGGCCTGTTAGCCGATATTTCCCCCGGGTTGCAGGCGGGCGCGGAGGGGCTGGGGCTGTATCGCACCGAAATTCCGTTCATGGTGAGCGATACTTTTCCCTCTGAGGAAGAGCAACTGGATGTGTATCGCCAGATATTGCAGGCATACCAACAGAAGCCGGTCTACATGCGGGTACTCGATATCGGTGGCGACAAGCCCCTGCCATACTTCCCTATCCAGGAGGAGAATCCCGCCCTCGGCTGGCGCGGAATCCGTTTTTGCCTGGACAACAGTTCACTGTTCATGAGCCAGATCCGCGCCATGCTGCGCGCGGCGGAAGGCAGGGAAAATCTGCGTATCATGCTGCCGATGGTAGGCAGCACCTCGGAAATAATCGCCTTCAATAAACTGCTGAAAGATGCACTGCAGCAGCTGGAGGAAGAGGGCGTTCGTGTAACGAGGCCGCCGGTCGGCATCATGGTGGAAGTGCCGGCAGCCATTTCACAGCTGGCGTCGTGGCGTGAGCACCTCGATTTTATTTCCATTGGCTCCAACGACCTGAGTCAATACCTGCTTGCCCTGGATCGCAACAACCCCAGGGTGGCGACCTCCTATGACCATGTGCACCCGGCAGTCCTGCACGAGATAGCGCGGGTGATCGCCATTGCCCAAAAAACGGGACTCCCCCTGAGCTTGTGCGGCGAAATGTCCTCAGACCCCATTGCCGTCGTTCTGCTGGTGGGTATGGGCATCCGCACTCTGAGTATGAGCGCCGCGCAATTGCCAAAAATCAAATGGCTGCTACGACACATCAGTATCGAGAATGCACGAGAGATGGTGGAGGCGACGCTCGCACTCAATGACGCCAAACTGATTCGAAAGCTGGTGGCAGACCGGCTATATGTGCTGGGCGCGGGAGAGATAGTCTGGTGAAACAGCAGCGCGCAACCGTCGGGACTGCAGGCTAATGACGGCGAAAAAATCGCTCGGGTGGCGCGAGTGGGCGCTTTCAGATGGCTCCGGCCTGCGCAGCATCGATCCGTCGGTCGCGCCCGTCTCGACGTCTCTCGGTGTGCTCGGGATGCCCGGGCTGACCGCGTACTACGGCTTGT
>JANPDE010000281.1:0-6447 GCA_031431315.1 Haliea sp.
GTTGTGACGTACGCGCGATAAAGGCGAGTGGCAGCGGATATGCTCCGCGGCGAATATCTCAGCAGTTTGAGCGAGCGGAGCATATCCGCTGCCAATCGCCGCAACGGAGCCTATAGTTATGATCCATCGACGGCTAGCGCAGTTGTCATTGGTTTGAATGAAAAGCTCCCCTTCAGGGGGCTCAAGGAGCCGTAAGGCTGCGTAACTACCGCTTTAAGCGGCTCACACACTAAAGCCCCCGGCTTTGCCGGGGGATACTTACTGCAGCGCAGATGTCGTCGATATACTCGTTGAACAGGATTTTGGTACCCGACCGCATTGCGGACGCTAGAGACTGCCAGATTAGCCTTGTTAAAAGTACTGCTCTGTCAGTATGTGTCCGGGCTTATGACGCAGATGGCGTCGCATATCACGTTCTGCCAGTAAAGACTTCATGTCATTGATCATGCTGTGGTTGCCACATAGCATTACGCTGCTGTCCGCCGCATTAATGGGCAGTCCAACCCGCCGTTCAAGCGACCCGAGTTTGATAGCTTCAGTAATCCGCCCGGTAAGACCGGCAGGATTTGCTTCGCGCGATACACACGAAATATAACGGAAACGGTCAGCATACATTTTCTCTATATCATTGATGACGTCCTGGTAGACCAATTCTTCACACGTCGGTACGCCATGCACCAGTACGACATTGCGAAACCGCGCCCACAACTGGGGGGTGCGCAGAATCGACAGATAAGGCCCCAGGCCTGTCCCCGTCGCGATTAACCACAGGTCTCTTGCGACAGGCGTTCCATCAAGCACAAAAAAGCCGGTCGCCGGTTGTGAAACTGCCACCGTGTCATTCTTCCTTAATTCCGCCAGGGCATTGGACAGCTGACCGCCAGGAACGGTATTAAAAAAAACTTCGGTAACCGGATCACCTGGCGCATTCACCAGTGAAAAAGGCCGAGCGACTTTCTCTCCATCAATGATCAATTCAAGTCGTACGAATTGACCGGCTTGAAACGGTAGCAATTCCACAGCAATCCGCAGAGAAAAGAGGCGCATGGTTAGCGCAGTATTGCTGAGTACGTTTCCAATACGCATCTCGCTGCGCACGATTTGTGTGGGTGTGGGCATAGGCGTTCCCTGACGCTGGCGATAATTCAGCGTTTCGCCGTTCGCAGGTTGGTGGAGATGGCAGGAAGGTCCGCGTAGGTTTTGATGCCTGGTGGAGCCGCACAGACGTTTGGAATGGCGTTAACGAGCGGTACACCGGTGATACGCATGCCGATGTCATGGAGATCAGCGGGGGTGAGTGAGCCGAAATCATCGGTGTCAGGCCAGACGTCAACCTTGATGCGGACGCGCGGATTGCCGGCCACCTCAATGACCCAACCGTGCTCCACTGTCCAGGCCGGTTCGATGGACTTGCCCATCACCCAGCGTTGGTGGAGCTCGATGACCGGTTCGCCTGCGTGAAGCGCCTCCCAGCGGACATCCAGGCCGGCAATTGTTCCTTTAGCGATCGGCCGACCGGGCAGGTCGAGGTCTTTGGTGGCCAGAGCGACGTCTACGGTGCAGCGGGGTTCGTAGCTATCGAGGCCGAGGATCCTGGCGAGCACATCAAGGCCCTCGGCGAATACTGCTGTCGCCCGTTCGACGGCAGCGGCATGGCCGGGATCATGGGGCGGACGCCCCCAGCCCAGGTTGTCCATGTTGCCGTCTCCCGCGTACAGGCTCACATCGACAGATTCGGTGACACGGACGTGACGCACGCCGAGACTGGCCCCGGCCACCACACCGGCGATCAGCTCGATAAACCCTGGATTCATCCCGCTCCCGAACAACGTGGCCTGTCCCTCAATGGCCGCTTTTTCGAGCTTTGCCACCTCGGTCGAATCGAGGGTTCCCCCGGTTAAGAATTCTGAACTTGTCACGACATTTATTCCCGCATGGAGGATCGCGGCGACCTCGTCGACGTCGATGTGAAGTGGTGTATACACGACGCAGTCGGGGCCCATTGCCAGCAGTGCTGCAACATCGCTGGTGGCGCTGATGCCAGTGGGTGTGGACAGCTTGCACAGGTCGGCGACGTCGAGCCCAACCTTGGCCGGAGAGTGCGCAAATGCTCCCACCAGTTCCAAATCTTCCCGCGCGAGAATCGCTCGGACAGTCTGTCGAGCCACATTCCCCGTCGTCCACTGCACTATCCGCAGCTTCGTCGCGGTCGGTACCGGCTTGTTCATCGTTTGTGCTCCGAAAGGTGTCATTGGCTAAGGCGCAGATCCCACTTCTGCATGATAGGCCCCGGATTTTGCTGGCCCGCACCCGGCACCAGCGTGTAGTTCACTGTCAAATGGCTGGCGTCAGCGCCTGCTGATTTCTCAGTGTGTACCTGTTCCCAGGTCGAAATAACAACAGTTGCGCTGGGCCCTTCACCGTACAAGAAGTCAGCTCTGAGGGATTCCGGCCCTGTGATGATTCAGGCTGAAGATTACTCAGGCTGACTATTCAGGGCAGGGCCATTTGGGCATGAGTGCCCGGTATATTGAGTCTATGGGCGCCTCAGTCAGGTATTGGGGATTTTCTTTCATGTAGCTAACAAAGACTGCGACCGCCTGACTGCGAGTGGTTCCCGCTGGCGGGCACACCAGTTGCTTATTGAGCTGTGGGCCCGCAATCGTCTCGGCATACCGGATGGTGCCTTCGAAAAAACCGTAGCAGAAAGCCAGCGCGGGAACATAGTGTTCGTGCCCCGGGTCGATAGTACAGATATCCGCCAGTTCACCCGCTGAACGGAGCTTGACGTCTTCCAGCGTGAAAACGTCTGCGTACAGGTTGCCGGGTACTATCCAGCCCGCGCCCCAAAGCGCTACGCTCAATATGCCAATCCATCTCCAACATGCCATTGTTGTTGCTCCTGTGGTCGGTTCTGACGGTACGGGTGTTTAGTACGTCTGGTTACTGGTTGGCTTGATTCTGCAAACGCGCGTTCTCCTGTCGCAATTGCTCATTTTCCGCTTGCGTGTCCGTACGCTGTTGGTGCTGATCGAACAGAAACCCTCCTGCGGCGCCGACAACAGCTCCAATAGCCGCACTCTCCCTGCTCGTTCCGAGAAGGGCTCCTCCCAGTGCGCCGATGGCAGCGCCCGTCCCAGTGCGTTGTTGTGTTTCGTTCATGGCACAACCACTGGTAATGATTGCGGTCAGGGTGAGTGTCGCCATGACCTTGGGGATCGATTTAATGACATTCCGGTGTGTTCCAGCTTGCAGGTCTATGTGCATTTTATGATCTCCGCTAACATCTGCAGTTGAACCAATATTGCAGATCAAAGCTTAGCACAATTTCCGCGAAACGATTCCTTCTCTGTAAGATTTACAATGCAGCCGGTATGTTGATAATGGAAATGAACCCGCGCTGACTGGTGTGCGCTTGTGCATTAGCAATCAACTTTGCATACGTTATACTGATTAAACGCACAAACACATCAGGAGGTCGTTGATGTCGCACCAAAGGTCTTTTCTGCATGATCGAGGGGTTATGTCCAAACCATGCCTGAGTATCATTATTCCCCGCTGCAGGACTGTGGTTCACAGCTTGCTATTTCTCCTGACCTTTCTTGGAGTCGCGAGTGTATATGCAAGCGCGGGAGGTCGCAGCGGCTTTTCCGGTGATCCAACGACCAATGGTGGCGCGCCCTGCAGTGTCTGCCATGCGCCTGATGGCGCCACTCTACCTACAATTGGAATTGTCGGACCGAGTACAATAAACGCCGGTACCACACAAGATTTTTATGTTTTGATGACTGGCGGACCAGCGCAGACAGCAGGCGTCGATATATCCGCGGAAAACCGCGTCGGCGAGTTGTTGCCAGCTGGCAGTGGGCTCTATCAGTTGGATGGTGAGCTGACACATACCGCACCAAAAAATTTCAGTTCCAGCCAGGTTGCCTTTCTTTTTCGCTATAAAGCACCCAACTTCAACACGGTAGTTACCCTGCACGCTGCGGGTAACTCCAGCAACGGCGCTCTGAATCTGTTGGGCGACGGTATCGCGACTACGTCCCTGGCTGTCACTATTGTAAACGGATTCGAGCCACCGCCGAGCCCGCCGAGCCCGCCGGTCAGCGCACTGTCCGCCACCTTATTCGCGAGCGGATTCAGCGAGCCGGTGGCGATTGAGAATGCCGGCGACCAGCGCCTGTTCGTGGTAGAACGCAAGGGTGTCATTCGCATCGTCGAACCCAACGGTTCCGTTGTACCCACGCCCTTCCTGAACATTGCGACGCGGGTTGACAGCAGCTCCGGTGAGATGGGAATGCTCGGAATTGCGTTCCACCCGAACTACGCAAATAACGGCTATTTTTACCTCAACTATACGTATGACCCAGGGCCTGGCCTTGACCGCACAAGAGTGTCTCGATTCAAAGTCAGCAGCAATCCCAATGTCGCCGACCAGAATAGCGAACTGGTGATCATGGAATTCGAGCAGCCCTTTGCCAACCACAATGGCGGTGACCTGCACTTCGACACCTTCGGCTATCTAAATATTGCCTCCGGGGACGGTGGCAGTGGCGGCGACCCACTGAACAATAGCCAGAAGACCACGACCTTGTTAGGCAAAATACTGCGCATCGATGTCAACACACCGGCTGGTCCGGGCACAGGGCCGGACTGCAATATTTCCGCAGGAACCACCTACAGTATTCCCACCAGAAATGCGTTTACTGACGGCAAGGGTGGAACAGGCTGTGACGAGATCTTCGCCCTCGGAGCCCGCAATCCCTGGCGCTTCGCCATTGATCATGCGACTGGCGCGATGTGGATCGGGGACGTCGGGCAGAATATTTATGAAGAGGTAAACTATTTGCCACCGGGTAGCGACGGCGGTATTAATCTGGGATGGCGCTGTTTCGAGGGAGCGGAACCGTATAATTCCAGTGGGTGTAACCGGGTTTATCTGGCGCCGGTGCACACCTATTCCCATGCAACATCGGGCTGTTCGATCACTGGTGGCCGGGTTTATCGCGGCCAGCGCTCACCACACATGCAGGGGCAATACTTTTTCAGCGACTTCTGTCAGTCGAGTATCCGCGCGCTCAGAGGTCCACCCGGTAACCTGTCCTATCGCATCGCCCTAGCCAGCGGCACGCTGTCGAATGTGTCGACGTTTGGGGAGGACTATTTGGGTGAACTGTACGTGGGAGAATTGTATACAGGAAATATCTATCGCCTGGAGTCCGTCCTCCCGCCGGGATGTTGAGCCAGGTAAGGTGCGAAGCTCTTGTTGTAGCGCTCATGGAACGTACCATCATTGGCACGCAGGATCATAAGCACCGACAGGTTATGGGCATCGGCAAACGCCATGCCTTTTTCCTCACCCAACACCATGATTGCCGTCGCGTAACCATCGGCAGTCAGTTTGCCGGGGGCCAGCACGGTCACTGATGCGATTTTGTGGGTGACCGGACGGCCGGTCATTGGGTCGATGATATGCGGGTAGCGTGTGCCCGCTACCTCAAAATAATCCCGATAATCGCCGGCGGTCGTGACGGCGGTATCGGTGACCGCTACCACCCGCTCGACCTGTCCACGCGGCATTTCCGGGGCTTCAATGCCGACTCGCCAGCGACCACCATCCGGGCGAAGGCCACTGGCCCGCATCTCACCGCCGATTTCCACCAGGTGGTTCCCAAAGCCGTGTGATGTCAGCCAACCAGACAACACGCCGGCGGCATAACCTGGCGCCACGCCATCGACATCAACCGCAATATCGGAAAGTCGACGCACGCGATGTCCCTCGGGCGCCAGTTCGAGTTGGCCGCTGTCAACACGGCTGCGAGCGGCTGTGATTTGGATGTCTGTGGGTACATCAACGCGCGGTTGGGCCACACCGAATCCCCAGAGCGTAACCAGGGGCTTGACGGTCATGTCGAAGGCGCCGCCCGAATCACGCCAGAGCTCCATGCCGAAACGCAGTGTATTCCAGAGATGATCGGGGACTTCAACCCACTGGCCGACGGGCGCGGCATTGAGCCGGGTCACGTCAGAGTCATCGCGATAGCCGGACAAGGCCAAATCCAGCGCAGAAAGTTCCAGCTCGAGTTGCGCCTGTACTGCGTCGACGTCCGTTCGAGTAGGGCCACTAAATCGTACGCTCCAGGTCGACCCCATTGTGTAGCCGTCAATTGCATACACGACAGGTTGTGACTGCCGATGATAGACCACAGCGATCAGCAGGATAACAACGAACGCGCTGCCGAATACCGAGCTCGGGATTCGATCCTTCCCATTGCCACGCCGTTCCGCAGCGCGTTTTATGATAGGTCACCCAACTTGTCGAGGCGCGCAGTTCATCGTCCGTCGCAACCGCCAGGCTGCTCAGCCTGCTGATGGTCAAATACGTAGGTAGTCCCATCCCAGGCTAGTACAGGGTGACAGAACCCGGGCCCACCGAGCTGAATG
>JANPDE010000282.1:0-5455 GCA_031431315.1 Haliea sp.
CGCTGTTTGGCACTGGCTTGGTGCGATTGCCATGATCTGTATCTATCTCCACTACTCGCAGCCAGCGCTTCAGGAAAAGAAGAATTGAAGGGTGCATGGATCTGATTATATTTGCCATTTGATGTGGATAGGGACAATGGCCCACGCTACGCCCAAGCCACGCAGAATATTCCATAGACGGAATATTCATTTAAAGGTATATTCAAATGCCATGGAAGGTTACGTTCTGTGATGAATTCGAGCTGGAATACGAAGCTCTCGATGAAGCGGTGCAGGACGAGCTACTGGCGCAGCTCAAAGTCCTTGAGCAGTTCGGTCCGTCACTGGGACGGCCACAGGTGGACACCCTCAAGGGCTCGAAACACGCCAACATGAAGGAACTGCGGTTTAGGGCTGATAGCGGGGTCTGGCGGGTTGCCTTCGCCTTTGATCCCGAGCGGGCAGCAATCGTTCTTGTTGCTGGTGATAAATCGGGCGGCAGCCAGCAACGTTTTTACCAGCGGTTGATCAAGCATGCGGATCAGCGGTTTGATCGACATCTGGTGGCCTTGGAGGGGAGCGATAATGGCTAAAACACTTGAGCAAGTTATGAATGGACTACCTAAGCCGCGGCGCAAGCTGATCGAGCGGCGGGGCGCCGAGCTTGTTCAGGAACAGCTGACCTTGCAGCAGTTGCGTCGGGAGCTGAACCTGACGCAAGATCACATGGCTGATCTCCTGGAGGTAAAGCAGAGCCACGTATCTAAAATCGAGAAACGCTCCGACATGCGGATTTCCACGCTCCGCGACTACATTGAAGCCTTGGGTGGTGAACTGGAGCTGGTGGCCCGAATTCCGGGGCGCAAACCGATCAAGCTCGACGGCTTTTACGACGCGACCACCAACCGATAATCCCGGGGGTATTGACTGACTCAGGTGCCGCAAAACGTTTGCTCGACCACCTGCTCCGGCCGCGGCGGTGTGGCGTACAGCGCCAGCTCCTGGCTGTACTCGTGCGGATTCCCCAGAACGTCCACCAACTGCTGGAACACACTCAGATCGTCCCTGTCGGTGGCGGCGGCAATGGCCGCTTCCACCAGGTGATTGCGCGGAATGAAGACGGGGTTGGCGCGGTACATCAAGGCCTGCCGGTCCACGGGGGATAGGGAATCCTGCGCCAGTCGCTCGCGCCAGCGTTCCAGCCACGGTTGCAGGGTGTCGGGGAATTCAAATAATTCGGCCACGTTATTCGCGCCCCCGCCGCCGGAGAGCGCCAGATCCGCCAGCCGCCGAAAGGTCAGGGTGAAGTCGAGGGAGTGCTGCGCCATCAATTGCCACAGGTCTTCCACCAGCACCGTGTCCTTCTCCTGCTCAGCAAGCGCCTGCAAGCCCAGCTTGCGCGCCATCCCCTGCGTATTCGCTTGCAGGAACGTATCGGGAAAAGCATTGATCGCGTTCTGCGCCAATTCGACAGCGTGCTCCTGGTCATCATGCAACACAGGCAGCAGCGCCTGGGCCAGGCAGGACAGGTTCCAGTGGGCAATGCCCGGTTGTTTGCGGTAGGCATAGCGCCCGGCGTGGTCGATCGAGCTGAACACCTGGTCCGGGTTGAATTGATCCATGAAGGCGCAGGGGCCGTAGTCGATGGTTTCGCCGCCGATGAGCATATTGTCCGTGTTCATTACGCCGTGGATAAAGCCCAGCAGCTGCCACTGGGCTATGAGTTGCGCCTGCCTCGAAATCACGCCTTCAAGTAACGCCAGCACCGGGTTGTCACTGCGTTGTGCATCCGGGTAGTGGCGCTCGATCACATGATTGGCTAACAGTTGCAGCGCCTCGGTGTCGCGCCGGGCTGCAAAATACTCGAAGGTGCCGATGCGGATATGGCTGCTGGCTACTCGCGCCAGCACGGCACCGGGCAGGAAGCGGTCCCGTGCCACGGTGTCGCCGGTGCTCACCGCTGCGAGGGCGCGGGTGGTGGGCACACCGAGACGGTACATGGCTTCGCTGACGATATATTCACGCAGCACCGGGCCGATTGGCGAGCGGCCATCGCCGCCACGCGAGTATGCGGTGGGGCCGGAACCTTTCAGCTGCAGGTCGAAGCGCTGGCCATCTGCCGCTAGCACCTCGCCTAGTAAAACGGCACGGCCATCGCCGAGCTGCGGGTTGTAGCCACCGAACTGGTGTCCGGCATACACCGTGGCGATGGGCTCCGCCCCCGGTGGTACGGCATTTCCGGCGACCACTTGCGTGCCTTCCTGTGAGGCCAGCCACTCGGCATCGATGCCCAGCTGTACCGCCAGCTCACGATTCACTCGAATCGGGCCCGGTGCGGGTACCGGCACCAGCACCTGCCTGGCATAAAACCGGTCTGGTAGACGTGCGTAGCTGTTGTCGAAGGAAACAGGATCCATTCGCCGGGCTCCTCAGGATTGGCTATAGTAGGCGGGCCGCAAGACGCGTGTCGCGCGTCTGGTGGGTCAGCATAGAGCATGCCGCAACGCTAAAGAAGAGGAAACACACGATGGCAACCCCCGCTTGGGATACCCTGATTCGCAATGCACTGGTGTTTGATGGTACCGGCGGCGCACCACAGGAACAGGATATCGCGATAAAACAAGGGCGGATCGCCGCGCGGGGCAGCAAGCTGCCTATGGGTGAAGCCGCGCGTGTTATCGAGGGCGCAGGCCAGTGGTTAATGCCCGGTTTGCTGGACATCCATACTCACCTGGACCTGGAAGTTGATCTGGAGCCCGGCCTACCCGAGGTCGTCAGGCATGGGACTACCACTGTGCTGGTGGGCAACTGCAGCCTGGGCACGTGTTTTGGGCGGCAGCAGACCGGCGAGCAGAATCCTATCGTCGACTGTTTTGCCCGGGTCGAGAATATCCCCAAGTCGGTACTGAACCAGTGCGTCGACGCGGTGCACTGGGATAACACCGGGGATTACCTGGATCATTTCGACAAGATTCCGCTGGGGCCCAACGTGGGTGTGTTCATTCCGCATTCCATGTTGCGGGTAGAGGTGATGGGCCTGGCCGACAGTATCAGCCGCGAGCCGACCGAGGCGGAGCTGGCGCGCATGGAGCAACTGCTGGAGCAGGGCATGGCGCAGGGTTACTTAGGGCTGAGTACCGATGGCCTGCCCTTCCACTATCTTGCCAGAGAGCCCTATACCGACAAGCGCATCCCCACCCAGTTCGCCAGCTTCGGCGAGCTCAAGCGGCTGTTGCAAGTGCTGCGCGACCACAACCGGGTGTGGCAGACCACGCCCATCATCGAGAACCGCGCCAAGGCCCTACTCTATTTCCTCTTTTCGAGTGGGCGCTTGTTCGGCAAGACGCTGAAGACGTCAGCGCTTTCTGCGCTGGAGTTCGCCGCGATGCCGAACGCGCACAAGGGCTTTCTCGGGTTTGCTTCGCTACTCAATAGCTGGCTGCTCAAGGGAAACCTGCACTACCAGGCCCTGGGCACCAATTTTCGCGTATGGTCAGACGGTATAGTCTCGCCGCTGTATGAAGAGCTTGAGTCCACCTGTGAGCTGATTGCCAAGGAGTACGATGATGTCGAGGGCCGCCTGGCGCTGCTCAACGACCCGGAATTTATCCGGCGTTTTCGCCACGATTGGCACCATGGCCGCCGGGGGCGCACTCTGGCCCACCTGAAGACCAAGCTCGGAATGCCTGACGATCTCGTGATACGCGACCTTCACTTATTGATTTTCGACGGTGCCCCGGTCGCCGATTGGAACGGGGAAAGCATGCAGGCGGTATTCAATCGACTGGAGCATTTCCAGAGCGGTAGTTCGACCAGCGCCCGTTCGGATGCCGAGCGCGAGGCCTTCGAGCAATTCCCGCGACCCATAGGCGATGATGCGGACTTCATGCTGCACATGATGCGCACTTACGACAAGCAGTTCCGCTTCTGGGCGGACGTGGCCAATGTCGGCAACCGCGCCACGCTGGACCTGCTACTGCACAAGAACACCATGCCCGGTTTCAATGATTCCGGCGCGCACATTACCAATATGGCTTTTTTCGATGGCAATCTGATGTCCCTCAAATTGGCACAGGCGCGATCCCTGCAAACTGTCAGTACGATCGTGAAGCGTCTGACACGCGAACCCGCGGAATTTTTCGGACTGGATGTGGGCAGCCTGGAGATCGGCGCGCAGGCCGATATTGTGCTGTTGGACCCGCAGGCGCTTAAGGCCTGGGATTCCAACGACTCGCGCGTGCTGCAGTACCGTGAACTGTTCCAGCATCAGCAGATGCTTAATCGTTCTGACGGCGTGGTGACATCAGTATTTATCAACGGTGAACCGGTATGGCAGGACGGACAGGCCACTAATGCGCTGGGTACACAACGGTTGGGGCGGGCGCTGCGCGCGGCCTGAAATGTTCCGCAGGGTTTAGTAGAGAGTGAGCGTTACCTGCGCATGGCCTGAGCATTCGACGCCAGCTCCTGGGCCAACTCGTCGAGCTGTTCGATACAAATTCCCCAGCCCTCGTAGAACCCCATCTCTTCGTGTTTGCGCTGATCCTCTTCATCTTTATGCAGCGCCTGTGCGGTATACCGGGTGCCTTTTCCTTCATCCTCCATTGTGAATATTGCGGTCAAAGCCAGCCAGGGTTTGGCCGGGCGCCAGCCTTCCACCAAGGAACTGGTAAACACAATGCGCTGTTGTGGCAGGATGTCGAGAAACACGCCAGGATTGTCGCTGGTGTCTCCATCCGGCCCGCGCATGAAAGTGTAGAAAGCGCCGCCGGGCCGGAAATCAAACCCGCGCAACTCGGTGGACCACGGCTTGGGACACCACCATTTTACAAGCTCCTTCGGATCGGACCACGCCTGCCACACCGCAGAACGCGGAACATTGAGCAGGCGGCTGATCGACAATTCGTTGTTTGCACTGGCCATGATTTTATTCCTCGCGAGCGGTACGGCATTGCTACCGGTTATTTTTGGCTCTGCGTACTTCTGCTTCCAGCCGGTTGAGATTTTGTTCATTTGCCTGGGAGACAAAGTCAGAAATTTCGCGATAGTGTTTCACCGTATCGAACAGCTGGCGCCAACCCACAACAGTAGCATTGCCGACCTGGGAAAATGTAATGGCCAGAATGAAGTGATGACCGGAAAAGTGTTCAATGACGACCCGTTGATTTGGAACGACATCGAGAAAGCGACTTTCATTCGGGTAGTCCTTTCCGTCGGGACCGTGCATGGTAAAGCGCCAATAGCCGCCTATGCGCAGATCAAACTCCTGAAACGAATTCGTAAATCCATCTGGCCCCCACCAGCGCGCCAACTGCTCGGGATTGCGAAAGGCAGAAAATACGACATCTGGCGGCGCATCAATAGTGCGTTGAGTGACGTGCGCTCGCTCTCCCTCGGCTTCATTGGTCTGCTCTTTTGTATCATGCATCACTTTAATATCCGAAAGACATACTATTTCCTGAGTTTGCGGTTGTCG
>JANPDE010000283.1:0-4183 GCA_031431315.1 Haliea sp.
AATCACCGCTTACGCCACCATACAGTCCCGTGAGTGAGATTCTGGGGAAGAACAGCGCCTTTGCCGCGCCCACCCTGGCATTTGCCGCCACCAGTTGTTGCTCGGCCGCCATCACATCGGGCCGCCGCTCCAGTAATGCCGCAGGCAGCCCCACCGGAATCGTGGTCGGAACATGCTTGTCCGTCAGTGCTGCACCGCGCTTGATCGGTCCAGGCGGCTGACCGAGGAGCAGCGACAGGGCATTCTCGGCAACCTCTATCTGGCTTTCAAGCTGTGGGATAACCGTATTGGTGCGCGCCCAGTTGGCAACTGCGGTGTCGAGTTCCAGGCGATTCGAAAGTCCACCGTCCAGCCGCTTGCGGTAAAACTGGATAGTCTCCTCGTTGGTGACCGAGGTCTGCCGCGCAATTTCCAGCTGCATATCCAGTTGACGCAGCAGGAGGTAAGTGGAGGCCACATCGCCCACCAGTGATACGAGAACCGCCCGCTGGCCCTCCTCTGTCGCAAGATACTCGGCGAATGCGGCCTCGCTCTCGCGCCGGATACGCCCAAACAGGTCGAGCTCCCAGGAGGCTTGTACACCGACATCCCAGTTCTGGTAGCTGCGGCTCTCGCCACTCCCCTGCGTCTGATCGACGAGCTGCGAATTCTGCTCTGACGAGTAGCCGCCCGCCACGCCAACCTCGGGGTAGATGAACGAATGTACGATTCCGTACCGGGCACGTGCCTCGGTCACACGCGCCGTGGCGACACGCAAATCAAGGTTATTCGTGATCGCAGTCTGGATCAGTTCATGCAGGACGGGATCGTTGGTTACGGTGGCCCAATTGGCATCCGCGAAGGACTGAGTCTGTGCACTACCTTCGACGCCACGGAATGTAGCCGGCTCCACCACCTCGGGCCGTTCATAATCCGGGCCCAACAGGCATCCGCCCAGAAGCAACGGGAAGATACCGAGCGTGAGTATTTTGCGAAGCTGACCGGGGAAGCTGAACATATCAGTGGGCGTCTGTCGTGGACACTGGCGAGGATCCCTGTGTCGGGCGATCTTCTGGACCGCGGCGCCACTGCAGCACCTTTTCAACGGTCACGAACAGGACAGGAATCAGGCAGACACCGATCAGCGTGGCGATGAGCATGCCGGAAAATACCGTCATGCCCATGACCTTGCGCGCTTCAGCCCCGGCGCCACTCGCCGTGAGCAGAGGCACCACGCCGAGGATAAAGGCAAACGCCGTCATCAGGATCGGGCGAAAACGCAGTTTGGCCGCCTCCAGCGCTGCCGGAACAATATCCTTGCCCTGCTCGCGCAGCATCCGCGCAAACTCCACAATGAGGATCGCGTTCTTGGCGGCCAGCCCGATCAGCATGATCAAGCCGATCTGGGCGAACACGTTGTTCACATAACTGGCCGAGAACTGTCCCGCCAGCCAGAGGCCAAAAAACGCACCAAAGGCGGCGAAGGGCGTGCCGAGTAAGACACTGAACGGCAGGGCCCAGCTCTCGTATTGCGCCGCCAGTACCAGGAATACCAGCAGGATGGCCAAGCCGAAAAATGGCAGGGGATTGGGCGAGGCTTTTTCCTGGTAGGACATGTCGGCCCATTGGTAGCCCATGGTATCCGGGAGGGTGACTGCTGCCACTTCCTCCAAGGCAGTCAGCGCCTGGGCCGAGCTGTAACCGGGCGCCGGCGCACCGGAAATCTCCGCAGAGCGAAACAGGTTAAATCGGGTTGTGAATTCAGGGCCGCTGGTCGGCCCCGTTGAAAGTAGCGTATTCAGTGGGACCATATCGCCCGCCGCACTGCGTACGAAGAACAAACCGAGCTGCTCCGGACTGCGGCGAAATTCAGGCTCGGCCTGCACGTAGACCTTGTAGACGCGCCCGAAGCGGTTGAAGTCGTTGACGTAGGAACTGCCCAGCAATGCGCCGAGCGTCGTGTTGACGTCCGCGAAGGGCACGCCGGTCTTGAGCACCTTGTTGCGGTCGATATCCGCGAAAATCTGCGGAACACTGGCGCGAAACATCGTCGAAATGCGGCCGATCTCGGGGCGCTCGCTGGCGGCGGCGATGAATTTCTGCGCCTGCTCTGCGAGAAATTCCGGGGTGCCGCCGGATTTGTCCTGCAGTTGCAGCGTAAATCCGGAACCGGTTCCCAGGCCCGGTATCGCCGGCGGGCCAAACGCTCCGACCATAGCCTCGGGAATCTGCCGGGCGAACTCCTTGTTCAGCGCCGCCGCCACTCCGTTGGCATGTGTTTCTGGCGTCGTGCGCTCGCCCCACTCCTTGAGCTGTACAAAGAAAAAACCCATGTTTGAAGAATAGGCACTGGTAATCAGGCTGTAGCCAGTAATGGTCACGTATGCCTCGATTGCATCGTTGCCGGCCAGCACGGACTCGACCTTCTTCATCACTTCATCCGAGCGCTGCAAGGAACTGGCGTCCGGCAGCATCGCGTTGACCAGCAGGTAGCCCTGGTCCTCTTCGGGTACGAAACCCGCCGGAATGCGGCCGACCAGAAAAACCGTCAGGCCCGACAGTATGACAATAAACAGCAGGCTGCGCGCCGACTTGCGGATCAGGATGCCGGTGAAGCTGACGTAGCTGTCCGTACCGCGACCAAAAAGCCGGTTGAAGCGGTCGTAAAAGGGCGTCATGAAGCTGCGTTGCCCGTGTGTGGGTTTCAGCATCATGGCGGCGAGCGCAGGCGACAGTGTCAGCGCATTGAACGCCGACAACAGTACCGAAATCGCGATCGTAATGGCGAACTGCTGGTAGAAGCTGCCGGTAATACCCGGAATAAAACCCACAGGCACGAATACCGCGGTAAGAATCAGGGCGATCGCCACCACGGGGCCGGATACTTCCTTCATTGCCTGACGGGTAGCGTCTTTCGGCGCCATGCCCTGCTCGATATGGTGCATCACCGCCTCGACCACGACGATCGCGTCATCGACGACAATCCCGATCGCCAGCACCAGCCCGAGCAGCGACAGCACATTGATCGAGAAGCCGAGCAACGGAAAAAACATAAAAGCACCGATCAACGAGACCGGTACCGTGAGCAGGGGAATGAGAGTAGCGCGCCAGTTCTGCAGGAAAATAAACACCACCAGAAGTACCAGTGCGATCGCCTCGAACAGGGTATGCACGATCTCGGTGATACCCTCGCTGACCGGCAAGGTCGTATCCAGTGAAACGCCATATTCCAGATCGTTGGGGAACCGTTCGGACAGTTCGCTCATGGTCGCCTTGACGCGCTCCGCCACTTCCAGCGCGTTGGTACCGGGAATCTGGAACAGCGTGATGACCGCGGCGGGTTGCCCGTCGAGGCGACCGATAGAGTTATACAACTGGGTGCCAAGTTCGATCCGCGCGACATCCTTGAGCAAGACCTGGGTGCCGTCGGGATTGGATCGAATGATGATGTCGTCGAACTGCTCCGCAGTCAGCAGCCTGCCCTGGGTGCGCACGGTATAGGTGTACTCCGTGTCCGGCGCCGCAGGCGCCCCGCCGATTTGGCCAGCAGGACTTAGCTGGTTTTGCTGATTGATGGCATTCACGATATCCGGCACCGTAATACCCAGTTTGGCGATGCGGTCGGGCCGCAACCAGATGCGCATGGCGTAGTCGCTGCCGCCCAACAGGTTGACCTGACCGACGCCAGGAATGCGCGCCAGGCTGTCCACGACGTTGATGGACGCGTAGTTCGAGAGAAAATTGTTGTCGTAGCTGCCGTTGGGCGAGCTGAGCGTCAGTACCAGCAGCGGAAAGGGCAGGGATTTCTTTACCGAGACCCCGTAGTTTTTCACCGCCTGCGGCAGCATCGGCGTCGCCTCCGACACGCGGTTCTGGGTCAGCACGTTTGCCGTGTCCAGGTTCGTGCCTACATCGAAACTCACTTTGAGTGTCATAGTGCCGTCATTGGCGTTGGTCGATTTCATGTAGATGGAATTCTCGACGCCGTTCATCTTCTGCTCCAGCGGCGTGGCGACAGAAGCCTCCACGTCGGTGGCGCTCGCGCCGACGAACGTCGTGGTGACCTGCACCATCGGCGGCACGATCTCGGGGTACTGTGAGATGGGCAAACTGGACATTGCCACCAAACCGAGCAGCACCATGATGATGGAAATCACCATGGCGACGATGGGGCGATTGATGAAGAACTCCGCCACCGGGCTAT
>JANPDE010000284.1:0-9057 GCA_031431315.1 Haliea sp.
ATCATCATCATCCTGGGGCTGGGCTGGCTGGTGTTCAATGTGCCGCTGCAGGGCGAGCTACACCACCTGGTGGCGGTGATCCTGCCCTTTATCGCCGCCAGCCTGACGCTGGGTCTGTTGCTATCCACGATGGCCGAAACCCAGATGCAGGCCATGCAAATGACCTTCATCCTGTTGATGTTTTCCATCCTGCTCAGCGGTTTTATGTTTCCATTTGACGCCATGCCCCAGACGGCCCAGTACATCGCCGAAATTCTGCCAGCCACTCACTTCATGCGACTTATTCGCGGTGTTTACCTGCGCGGTGCCACTGCCGGCCAACTGCTGCCCGATATCCTGTGGCTGCTGGGCTTCACCGTGATCGTGCTGACCATTGCCACCAAGCGCTTCCACAAGTCGCTGGACTGAACCGACCGCATGCGTTTTAGCGCTCTGCAGTTTCTATGTGTTGTTAGCGCCAGCCTCGCGCTGCTAGCCTGCGGCAGCGGGGAATCGAATGTTATACAAGGCAATCGCGACGGCATTCTGCACTTCGGTAACGGCACCGAGCCACAGGGGTTGGATCCCCATGTGGTCACCGGCATTCCGGAGAGCCACATCGTGCGCGCCCTGTTCGAGGGGCTGACCGTGAAAAATCCGTACACGCTGGAATCGGAGCCCGGCGTGGCGCAAAGTTGGGAGGTCAGCGCGGATGGCCTGACCGTCACGTTTCACCTTAACCGGGCAGCGCGGTGGTCGAACGGCGACCCTATGACAGCGGACGATTACGTCTGGTCCTGGCAGCGCGCCCTGAGTCCGGCCATGGGTAACCAGTACGCCTATATGCTCTACCCGGTGGTCAACGCCGAGGCCTTCGCCACCGGGAAACTGGATGATTTCACCGCGGTTGGCGTCAAGGCGCTGGATGCTCACACCCTGCAGGTACAGCTGAATGCGCCCACGCCGTATTTCATACAGCTGATGGATCATGACAGCACCTTCGCCGTGCACCGGGCCACGATCGAAAAGTTCGGCAAGGCCACCGATCGTTTCACGCCGTGGACGCGGGTCGAGAACATCGTCGGCAACGGCCCTTTCCAACTCACCGACTGGCAACTCAACCGCCGTATCGTCGTGGAAAAGAGCGATACCTACTGGGATCGCGACAAGGTGCAGCTCAACGGTATCGTGTTCTACCCCACGGAAAATATTTCCAGCGAAGAGCGCATGTTCCGCGTGGGCCAATTGCACTACACGCAGACTGTGCCGCTGGATAAGATTCCGGTGTACCGGGCCATGCAAGACAGCCCCTACGTTAACGTGCCTTACCTCGGCACCTATTACTATCTTCTCAATACCACCAAGCCGCCGCTGCATGATGTGCGGGTGCGACAGGCCCTCGCCATGGCCGTGGATCGGGAGCGCCTCATCAACACCGTCATGCACGGCAGCACAGTGCCGGCCTACAGTATCACGCCGCCCGGCACACTCGGCTATCAACCGCCAACACTGTTCGGGTACGATGTGGCGCGGGCGCGGGCGTTGCTAGCAGAGGCTGGCTATCCCGATGGCAAAGGTTGGCCGGGACTGGAACTGACTTACAATACCAGTGAGAGTCATCTCAAGATCGCAGTGGCTCTGCAGCAGATGTGGAAGGACGCGCTCAATATCGACGTCACACTCGGCAATCAGGAATGGAAGGTCTACCTGGACTCGGTGCATCAGATGAATTTCGATATGGCGCGCCGCGGCTGGATTGGCGACTATGTTGACCCGAACAATTTCCTCGACCTGTTTCTGTGCGGCGGCGGCAACAACAACACCGGTTTTTGCGATCCTCACTACGACGAGATGATCCAGCGGCAGGCGCCACAGGCAACGTCACGAGAGGAGCGCTATGCAATTCTGTATGCAGCTGAAACACTAATGATGCAGCAGATGCCCATCCTTCCGATTTACACCTACACCAGTAACCACCTGATTAATCCCAGTGTGCACGGTATGCCCGCAAACCTGATGGACTACGTCAATTTCAGGTATGTCTCGCTGCAAAAAGACGAGAAGGACAGCGAGTGATGTGGCGCTTCATCGGCTCGCGCCTGTTGCAGGCCATCCCGGTGCTGCTGGTGGTCATCACCGTGACTTTCTTTCTGGTACGCATAGCGCCGGGCGGACCTTTTTCCAGTGAAAAAGCGGTCATTCCAGAGGTAAAGGCAGCACTCGAAGCACAGTACCGCCTCAACCTGCCGTTGTGGCAGCAATACACGGCCTATCTCGGTGACCTGTCCCGTGGCGATCTGGGCCCCTCCTTCAAATATCCCGGGCGTAGCGTCAACGAACTGATTGCCGCAGGCTTTCCGGTGACAGCAGAGCTTGGTATCTACGCGCTGCTGGTGGCACTGGGTATCGGCGGCCTGGCCGGGGTTATCGCCGCCCTCAGGCCCAACACAGCGCAGGACTATATTCCCATGTCTGCCGCCATGATCGGCATCTGCATGCCGTCCTTCCTGCTGGGACCGCTGCTGATCCTGGTTTTTGGTGTGTACCTTGAGTGGCTGCCGGTATCCGGCTGGGGCGACATCCCCGGGGACAAAATACTGCCATCGATCACCCTCGGTGCCGCCTACGCGGCCTATATCGCCAGGCTCAGCCGCGCCGGAATGCTGGAGGTGATGTCGCAGGATTACATTCGCACCGCGCGCGCCAAAGGCCTGCCGGAATGGCAGGTGGTGCTGCGCCACGCCCTGCGCGGCGGCATGATTCCTATAGTGGCCTTCCTCGGCCCGGCCCTGGCCGGCCTGCTGTCAGGCTCCTTTGTGGTGGAGACGATCTTCCAGATTCCCGGCCTCGGGCGCTTCTATGTGCAGGCGGCCTTCAACCGCGACTACACCATGATCCTGGGTACGACCGTATTTCTGTCGGCGCTTATCGTGTCGTTCAACCTGCTGTCCGACATCCTCGCCGCCTGGATGAATCCGCGCCTGCGCGCCCAGTTCGGTGAACGGTAGATGAACACGCCTGCGCTTGCCGCTATCGCCCAGGCCGAACAGGGCACCTCCCTGTGGCAGGACGCGTGGCTGCGCCTGCGCCGCAATCGGCTGGCGGTGTGCGGCCTGGCGGTGTTGGTGTGTTTTATTCTGATCGCGCTGCTCACTCCGTGGATCGCGCCCTATGGCTACGCGCAGCAAAACCTGGAACTCGGTGCAGCACCGCCATCGGCGGCACACTGGCTGGGTACGGATATTTTCGGCCGCGACCTGCTGACCCAGATCATGTTCGGTGGCCGCATCTCCCTGGCGGTGGGTTTTATCGCCACGGCGGTAGCCCTGCTGATCGGTGTGACCTGGGGCGCCATCGCCGGTTACGCGGGCGGCCGCGTGGATGCCGTGATGATGCGCCTGGTGGATATTCTCTACGCCCTGCCTTTCATGATTTTCATCGTGCTGCTGATGGTGGTGTTCGGGCGCAACATGCTGCTGCTATTCCTGGCTATAGGCGCGGTGGAGTGGCTCACCATGGCGCGTATCATGCGCGCGCAAGTGCAAGCCCTGCGTCAGCAGGAGTTTGTGGAGGCGGCCATTTCCCTGGGCCTGTCACCGGCCGCTATTATTCGTCGCCACCTCATTCCCAACGCGCTGGGACCGATCATCGTGTACACCACGCTGACCATTCCCAGCGTCATGCTGCTGGAAGCGTTTCTCAGTTTCTTGGGCCTCGGCGTGCAGCCGCCGCAAACCTCCTGGGGTTTGCTGATTTCCTACGGCGCCGAAACGTTGGAAGAATATCCGTGGCTGCTGTTATACCCCGGCCTCGCGTTGACGCTGACCCTGTTCTCTCTCAACTTCCTCGGCGACGGACTGCGCGATGCGTTGGACGTGCGCGGCGCGAGGGACTGATCGCGTGCTCACTGTCGAACACCTCAGCGTCAGTTTTGTTACCCGCATGGGCACCACCAGAGCGGTGGACGATATCAGCTTCACCGTGCAGCCCGGCAAAATCACCGCCATTATCGGTGAATCTGGTTCGGGTAAATCGGTGGCCTGCTATAGCTTGCTGGGGCTTATTCCGCAGCCGCCTGGACGCATTGATGGCGGCCGCGCGCTGTTCCAGGGCCGTGACCTGCTGCAACTATCAGCGACCGAACTGCGTAAAATGCGCGGCCGCGATATCGCCATGGTGTTCCAGGATCCCATGACTTGCCTGAACCCCTACATGACCGTGGGCAAACAGTTGATGGAGCCGCTTCTCTATCATAAGAAAGTCTCGCGCGCGCAAGCCCGTAAGCGGGCGTTGGAGCTATTGGAGGAAGTGGGTATTCGTGAGCCCGCCTCCACCATCGACAACTACCCGCACCAGTTCTCCGGCGGCATGCGCCAGCGCGTGATGATCGCCATGGCGCTGATCAATGAACCGAAACTGTTAATCGCCGACGAGCCCACCACCGCGCTGGATGTCACCATTCAGGCGCAAATCCTTGACCTGCTGGCCTCAATACAGAAAAAGCGCGCTATCGGCGTGCTGTTTGTCAGTCACGACCTGGCGGTGGTCGCGGACATCGCCGACCAGATTGTGGTGATGCAGGCGGGGCGTATTGTCGAGACAGGCAACCGTAATGACATCTTCCGCAACGCTCGCCATCCTTACACCCGAAAATTGTTGCAGGCGATTCCCAGGGGTGGCAAAGCGGAAGAACTGCCCGCATCAGAGGCGTTGGTCGAGGTGCGGAATCTGTGCACCTGGTTCGATCAGGGTGCAGAGGCAGTGAAAGCGGTCAATGACGTCAGCTTCGACATCCATCGCGGTGAAGTGCTGGGACTGGTAGGCGAATCCGGCAGTGGCAAATCCACCATCGGCCGATCCATTTTGCGCCTCCTACCGATCACCGCGGGACAGGTAATATTCGGCGGCACAGATGTCACTGCACTGGCCGGACGAGAACTGAAAAACCTGCGCCGCAAAATGCAGATCATCTTCCAGGATCCGTTCGCTTCGCTGAATCCGCGCATGACCGTGTATGACGCGCTGGCCGAGCCGCTACTGCTGCACGGCATTGAAAGTCGCAGCACCGTCGCCGCCAGCGTCTTGCGACTGATGGACGATGTAGGCCTGGCTCGGACCTACGTGCGCAAGTATCCCCACGAGTTTTCCGGCGGCCAGCGCCAGCGCATCGCCATTGGCCGCGCGCTCGCTACCCGCCCGGAATTTGTGGTGGCAGATGAGCCAGTCTCCGCGCTGGACGTCACCATCCAGGCCCAGATACTGGAGCTGCTGCGCGAGCTGGGCAGGGAGTACGGCCTTACCCTGCTGTTTATCTCCCACGATCTGGCCGTGGTGCGCCAGCTGGCGGATCGCATTGTGGTATTGCATCAGGGGAAAGTGGTGGAGCAGGCACGCACGCGTGATTTGTTCGAGCGGCCGCAGCACGCCTACACCCGACAGTTGTTGGAGTCGATTCCCGGGAGATCACTGCTGGCAATGGACGCCTGAGCACGGCTTCGCCAGGGCTTGTATCTACTGTGACACGTGAACCTGCATTCAGGCGTCTGGAGATCCACCCCATTCATCCCGCGGAATAGAACCGGCAGTGTCAAGAAGTAAAGACGACTTCATCAATGGCAGAGCGAATTTTTGAGAGTAACGCTGTCAGATTTCCCATCTCAACATGATCACACGCGCCCTTTATAGCCCCGCATTTACTGTGCCCCAATCCTTGATCGAATATGACCTCCGCGGATGTTCACGAATCAATGCAACTTAGAATAATTGCAAATGGATGTTGTCCGTCAGACGTTTCATTCGCCTGCCGCAACAAGGTTCAGTTTGCCTTTAGATTTTCCATAAAGCGCTTGTTGCCATCTACCAACAAATTAACGGCCATTTCAGGTGTGATAGCGTCTCGTGCTTCTTTGGTTAGTGTTTTCAATCTGCATCCCAATAAATCTAAAGTTTGTGATGGCGGAAGACGCTTATGCGGTTCTTGGCTTTGAGGTTAAGTTGGACCATTTTATCTGGAACTCAACTTCCTCTTCTGATCCTTCTCGTTCGTGCTCAATGTTGTATATTGCGCGATCCGGCGCATATTGTATCGTTTAAAGGCTATAAATCATGCGTGCCCAATTGTGGCAGCAGTGCGTTCTATCACAACCACGTGGTTGCTTAAATCCTGTATAGTTAGGTAGGATGCTTGGTTTTCGAATGGGTAAGCTAACACATCGTATTGTACGATTATCGGCTTGTGCGGTTAGCCAGACAGGGGGGTATTATGAGCGCTCGATTGGGCATTATCGGCGGCGGGCAACTGGCGCTGTATTTGTGTGAAGCTGCCCAGTCCCTGGGGTTCGAAGTCGCCGTTATTTCAGAAACTGAGGATGCGCCTGCACTGCAGCGAGCGGACAAGTCGCATATTGGAGCCATAGACAGCATATCAACGCTCGACCCATTTCTCGCGAATTGCGACGTCATCACCTTTGATAAGGAGGATATACCTGACGAGACTCTTGCTTATCTGGTTGAGGCAGAGAAGCGGGGGCGTATTGACGTTCTACCCAAGGCGGGCACAATCTCCATGCTGAAGGACAAAGCGCTGCAAAAAACATGGCTGCTCCAGCAAGGTTTGCCGACCCTACCCTTCGAAATTATTTCCGGAAACACTTTCTCGCTTGACGATCTGACAGGGATGTTTGGCCGGTCACTCGTACAAAAATCTCGCCGTGGAGGATATGATGGTCGTGGCGTACAGATATTGACCGATGTGGAAGCGGCCCATCAACTCTGGAATGTCCCGAGTATCGTGGAACCTTACATGCAGGATTGTCGCGAAATATCAATAATAACTGCGCGCTCCCAAACAGGTGAAATCCAGACTTATCCACCAGTGAGTATGGAGTTCGATCCGCAACTCAACTCCGTCACAGTCGTATCGATGCCTGCAGCAATCAGCCCGCAGCTTGGCCAAGAGGCGATTGATTTGGCGGAGCGGGCAATCATGCTAATGGATGGCATTGGTATATTTGCCATCGAAATGTTTATTACGCCTGAGGGGAAATTGTTGCTCAACGAGATATCACCGCGTGTACACAACTCTGGTCACCTCACACTGGATGCCTGCAATGTCTCGCAGTTCGAACAACACGTGCGCGCGATATTGGGCTTACCACTGGTGGTGATCAGTCAGGAAACTCCCGCCGCTATGCTAAATATTCTATACACAGAGGCCCTGCGGGATAGCTGTCCGGATAGACCTGGCACTGAGAGGTTGCCCGATCTGGGTGCAATCGTTTATTGGTATGGCAAAAGATCCGGGCAAGTCGGGCGAAAAATGGGTCATATCAATGCCGTGGCGTCCAATGTTGAAGAGGCAGTCGATTTGGCCAATCGGGCGCTTGCTGTCCTGTGCAGCAAAGATCGGGAGCGAGCAGCATGAATCCGCTGGTCGGAATTATAATGGGAAGTGATTCCGACCTCCCAATCATGCAAGCGGCAGCAAACCTGCTTGATGAACTGAACGTTGCCTACGAAATCGATATCGTTAGTGCGCATCGCACCCCGGAAAAGCTGCATGAATATGCCAGTTCAGCCGAGGCACGTGGACTAAAGGTTATCATAGCCGGTGCTGGGGGGGCAGCTCATCTGCCAGGTATGACCGCGGCATTGAGCATCCTGCCGGTGATTGGCGTGCCGATAGGAGCCACTCGATTGGAGGGCATGGATTCATTACTGTCCATCGTACAAATGCCAGTCGGCGTGCCGGTGGCAACTGTGGCCATCGACAACTCAAGCAATGCGGCTATTCTCGCTGCGCAGATGATCGCTATCGGGGATACGGAACTCAGGGAACGGCTGCGTGGTTATAAAGCGGGCTTGCGTGACAAAGTCATGGAGAAATCCAGGAAGCTAAGAGGCCAGTTGCCTCCTCAATAGCGCTAAGGTCCCTTGCCTACCGAAGGGACATTCCCCTATCACCCCGCAGCACCTCTATCCTACAAATCGATTGGACGACAGATACGCCTTCAATCGAACCGGTCGGTCACCGCGCCTTTTGAAGCAGTCGAGACCAGCTTCACGTACTTCGCCATCACTCCGCGCGTGTAACGCGACGCAGGCTGTTTCCAGACGGCGCGACGCTTGATCATCTCTTCGTCTGAGACATGGACCTGTAGTAACTGTTTATGCGCATCGATGGTGATCTTGTCGCCTTCCTGCACCAGCGCGATCGGCCCGCCCACAAAGGCCTCAGGCGCCACGTGGCCGACCACCATGCCCCAGGTGGCACCGGAGAACCGTCCGTCGGTCAACAGCCCTACCGATTCGCCGAGGCCCTGGCCGATGAGCGCCGATGTCGGTGAAAGCATCTCCTGCATGCCCGGGCCGCCCTTGGGACCTTCGTAGCGGATTACCACTACGTCGCCAGCCTTAACCTTGCCGCAGATAATCGCTTCCATTGTCTCCGACTCGGAATTGAATACGCGCGCCGGCCCGGTCATTACCGGGTTCTTGAGGCCAGTGATCTTCGCGACACAACCTTCGGGCGCGAGATTGCCCTTGAGGATGGCGAGGTGTCCCTGCTTGTACATGGGATTGTCCCAGGCACGGATGACGTCCTGATCGTCGCGTCTGACCGGATTGAGCGCCGCCAACTCCTCGGCGATGGTGTGGCCGGTGATAGTCATGCAATCGCCGTTCAGCAGTCCATGATCGAGCAGCATCTTCAATACCACGGGGACGCCACCGGCTGTGTGGAAGTCGGTCGCGACGTACTTGCCGGAGGGCTTCAAGTCGCACAGCACCGGCGTGCGCAGCCGGATGCGCTCGAAGTCGTCGATGGTCCACTCCACATCGGCCGCCGAGGCGATGGCGAGATAGTGCAGCACCGCGTTGGTGGAGCCGCCCGTGGCCATCACCAGAGCGATCGCGTTCTCGATCGCCTTGCGCGTGATGATGTCGCGCGGTCGGATGTTCTTCCTGATCGCATGCACCAACACTTGGGCCGATTGCGCCGCCGAATCGGCTTTCTCAGGATCCGGCGCAGCCATTTGCGAGGAGCCGAGCAGGCTCATACCGAGCGCCTCGAACGACGAA
>JANPDE010000285.1:0-12834 GCA_031431315.1 Haliea sp.
CACGGGATTTTCGGCCCGGAACGCGTTGACCCAGCGCAGCCCTTCAACGGTCATGCCGACCAAGGGATGCGTCACCCAGTTCAACAATAATCGTGCAGTCATTCGCTGTAGGTCCCAATGTGCCTGAGTGGGCCGGATCGAGGGTTTGAGCGGCAGGAGTGCCATTTGTCCGCCAGATCCCAGTGTGGATTTTTCCCCATCTGCACGCAGCGCTTACATCACGTAACAAATATGACTAATTGTTCTCGAAATGGCAACAATGGATACTGGCACCACTGAGCAGACGTTGTTAAAGGAGGCCAGTGATGGAAACAATACGACACAGTAACGAACGCGGTGCAGCCCATTTTGGCTGGCTGGACAGCCGCCACACATTTTCCTTCGGTAACTACCATGACCCACGGTTCATGGGTTTTGGCCCGCTGCGGGTCATCAACGAAGACCGCGTGCAGCCTTCGCGGGGTTTCGACACCCACGGCCACCGGGACATGGAAATCATCTCCTACGTGATCAGTGGCGCCCTGCGGCATGAAGACAGCCTGGGTACCGTTTCGATCATACGCCCCGGTGACGTGCAGCGCATGAGCGCGGGCACTGGAGTCAGGCACAGTGAGTACAACGCCTCGGACGAAAAGGACGCGCATTTCCTGCAAATTTGGATAGAGCCCGAAGCGCTGAACCTGCCGCCCGGCTATGAGCAGAAAGCGTTCACTGACGAGCAGCGAACGAACCAGTTGCGGCTGGTAGTGGCGCAGGGTGGACGCGATGGCGCTGTCAGCATCCACCGGGATGTGGATATCTATGCCGGCCAACTGGATACCGATGTGACGCTGCAACACGAGTTCAAGCCAGGGCGCACGGGCTGGTTGCAGGTGGTGCGCGGTGCACTCGACGTCAATGGGTCATCCCTGCAGGCAGGTGACGGCCTGGCCCTGCGCGATGTACTGACGCTGCAATTGCGTGCCAGCACCGCGACCGAACTACTTTTGTTCGATATGGACTGATACTCTCTTAACGAACTGGAGTCCGCGGACTGCGATCCGCAGCGAGGGAAGAGACATGCCCGGCTTTGGACAACTGATGCTGTTGCTGCTGGCAGCGGTGATCATCGTGCCACTCGCAGCGCGCCTGGGATTGGGCGCGGTGCTGGGGTACCTGGTTGCCGGTGTCATCGTCGGCCCCTGGAGCCTGGGGATTATCGGCCAGGTTGAACAGGTATTGCATGTGGCGGAGTTCGGGGTGATCCTGCTGCTGTTCGTGATCGGCCTGGAACTGCGTCCCAGCCGTTTGTGGGCCCTGCGCAAGTCGATCTTTGGCTTTGGCAGTGCCCAGGTACTGCTCTGCGCCGCACTGTTGGCGGCATTCCTGTTGCTGACCGGGCTGTCGACCACGGCGGCGCTTGTGGCGGGCCTGGTGCTGGCGCTGTCCTCCACTGCATTTGCGCTACAACTGATCGCCGAGCGCGGCGAGATGGCAGCGCGCTGGGGCCGCTCCGCCTTCGGCACACTGCTGTTCCAGGATCTTGCCGTGGTGCCCTTATTGGCGCTGCTGCCCTTGTTGGGCGCACGGCAGGAGAGCGGGGATGTCGCCTGGGCCCAAGTGCTACTGGCCGCCGCTGTGCTGGGAGCGGTGCTGTTTGCCGGGCCATTTGTGCTGCGCCAGGTGCTGCGCGTTGCGGCGCGCAGCCACGTGCGCGAAATCCTGACAGCGACCGCCCTGCTGGTGGCATTCGGCACAAGCTATCTGCTGGAAGCCGCCGGCCTCTCCATGGCGCTGGGCGCTTTTATCGCGGGAGTATTGTTGGCGGACTCGGAGTTTCGCCACCAGCTGGAGGCGGATATCGAACCCTTCAAGGGCCTGCTGCTGGGTCTGTTCTTTATCGCGGTCGGTATGTCGTTGAATCTTGGACTGCTCGCGTCGGACAGCGGTCAAGTCGCGCTACTGTTGCTTGGTATCGTGGGCATCAAGTTCGGGGCGCTGTTTGCCCTGGGCCGCTGGTACGGCCTCAATCCCCGCGAATCCGTCAAACTGGGCATTGCACTGTCCCAGGGCGGAGAGTTTGCCTTCGTGCTGTTTGGCGTTGCGCTCACGGCCGGCGTGTTGTCGGCCCTACAGGTGGACTTGTACAGCGTCGCGGTGTCCCTCTCCATGGTGGTCACACCACTGCTGTTTATCGTGTACGACCGCTGGCCTGAACCGGAGCAGGAAAAGCCCGAGTTCGACGTGATCAAGGACGAGGAAACGGGTGTGATCATCGTCGGCTTCGGCCGCTTTGGGCAGGTGGTGGCACGTATTCTCGGCGCCATGAAAATACCCTTTACGGCGCTCGACGCCAGCCACCAGCACGTGGATTTCGTGCGCCAGTACGGCAACGAAATTTACTACGGTGACGGCTCGCGCATCGATCTGCTGGAGGCGGCGGGCGCGCGCCACGCAAAAATCCTGGTGCTGGCGATCGATGATGTCGAGGTGTCGGTCGCCACCGCCACGCTGATTCGTGAGCAATTCCCATCACTCAAAGTGTTCGCGCGGGCGCGCAATCGCCAGCATGCCTATCTGCTGATGGACCAGGGCGTCAAGGTCATTCGTCGCGAGACTTTCCTGTCGGCAGCGGATATGGGCCGCGAAGTGCTGCAGGGCCTGGGTGTTCACGCCAGGCGGGCGCGTGACATTACCGCTCGATTCGTGGAGCACGATGAGCGCCGCCTCAACGAACACCACAGTGTGCACAACGACGAGGAAAAACTGCGCGACCTGGCGCGGGAATCCGCGCGTGAGCTGGAGGAAATGTTTGCCCGTGACGCCACCGAACTTACCGAAGTGGTGCAATTCACTGATTGACCGCCACAGGAGCACTATATGAGTTACTTCAACGCAAGCGATGGACCCTGTCATCAGCACACGAGAGCGATAGCCCTGCTCATCGAGCCGCGTGCCGCCGACCTCGGTGAATTCACCGTGCGCCGCGCATTGCCGTCGCGCGAACGCTGCACGATCGGCCCCTTCGTCTTCTTCGATCACATCGGTCCGGCGGAATTTCCACCCGGCAAGGGCATCGCCGTGCGGCCGCATCCGCATATCGGCATCGCCACCATCACCTACCTGTTCGAGGGCGAGATCATGCACCGCGACAGCCTCGGCATGGTGCAGCCGATTCAGGCGGGGGCGGTCAACCTGATGGTGGCCGGTCGCGGCATTGTGCATTCCGAGCGCGCCGGCGCCGACCTCGATGTTCTGTCGCGCCTGCACGGCATCCAGAGCTGGATCGCATTGCCGTTATCCGAGCAGGAGTGTGAGCCTGCCTTCACGCACTACGGCGCACAGGATCTGCCGGTGCTGGAGCAACGCGGCGCGCGCGTGCGCATCATCATGGGCTCCGCCTTTGGTGAGCGCTCGCCGGTGCAGACGTTCTCGGAGATCTTGTACCTCGATTGCTCTCTCAGCGCTGGCGCGGAGCTGGCGCTGCCCGATGATATGGAGGAGCTGGCATTTTATGTGGTCGAGGGATCCGTCGCGGCAGGCGATACAACAGTGGCAGCCGGCGCCATGGCCGTTGCCTGTCCCGACCGCAGACTGGTGTTGCGCGCGCTCACTGACAGCCGCGTCATGGTCATCGGCGGCGCCAACATCGGCCCGCGCCATATCGAATGGAATTTCGTTTCCAGCTCGCTTGAACGCATCGAGCGGGCCAAGCAGGATTGGCGTGAAGGCAGATTTGCGCGCGTGCCGGGCGATAACGAATTCATCCCACTACCCGACTGAGGGACAAGCCCATGAAACCTGATCTCAAACCAGACCACCCGATCCACGAATTGTTTATCAAGCCCAACAGCGTCGCCGAGTGCGATCAAAAGCCGCGCACACGTTTGGCGCAAAGTGAATTTCTGCTGTAGTTGTGTGAATTGCTTGTATTCAACGCAATCTCGACTATATAACAAGGGTCAGGGGCGCAATTGCACAAATACACGATTTAATTTGATCTCAGTGGTCAGGGAGAAAGCGACATGGATACGACGAAACTAATAGCTCGCGTCAAAGGCATTCTCCTGAACCCCGATACCGAGTGGGGCGTGATTGCGAAGGAGACCACCACGGTTTCCGAGCTGTACAAGAATTACATTGTCATTCTCGCCGTGATTCCCGCCCTATTCGGTTTCATCAAGGGCAGCCTCATCGGCTTCGACGTGCCGCTGCTCGGCAGCTACCGTGTCAGCATGGGCGCGGGATTTGCCGGGATGCTGGTCAGCTATGTCTTAAGCCTCATCCAGATCTATGTGCTGGCCCTGATAATCAACGCATTGGCGACAACTTTCGGTGCGCAAAAGAATTTCCTGCAGGCGCTGAAGACTGTCGGCTATGCCTTTACGGCGTCCTTCATCGCCGGCGCCGGCCAGATCATCCCCTGGCTTGCGCCACTGATCGCGATAGCCGGTGCGGTGTTCAGCATCTATTTGCTGAAAACGGGTCTTCCGCACACCATGGGGTGTCCGCCGCAAAGGGCCGTTGCCTACACCGCAGTCAGCATCATCGCCGCCATCATACTCAGCGTCCTGATCGGCGTCGTGGTGCGCGCGATCACCGGGCCAGTGACACCGGGTCCGGCACTGGATTCCGCCAATGTGCAGTTTGACAAGGACAGTCCGCTCGCGAAGCTCGACGGCTACGCCAATAAACTTGAGGAGGCGTCCAAAAAGGTTGAAGCGGCGCAGGCCTCAGGCGATGCTGCGGCGCAGCAGGAAGCCATGGGTGCCATGTTCGGCGCTGTCCTTGGCGGCAGTGCGGTCGAGGCGCTGGCGCCGGAACGGTTGCAGGCCATGGTGCCGGAATCCCTCGCGAGTTTGCCGCGCACCACGGTATCTGCCCAGCGCAACGGTGCCATGGGCTTGCAGGTATCGGAGGCGAGGGCGACGTTTGGCAATGATGTCGGCCGCGTCATTAATCTGGAGATTTCCGATGCCGGTTCAGCCAAGGGCATGTTGGCCCTGGCGGGCATGGCAGGTCTGCAGGAGGACCAGACCTCTGACCGCGGTTTCAGTAAAACGTACCATGTGGACGGTCGCATGGTGCACGAGGAATGGGACAACAGCGGCCATGGCGAGTACATGGAGGTGGTGGGGGATCGTTTTACCGTCAAGGTTTCAGGCAATGCTGATTCGATCGGCGTCCTAAAGGCAGCACTACATGAAGTTAACCTGAATGGGCTTGAGGCGCTGAAGGACGAGGGGGTCAAAGACCAGTGATCGTTGCGCTCGCGCAGTGTCAGTTCGCCTCCTCCAGGACTGCCACCATTTCTCCGGCGATTGAATAGTCGATGTTTAGCACCAACTGCAGTTCATGCGAGCTGTCGCCGGCGACTTCGCCATTCAGCAGCAGGGAAGAGCGAATCGGATAAACGCCCTGGGGCATGCCTTCAGGCAGGGCGAAGGTGAACTCGCTGTTGAACTCGCCACCCATACCGGCACCTTGCCCAGCGGGTTTGGTCATGCTCTTTAGTACTGCACTGGTATCTTCGCTGTCATAAATCGTCAGGCTTTCCTCGATTTTGGTAGTCGTGGCATTTTTTCCGGGTACGACCGCAATGACTGATTTGACCGTCACCTTGGTGCCCGCGCTTACCGAGGCGCCGGGAAGAATCTGGGTTTGATAGGATGACACCGTGGTGTTTTCGGGTAGCGAGCCGTTTTCAGCTTCGTATTCCTTGGCAACTTCCTCGTCAGTTTTGGTTTGCTCGCTACTGTAGTCGATGATCATGTTGATGATCGCCTCAGTCGCTTTTGCGGTGACCACGGTAGTGGCGGTCAGCACGGCCTGATCCCTGACAGTGTTCAGCATCTGGTCAAACAAGTCTGCACTGGACCGGCTGCAAAACAAACTGGCCAGCAAAAAAACGAGTATTGTCTTTCTCATGGTCTGTCTCCTGAGGCTGATACTGTTAACGGGCAGCTTCGAAATTATTGTATGACTATAGTCTTTTTCGCCTGGCTTTGGGCTTCTGTCGCCTTGTTTTTCATCGCCACGGCTTTGCTCGAGTTCGGCATAATGGCCAGGGCGGATTCCGACTTGGCAATGGCACAGCTGTAATTCTTCTTGTCATAGCAGCTTTGGGCCTCGCTCAGGAAGTTGTCCAGAGTTGCCGCGTTGGCCTGGCGCTGCTGCGCCGCCAGCTTGATCGACTGCTTCAATTCTATGGCTGCTGCGTTGGCGCCATCGAGAGCCAGCACCTCGTCAGCCTTGCGTTGCGCGCAGGCAACATCGCCGGAGGAAAGACAGGCTTTCGCCTGCGCCAGCGCCGAGGACAGGGCCTGCTCCCTGGCGTTCTGCGCATCCGCCTGCTGGCCGATAATCGCATCCACGCGTTTTCGCACTTCATACAGTTCCGCAGACTGCGCTCCCGCCGCGGCTGCCTCATCCAGCGCGGAATTGGCACATTTGATATCGGCTGCATCAAGACAGCGGTTGGCTTTAGCCAGGAACGAGTTCAATTCCTGACGGTGGCTTTCCCTGGATACCTGCTCCAGCAGTTGCTGCGCCTGCAGTTGCTGTGGATCGAGACGCAGAACCTCCTGGGCCTTGACCCGTGCGCAGCCAAAGTCGGTAGCTGCCAGGCAGGTAGTGGCGTCTGTAAGCAGTGCCTTGATCTGGCCCTGGTGCTCCTCCTGCTGCTGCGCCTGTTCGGCGCCCCGCAAAATATTCTGTGCGTCGGCATTGTCCGGCGCGAGGCTGGTCACGACTCTCGCATTATCGATGGCGCACTGGTAGGAGCGTTGGAAAAAACACTCCTTGGCTGCCGCCAGTTTATCGTCGATGGCCGCCTGCTGTTCCTGTCCCAACAGGTATTGCCGGATACCCAGCCCTGCACTGCCAAGCAGAACCACCAGCGCCACTGCGCCCGCAATCCTGGGGAGTGCAGAGCGCTTTTTGGGAGCAAAGGCGGCGCGAAAGTCAGCAATGGTGGCGGGCCGTTTGGCCTTGGAGAAACTGAGGGCCTGGCTCAGGACCTGCCATTCCTGGTTGTTCAAAACCGCGGGACGCCCCGGTTTGAGATTCCTTGCCTGGGCGTCGAGCGCACTCAAGCGCTCGTAGGGGTGTTTACCGGTCAGCATGTAGTAGAACACGCAGGCGAGGGCATAGATATCGTCGCTAAAGCTGGGTGGCTCACGATTGACCATTTCAACGGTGGCGTAAGCCGGTGTGAGTGCGCCCAGTTTCCCGGCATCGAAGTTGCCTGTATTTCCCAGGTTGGCGGCTCGGGCAATGCCGAAATCGAGAATCTTGACCGTACCGCCCGCGGTGACGAAGACATTGGCGGGTTTGAAATCAGAGTGGATCAGCCCACGTTTGTGCGCATATTCAAGACCGCTGCACAGCTCGTTGAAATAGCGCAGGCAAGTCTCTTTACTGAAGGGTGCTTCCAGTTCGAGGAGGTTGTCGAGAGGGTCGCCCTTCAGCAGCTCCATGGTCATGAATATGGTATTCCCGTCACGATCGAAATCGTGCACCGTCACAATATTCGGATGGGCCAGTTTCTGGGATTTGACCGCCTCCTGTTGCAAGGTGACAAAGGCGTTGGGGTGAGCTTTGAAATTCTCGGACAGAATTTTCGCTGCGATATAGGGATTGCTGTCCTCTGCCTCGACCTTGCGCAGGTCACGGGCCTTGTAAACAACGCCCATGCCTCCGCGTCCCAATTCATCTTCGAGGACAAAGCGTTTTTTTAGCAGGCGGCCGCTCTCGGCCTGAGCTTTGTCGGCAAGGGATTTGGCTTTTTCAAAGCCGGTCGATGCAGTGGCTGCTGAAGCCTGGAATTCTGTGTATTCCTGGCCAGCCTGTTCGGGGGGCGCTGGCTCCGGCTCCCGGTTGAGCTCAGTTTCATCAGAGTCAGTTGGATCTGCCAACGTTCGCGCTCCCGGTGGTCAGCGTTTCAGTCGCCTATTTATAACGTAAATACACTGTTTACTCTAGGCCGAACATTTTGGCCCTGTTGCTGTGCTGGACAAGCCGCGCAGCGCGGTGAATACTTGCTGCGTTCGCAGCGACAAACAATGTCTTACCCGACATGGGTTATTTATGAGTCCTCAGACACTATCATTTGGAGTTTTTCGACGCGAATTGAAACGTCGTAAGGTGGTTCGCGCCTGTATCGTCTACCTGCTGACCTGCTGGGGTGGGTTAAAGTCAGCCGATGTCATTCTTACCTTCCTGAAGTTCAACCCCGACCTGGCGTCGCACACCGTGGTGATGGCAGCGATTCTCGGCTTGCCCATAACGGCTGTTTTCTCATGGTTTTACGATGTGTCCCTCTCGGGCATTACCCGTCGTCCCGCCTTTGTCGAGCGCAGGGTGCTGGACAATATTGCGCCGCTGGAGGATCGCCGCAAAGAAGGGCCCTCGCGCGGTCGTCGGTCCCGCGCTGAATCGGCTTACGACTGGATACTGGAAGTCGAATCCGGCCCCCTGGCGGGTCAGCGCTATGGATTGGAAGGCAGCGTCGTGATCGGCCGCTCCGCGGATTGCGATCTCACGATTCCGGTACCGCGTATTTCGCGGCTGCATGCCCGCTTCGCAGTGGACGGCAATAAACTCCTGCTCGAGGACCTGAACTCCTCGAACGGGACCTCTGTGAATGGGTCCAGGATCAAATCTATAGTCTCCCTTAACCACCAGGACAAGGTCGAATTGTTGGACGTGACATTCAAAATCAAGGAGAACATGGCGCACTTCCACGCTCAGGATTCCACCCTGTTGCACGATGTGACACAGCAACGAGGTAGCGAAACGCAGGGGAGCGCAGCAAAATCATAGTGAACCCTTTTGTTGATGCCCGGAATCTGGAATTCGGCGGCCATACTGAAAAGGGGGCCCGTGAGCGCAACGAAGACACCTACCTGATAGACCGCGAGCTCGGCCTGGCTGTTTTGGCGGATGGCGTGGGCGGGCACCAGTGCGGAGAGGTCGCCAGTGCCATTACTTGCGCCGTACTGCAGCGTGAGATTGCCGCCGGCGCCAACTTGGGCACCGCCATCCAGCGTGCCAATACCGAAGTCATCGCGGCTGTGCACAGTGGTGAGGGAAAGCCCGGAATGGCTGCCACTGTGGTCGCGGTGCACATGACAGCACACGGTTATGAGTTGGCCTGGGTGGGAGACAGTCGAATCTACCTTTGGGATGGGAAGCTCAGCCTGTTGACGCGGGACCATTCCCTTGTTGCAACAGAACTGGACAGTGGGCGGATCAGCCTGGAGGAGGCGCGCACGCACCCGCGCCGGAATGTGATCCTGCAGGCGGTGGGTTCGCAGGCAACGGGGCACCTGGATGTCGGCAGGAATTTTGGGCAACTGGCGCCGAACAGCTGCTTGCTGTTGTGCAGCGACGGCATCACCGATCCGCTGGACAGCGCGCAGTTGTGCCAGCTGCTAAGCCACAGAACAGGAGCGGACGAGACTTGCGAGCGCATGGTCAACAGGGCCTTGCAGTGTGGCGGCACGGACAATGCGACAGCGGTATTGATTGCCTATAACGGCACCGCGTACGAGCCGCCCCGGCGCATGCCACCAGAGTGGGTCGCGCCAGACCGGGTCGCGCCAGACTGGGTCGCGCCAGACTGGGTTGTGTGGGTGTACGATCCCGATACGGCAAGCTATACGGGCTTGCCGGACGTCACCTTGCGCAATGGCGACCAAGGGAGTGATGCGCTCACGACAGAAATACTGCGGGTACAGCCCGGCTCTGCCACTTCGGTGCGGTCTCCGGCAATAGCATTGGCAGCGCGAATGGAGGGTTACGGGCGCGGCAGGGAATGGCGCTATGCCTTGCTGGCCGCGCTGTTTGGCGCGCTAGCGGCGGGCTTGGCCTATCTATTGCGTTGAACGCCTACACGAGATGATCACTAACGGACTGCTGTGATTTACAAACCACGTCGGTATGCCGCCTGCGGCCCGCGTCATACGCGCTGCACCTCCCTGGGCTGGGAAGAAATTTCTTGCGGCCCGAACCGCCCCATACCTCCGCGAGATCCACGTTGATGACGCATTGTTTGCCCCTATGGTGCCCGCCCTATTTAGTGTTGAAGTAGCGGTTCGGTCGCTTATTTCGCCCGAAGTCCAGGAACCATATTAGCTGCTTTTGCACAAAGCAAACGGACCCGTGCAACGGTTACCGGGAGACGTTCGACAAGGATGCGCAATGATTGCAAACGGGTTGGCCTGCGTTGCGGCCGCATGCGGTCTGGCTTCAACGCGGGTGCAGGCGTCTCCTGTTTGGAAGACGCGCGCTTTGGACGTTGATCTACGGCGCCGAGAAATCCTCAGCCCCCGGTAACAACCTTGCGGTTGTCGAGAGCTTTCTGGCGCGCCTGGTGGTGATGGATTACGACCGCAGAGCCGCCGAGCATACGGGGCAGTTGCGCGCTGAATTACAGAAGCACGGCACGCCCATCGGCCCCTACGACCAGATGATCGCGGGCCACGCCAGGGGTCTCGGCCTTGTTGTCGTCACCAACAACGAGCGGGAATTTACACGAGTGCCGGGAATACGAATTGAGAATTGGACAAACTGATTAGTTGGTGCTGTCTATGTTCACACGATCTTGCCGCAGGTAAAAGGCGTCTGATGCTCCCCAAAACATGCATTGTTTGGCGAATCAGTAGTGATACCGCAACTGTGCAATGAGTACTGCTCCTTCAGCGACTCGATACACGATTCTGTGTTCGTCGTTGATGCGCCGTGACCAGTACCCTGAAAGTGCATGTTTAAGTGGCTCTGGCTTCCCTATTCCTTCGAACGCCGCGCGCGTAATGTCTTTTACCAGTAGATTGATGCGGTTTAGAATTTTCTTGTCGGTCTTTTGCCAATACAGATAGTCGTTCCAGGCATTTTCCGCAAAAATAAGCGTCACTCAGAGAGTTCTCGCTCTGCTCCTCTACCTTCCTGAAGCTCCACGACAGCCTCCAACAGGCGGCGCATATTTTTTGGGCCCCGCAGCAGATAAGCTGTTTCTTCAAGCGACAGGTAGTCTTCCATCGACATCATCACCACGGCGCCCTCGCCTTTACGGGTAATCGCGACGGGTGCGTGGTCGTTGCAAACCTGTGCCATGGTTTTCGCCAGGTTACTTCTGGCCGAGGTATAGCTTATACTTTCCATATATCTATTCCGTACATGTACATAAAAACGTACGCCATGATAGTGCTGCAATGCAAGTTCGTCAACGTATGCCCTCTCCGAGACACGCCGCCTACATGCTGACACCCTTGGGCGCTTTCCTGTCCATAAAGCCAAACATATAACCGGCTATGCGCCGCTTCTGTATCTCCTCGGTGCCCTCGGTAATGCGGTAGCGGCGGTGGTGGCGGTAGATATGTTCGAACGGGGCGTGCCGCGAATAGCCCAGGCCGCCGTGCACCTGCATGGCCTGGTCGGCGGCATCGCAGCACAACCGGTTGGCGACGAAATTGCACATGGAGATTTTGTCGGACACTGAAAATGCGCCGTAGTTATCCATCTGCCAGGCCGTCTTGTGGATCAGGGCGCGCAACATTTCTGCCTGTGTCTGCAATTCCACCAGCGGAAACTGGATGCCCTGATTACTGGACAGTGGCTTGCCGAACGGTGCGCGCTGCAACGCGTACTTAACCGATTCATTGATGCAGTACTGCGCCGCACCCAGCGAGGAGGCCGCTTGGCGTATGCGGTTCTCGTTGAAAAAATGTTGTACCACTTGCAGCGCTTTGCCCTCGCCGCCCAGGATGCAACTGTCGGGCACCTGCATCGCCGTGAACGACACCCGGCCGTGATCGGTGGGCATGTTAAAGGTCCACAACATTTCCTCGAGTTTGAATCCTGGCGTATTTGTCGGCACGAGAAAGGCGGTGAGGCCACCGGCGTCGCCCGCCTTGCCGTCAGTACGTGCAATCACCAGGATGTGGCTGGCGCGGTGGATGCCGGTGTTCCAGGACTTCTCGCCGTTGATGGTCCAGGTGTCGCCGCTGCGCGTGGCACGGGTTTCCATATGCGTCGCATCGGAACCATGAGCGGTCTCGGTAATGCCCACCGTAAAATACCGGCGACATTCCGACAGGTCGTCAATCCACTCGGCTTTCTGCTGCTCGGTGCCGTAGTGCAGCATGAGCAACAGGCCGACATTGTTGCCGACGATGGAGTGTTCGTTCTGCAGGTCGTTGTGCAGGCCTAGACCCTTCGCTGCAAGGTGTTCGCGGATGATCGCCATCTCCAGGTTGCTGCCGTCCCTGCCGCCGTATTCTTTCGGCGAGGCAAAGCGGAAGTGGCCAGCGGCATCGGCACGGCGTTTGGCTTCCAGCAGCAACTCTTCCCACGCTTCGTTGGGCAGTCCATCGCGCTCCCAGTCGGTGCGCGCGTCTTCGCGGCGGTAATCGAAGAAGCGGTTGTTATTATCCTGCATTTGCAGCGGCAGGATGTGTGTCTCGATAAACGCATCGAGTTCCTGCAGATATGTTGCCAGGTGCGCAGGGATATCAAAATTCATCATGGCCGGTATCTCGCTTTCGTGTAGATTCAAAAGGTATAACGCACTTGCAAGGCGATGGTGCGCGGACGGTTCAGGCTACCGATGGTGGCCTCGCCTTCCGGTATCGTGCGCCCGCCGAAGATCGGAAAGTCGAAGCCGAATGAAGTCGTTTGATCCAACAGGTTGCGGCCCAGCAGCGCCACCTCCCAGTTGTCATCGTTGGATGCCAGTGCAATGCGCAGGTCAAACAGAGTCAGGGGACCATCCGGGCTGCGTTCACCGCGTTGCATGTACTGTTCGTCGCGGTAGTTCAGCATCGCATCGACGCGCCACTGCAGATTGGCGGCGGC
>JANPDE010000286.1:0-6152 GCA_031431315.1 Haliea sp.
TGCTGTCGCATGATCCAAGTCCCCGATGACACTGTCCTCATTTTGACATACTCTGCGAATTAATCAGAGGTTCCTTAGGTGTTCTTACTCGTTGCTGCTTAACCATAACTATATGCTGATCTTTTAGTTTTAGGCTTTTGAGAAAGGCGAACAATATTACAAATAACAGAATTACTGGAAGCCACTTGTAACTATCGGGCAGCCCCTCTCCCACTTGGACTATCATTACAAAAATGGCCGTAAACCCGACTAATCTACCCGCAAATCCGGGAAACCTAAATGGCTTCGGATACTCTAGTTGAGAAAAACATCTAGGGCATTCAAATAACGCATCAGTTCTCCACCAGCTTGTTTTTTTTGCGTTCCAAACAGAAAACTGCCTACCACACACATCGCATTGGAGTCCTTTGATTGGAGGAGATACATATGTCATACGAGACACCTAACAGCTACTTATAGAGACAAAGTCAGAAACAGACATGATGGTTTGAAATGACATAGCGGCTATCCCTTCCGTAATAATCCGTTTATATATCAAACACCTTGGGTTTACATCATGACCTGTTTCACTTGCGCTAGCTGACTATGTCTGTGAGCGCAGGAGACAAAGTAGGCTATTGCACCAATTATCGGCGGAAAGTTGGTCCTGATTTTCAATCACTTGCATGACCGGCGACCGATGACACGAGACAATTGCTCATGAAAAACGGCCACCGGACTGTTGCGCGATCACCCGCTCGGTTGCCACTGTTAACAGCGCCATATTCCCCGAGGATCAGTTGATCGCGAGCTCGGATTTGCAGATTTTCCACTCGCCGCCGGTCTGCGCAAAGTGATTCGTATATTCGCCCACCAGAGTCACGACATCCTGAGGCCCGATGAGGGTCCGCTCTGCATCGGCGAATATGGCATGGTCGGCGATGAGATACGCGCGGCAACTGACTTGCGTACCCGAAATGGCAACCCGGTGGTTGGTGATGGTATGGCGGGGTCGCTGGTTGGGTCACTCATACTGCCGTAATCAATCAGCACCTCATCGGCAAAACAGGCGCGCACCAGCGGCCAGTCCTTGCTGTCCAGGCCCTGGGCATAATTATTGTACTTGTCGATCAGGGCATTCCTGATCTGCACGTCCTGCTGCACTGCGGCGTTTCGCGCTTTGATCAGGCCGCAGCCACTTCCTTGAAGCTCGCCATGCTTTCCTCGAACTCCCAGTAGCCGCGCAGGGCGGTTAATTTGCCCTGTTCGTTACAACTGTAGGTGAACACGCCGTTGACCTGCTGCGAGTAGGTCTTGCCGTTGACGTTCATCGCCACATTCAGGGTGACGATGTTGGCGCACTCCAGGTGGGAGGTGTACGTCTGGTGGATGATGTACTCGATATCCGAGTTGGCAATATTGCGATCGTAGAAAGCCTCGCGTGCCGCCGGTGTGGAATGTCCCTTGCCATCCGGGTCGAGCGCGGTGGGACCGATCGGGTCCTCGATGATGCCGTCCTCTGCCCACATGGCGAGCCAGCGCGCCTTGTCCTTGGTTTTTAGGCACTCCCGTGACCGCAGTGACATCTGGTAAGCGACATTGTCCTTGTTCATGTGTTGACCTCTTTGGTTAGGTAGTAGTCAGGTGTGGGTAATCGGTGGGTTTACTTTACAACGGCAGGCCCCCAACCGCACCATTGATGGAACCGCTCTCCTCATAGGCGCGCATCAGCAATTCGGCGATACGCATCTGGTGTACTTCATCCGCACCGTCGGCCAGGCGCGCCCATCGCGCCTGTTGCAACATGCCTGATAACGGCGAGTCCCTGGAATAACCCAGGGCGCCGTGGACTTGCACCGCACGGTCGCAGACGCGCCACAGGGTGTTGGCCACATGGTGTTTGGCCATAGAAACCTCCTGCTTGAAGTCCATGCCATTTTCGATCTTGTAGGCAGCGTGCAACACCATCAGCTTGGAAGCATAAAGTTCCATGGCGCTGTCCGCCATCATCCACTGGATACTCTGCTTGGCACTGAGCAGTGAACCGTGGGCAAAGCGCTTGCTGGCGCGATCTATCAGCATTTCCAGAGCCATCTCGATTTCACCCAGCCAGCGCATGCAATGCGCCAGCCGGGCCGGGCCCAGTCGCACCTGTCCCAGCTTGTGGCCACCGCCGCGCTCACCGAGCAGGTTGGCCTTTGGCACGCGCACATCTTTATACAGGATCTCGCAGTGGTTGTGGCTGCCGGCCATGGTCTCGATGTCGCGCACAATCTCGAAACCGGGCGAGTCGCAGTCGACTATAAATGCAGTGTTGCGCGCCTGCGGAATCGAAGCATGAGGATCGGTGCGGGCTATCACGATAGCGAAACTGGCACCGCGGGCACCTGACGTGAACCACTTATGTCCGTTGATCACCCACGCATCGCCGTCTTCCACGGCCGTGGTTTGAATGAGCGTGGGGTCAGAGCCGGCCACCTCTGGTTCGGTCATGGAAAAACAGGAGCGAATCTCTCCCGCAAGCAGTGGGTTCAGGTAGTGCTCACGCTGGTACTCGGTGGCAAAGTGATGCAGGGTATGCATGTTCCCTTCATCCGGTGCGTTGGCATTGAGAATGTACGAACCGTAAGGCACTTTGGCCGCTTCGGCGGAGACTGCGGCCAATGCGGTCACTCCCAGTCCCATACCCCCCACGGACTGGGGCATATGGGGCAGCCAGAAGCCCCGTGCCCTGGCTTCCTGGCGCAGCGCCTTGATCAGGGTGGACCAGTCATCCCGCGTCGCGGCCTTGTTCGCGCTCAGCTGGGCATAGCGCGTCTTTACCGTGTCATGCAGGAACGCCCGGATACCACTGCGGGCCTCTTCCACTGCAGGACTGAAGGTAAAATCAATGGCCATGATAACTACTACCATGCGGCAGACGACGTCGCTCTATCTTATACGCTCGATTATCACAGTACCAACAGCAAGCGCAGTATCCACCGCGAAGCACCTATGCCCCGGTTGTCGCGCGCCTTGCCGACCAGTAGACTGCGCTGTCACTTACCCAAGAGAATTGAACTACCATGCTAAAACTAAACGATCCCTCCCTGCTGAGGTCACAACTCTACATCGACGGCAAATGGGTCGATGCCGACAGCGGTGCCACCATGGGCGTGCTCAATCCGGCCACCCACGAGGAAATCATTGCCATACCCAATGCCGGAGCTGCGGAAACACGGCGCGCGATCGAAGCTGCGGACAGGGCATTCGCCAGCTGGCGCCAAGTCGTGGCCAAGGAGCGCTCGGCGATCCTGAAGCGCTGGTTCGCACTGATCATGGCTAACCAGGAAGACCTCGCCCGCCTGATGACGGCGGAACAGGGCAAACCCCTGGCGGAATCGCGCGGAGAGGTGGCGTACGGGGCGGCCTTTGTGGAATGGTTCGCCGAAGAGGGCCGCCGCATCTACGGCGACACGATCAGCGCCAATAACCCCAACCAGCGCATCGTCACACTGAAGCAGCCGGTGGGGGTGGTGGCGGCAATCACGCCCTGGAACTTCCCCATTGCGATGATCACCCGCAAAGTGGCTCCGGCGCTCGCCGCAGGCTGCACCGTCGTGTTGAAGCCCGCCACCGAGACACCCCTGTGCGCCCTGGCGCTGGCTGCCCTCGGTGAAAGGGCAGGTATTCCCGCCGGCGCGTTCAGCGTGGTCGCGGGTAACAAGGCCAGGGACATCGGCGGCGAAATGACCGGAAATCCCATCGTGCGTAAGCTCACCTTCACCGGCTCCACCGAAATCGGCAAGGTACTGATGGCGCAATGTGCAGCCACGGTCAAGAAAACCTCTATGGAACTGGGAGGCAACGCGCCGTTTATCGTGTTTGACGATGCCGATCTCGATGCCGCCGTGGTCGGCGCCATGGCGTCCAAATACCGCAATGCAGGCCAGACCTGCGTCTGCGCCAATCGCATCCTGGTGCAGGAATCGGTATTTGACGCGTTTACGGAAAAGCTGGTCGCGGCGGTGAAAGCGCTCAGGATGGGCAACGGCGCGGACGAGGGCGTCACCATCGGCCCGCTGATCAACGACGCTGCCCTCGACAAGGTCACATCCATAGTGAAGCAGGCGACATCCAGCGGTGCGAAGGTGCTGGTTGGAGGCAAGGCCAGCACAGCGCACGGGCGGAATTTCTATGAACCCACTGTGCTGGTCGATTGCGACAACAGCATGGAAGTCTACAACGAGGAAATCTTTGGCCCTGTTGCACCTTTGTTCAAATTCAAAACGGAAGCGGACGCTATCCGCATCGGCAACGACACTCCTTTCGGGCTCTCCGCCTATTTCTATTCCCGCGACATCGGGCGCATCTGGCGGGTCGCCGAGGGACTGGATTACGGCATCGTCGGTATCAATGAAGGTATTATTTCTACCGAGGTCGCCCCCTTCGGCGGGGTGAAGGAATCCGGCATCGGCCGCGAGGGTTCTAAATACGGCATCGATGACTATCTGGAGATCAAATACCTTTGTATGGGCGGAGTGAACGACTCGTCCGGGCGCTGACGGCGGAGCAAACTACCGGTAAAAAAGTGCTACGGGGCGCGGTGATATCGTCTATAATCGCCGCCCAAGCTGACCTGATTTAATCAGCCGTGTTTGTTTTTTAATAATCTAGCGAGGCCTGAAGACAGGATGTCCACTAAAACCGCAATTGCGGCCAAAACCAAAGTCGCGGGGCAATCCGGCGAGGACATCAGCTGGCAGGCGCAAAAGAGCGCCATGACCCGCGATCGCATCCTGGATGCGGCAATCGACTGCTTTGTAGAACAGGGCTACACCAATGTCACCACCGCCAAGGTGGCTAACTCGGCGGGGGTCTCGCGCGGCGCCATGTTGCACCACTTTCCCTCCAAAACGGAACTCATACAGGCTGCCGTCGAATACTTGCACGACAAATTACTGGAAGATTACACGGCGCGCGTCAGCAGTATTCCCACCGCGTTGAGGGGCAAGAAACGACGCCGCGCGGGCGTCGACGCCTACTGGGAACACCTCACCGGGGACCTGTTCGTGGTGTACCACGAATTGTGCGTGGCCAGCCGCACTGACCCGGAGCTCAAATCCATACTGGAAAACTCGCAGCAGGTTTTCGAGAAGCATGTCCGCGACTCCAACGCGGAGCTATTTGAGGAGTGGAACGACCGTGGCGATCGCTTTCTGCTCGCCATGGACGTGACCAAGTTCCTGATGGAGGGAATGGCCACAGGGCAGCTGATGACCAATCGGGCCACGCGCGTGAAACTCCTGTTAAGCTATCTTGCTGATCGCCTTGAAGAGATTTTCCAGGAGGGCGAAAGCACCGCGATAGGCCGACACTCTAACGGCAAAAAGACCGCCTGAATCTGCGGGGCGCCCGGTCGGTGACCGGAAACAGTCAGGCGGCGCGCAACGCCACCAGATCCGCAAACCTCTGCAGGTACCAGGCCTCATCCCCGTACAGCTTCGCCAGCACCATCAGTCGTTTGTAATGATGGCTGACGCAAAGCTCGTCAGTCATACCGATACCGCCGTGCAACTGCACCGCTTGCTGCGCCACAAACCTGCCCGCCTCCGCCACTTTCACCTTGAGTGCTGCACAGGCCGCTGCCGACTCGCCACTGCCTTCGTCCAGCAGGATTGCCGCGTTAAGCAACAGCGAGCGGGTCTCCTCTATTTTCATATACATATCCGCCATACGGTGCTGCAGCGCCTGGAACTTGCCGATCGGCTGGCCGAACTGCTCGCGCGTTTTCGTGTACTCCACGGTGGCAGTCAGCAGCGTTTGCATCGCGCCCAGTGCCTCGGCGGCGAGAGCCACAATGGCGGTGTCGATTGCGGCCTCGATCAGCGGCAGGCCCTGCTCCACACCACCCAACACGTGCTCGTCGCCCAGTAATACATTGTCCAGTTGAATATGCGCGCCGCGGCTCCCATCCACGGCGACAAACACGTCACGACTGACTCCCGGCGCATCCGTATCGACAATAAACACAGTAATGTCTGCACGCTCACCGAGGGACCCGCCGTCGCTGCGCGCTGAGACGAGCAGCTGCTGCGCGCACTGCGCGTTCAGCACCGCCAATTTCTTCCCGTACAGGACGTAGCCGTCGCCCGCGCGTCGGGCGCAGGTGTCCACTCTGGCGAAGTCGTATC
>JANPDE010000287.1:0-4682 GCA_031431315.1 Haliea sp.
AAGGCGTCAAATGCACAATCGAGATCAAGGAAAAAAATTCAATATTTTTGGTTTCGCACACAGTATGCACCGGCGCTTTCGCCATCGAAGGTGATACTAAAATGGAGGTGCTTAGCCCGGAATCGATATCGATGACATCGACTTCAGTCATGAATTTTGGTGGCCGGAAGCAGTCGATCAGCTCGAGTGCCCAATACAAGTGGCTGTCGAGCGATTGCGGCGGCGTGAAACCAATGGATCCGAGCAAACCGCTCGACTGATCGACACGTCCCGATATCAGGAGCCCATCCGGCGCCGGGTTCGTTGTTTGCGTCGGGTTGTTTGAGCGTCTCCGGTGGGGAGAAGGCCGGTACAGCCTAACGAGGTTCACACACGAACACTGGAATGTTCCGATCGGTCCATTTCTGGTAATCGTCGTACTCGTGATAGTGTTCCACGCAGAATTCTTGACGGCGTCAGTTTCCATGAACCATCATCGAGAAGGACCTGACAATTGACAAAAACGAGAAGACTTGCGGCCGCCAGTATCTGGAGTGCGCTCTGTGCGCTCTGGCTCTTTGGCTGCGCTGACAATAATGAGCAACAAAAGACTGATACAGGGACTGCCGAGTTCCAGCAACGTTTCCAACCCGTGGATAGCGCCATAGAGATAAAGTCCGTCGAGACGGACGAAGGGGAAACCCTGCACTATATCGACGAGGGCAATCCCGGCGGGCACCCTGTTCTGCTTATCACCGGCTTTGAGGACGCGGCGGCGATCGACTGGGAATACACCTTCTTTAGACGGGACTCCGAACAGTCATTGACCGCTCTCGCGGCAGAAGCGCTACGGTACTGCGACAACCCCCTCCCCGATCTGGCTGGAATAACCACACCATTGTTCATCTATCATGGTGATGCAGACGACAGCGCTCCTTTATCCAATATTGATGCGTGGATGGCCAGTTTGGTCAACACCAGTGCTACGACCATCCGCCTCTATCCCGACGCAGGTCACTGGGTACAATATAGTCATCTTGATCAGATATTCGCCGACATCAGCCGTCCAGGATTACTGTTCGTTTGCGACGAGAGCGAACAATCCATACTCGTGCCAGAGGCGGAAGGGCTGGCGCTAATTCAAGATATGAAGGCAACCGTGGGATTGTGCAAAACGCCCGCGCCGTAATTTCCTTTCCAAGCGCGCCATGCACAGGTAACGTGTAGATCAATACTAGCTCAGCTCGGTATGCGATGTCTCCCGTAGCATCAGTATAACCACGGGAATCGCCAGCAGTGTACTCAGGCACATTACTGAAAGCGCCGCGGCATGGCTGCCTAGCGTATTGAACAGGATTCCCTCTATTGCAAGTCCAGCCACTGCGGCAAACATGGAGCAAACGGCACGCAGGGTAGAGGCGGTCGAACGACAGCTGGTTGGAAATAACTCACCCCCAATCGCATTGATCATGACTTCAATAGCAAAAAAACTGAACAGCGACGCAATCCACGTAAACGGTAGTAGCCATCCACTGGTATTGTAAAACGCTACAGTCGCCGCACAATTCACTAGTAGCCCTGCAATCAGTGTGGGTCGACGTCCAATGTAGTCTGAAAAGCGCCCTGCCGTTGTCGTGCCGAGAAGTGCTATGGAGCCAGCCACTATGAACAAAAGGCTGACTTCCTGTGGTGTGTAGTGGTGCGTCTCCTGGAGGTATTTCGACATAAAATTGATGGTGGCGGACAATTGAAACATAAAGGTGGCGACGATCAGGGCTATCGCCACCATAGAGCGCCTGTGATAGCGCAATATTTCGAGAACTGGTTGCCAGAAGTGGTGCTTCGCATCGCGCTGAACGAAGCGTTCAAAGAGTATCGATTCAGGTAACAGGCGACGCAGCCAGACAATATAGAGAATGGAAAGACCCGCAATAACATAGAGTGCCCGCCAGCCGCCCGGTAAGTAACCCACAAGGGCGTAGAGGACGGAGGCCGCCCCCGAGCCCAAGCCACCCATCGCCGCCAAAAAGCCTACACCCCACCCGCGATGCAGGGCCGGCAACATTTCCAGCACATAGATCAGCGCAATAATTTCCTCTGCGGTGGCAAACATACGCGCGCAGAACTGGATGGCGATAAATTCCTCGGCCGTCCGGGCAAAACCCGTAGCCCCGGTGGCAATAGACAGCCCCAGCAAGGTCACCATTAGCAGTCGTCGTCGGCCAATACGGTCTGACAACAACGCCAACAAGACCGCTGGAAGGGCGCCCAATCTGGCCGCGGCGATCACCTTGCCCAGATCCTGTTCAGCTATATTGAAGCTTGCCTGCATGTCGGGCAGGGCGAGGCTGAGCACTGACATATCGTATTGGGCAAGAAAAAAAGCCGCTGCCAGCAGTAGCAGCAGTTTTTTATCAGCGGACGCTAAGCCCGCTGGCGGAAAGAAGATGCGGAACATTTAAAAGTTATAGCCGAGACTCAAGCCATAAGTCCGTGGTTCTAATAGAAACTCGTTGGTCGCGAGCCCCACGTTCTGGTCGCCCAGCGCCTGCCCAGTGACGTAGTCGTCATTATTGAGGTTGCGACCCCACACTTCGGCAAACCAGGTTTTATCCGCGCTGTAGAGGGTGAAGGTTGCATTCCAGACCTCCCACTTGTCCACCTTGTCGTTGGGAGCGTTAAAGACGCGCGTATAAAATTCGTCCTGCCGGTAGTAATTCGTAGCCGCCACCAATGCCATGCCGTTGTTCAATGGCCACGTGTAGCCTACTCCAAAATTGACCGAGAACTCTGGCGCATTCGGAAGCGTATTGCCGTCAAGTTCGACGGGCAGGCCCTCACAGGTTGGGGTTCCACTCGGACATCCTGGCCCTGCATAGACATTGGAAATCGGTCCTTTTACGATGTTTTCGGTGGTGCCCAGCTGGTTGATGTTGGCCGGGTCGACACTTGCTCCACCGTCTATTACGGCGTCTAGCAACGCCACGTTGGTGGTGACGCGCCAGCGATCATCGGGCAGCCAGATAAACTCACCCTCAAACCCCTGAATGGCCGCATCGTAGTTTTCGTTGACCGCAGTCTGATTGGTGATCTTGCCAATCTGCAATCCCTCATAGTCATAGTAGAAGTAGGTTACGTTGGCCTGTAGCGTGTCAGAAAAAAAGCGGCTCTTCAGTCCCAGTTCGATGGCGTTGATATATTCCGGTTCGAACTCCGCAAATTCCGGACTCCCACCTTGAGCAGGGTCGAGTAATGGCGACTCGGCGGCAATCGGATTGAAACCGCCGCCCTTGTAACTTCTGGATAATGTCACATACGGCATGATGTTATCCGCGGCATCCCAGCTAACGTTGATTTTTCCGGTGGGTTCGTCCCACTTTCCCTCAAAATCGCCGTATCCGTTATTCTCTGAAGCAGGGTCACTCAGGAAACCGAGATACACTGTGCGTTGACTCGACTTCTTTTCCTCCCGCGTGTAACGCAGCCCAAACGTGACAGCAATATCCTCTCTGGCCTGCCAATAGAGTTCGCCGAAGCCCGCATAGGTATCGAGTTCATAAGGACGGGTTTGATTATGGTACACACGTTGCGATGCAGGGATGCCAAGCACCTCACCTGTGAGTTCGATGGAAGCTGAATAGATGTAGTAGTCATCATTACTTTCGTAGGTGAGGTAGAAGCCCCCCAGCATAAAGTTCCAGTCGCCGTCATAATCGGATGCCAGGCGTAACTCTTCACTGAACTGCTCTGGCTCCGTGGTCGATCGGTCCACGTTGTACAGGCGATCGACGGTGATAGGACCGGCAGGGCCGCGCTGCATAGTCACCTCCACAGGCCACAACTCGGAGGCCACATTGAAGTCATAATCATTCATCGCATCCACTTCGGATGTGTGATACCCACTCAGCGACGTCAGCGTCAGATCGCCGAAATCATGATTGACCTCAAACGCGATGATCGTATCCTCCACTTTGTACTGCGGCGTAAAGTCCATCCATTGCTCGCGTGGATCACTGGACTGGGGCGAATTTATGAAGTCATCTGCAGGAAAGGTGAGCCCGGTTATCGGTGCTACGATCGTTTGAATGAGGAACCCGGAGGCGGTGGCTGCGGCGTTGGTGGTATCATTTGCCAGAGCGGTCGGCAGACATCCGATGATGCCCTCGGCATCGCGCAGACAGCGCTGGTCACTGGCCCGCATGCGGTCATCATCTTCCTTGAAGTAGTTTACTGTGAGTGTCGCATCAGTACTGTCATTGGCCCAGCGCGTGGTGGAGCGCGCTGAATACATATCCCGACCATCAATAGCATCGCCGTTGTAACGATTGTCTACATAGCCATTACGCTCGGTGTAGAACACCGCAAAACGCTGGGCTACTGTATCAGACAGGGGAATGTTGAGCGCACCCTTTACCTTGCCATAGTCATAGTTACCAGCTTCCACAACCACGTTGCCGCCGAACTCATCCTCAGGCTTGCGGGTGATGAAGTTGATAACACCCGCCGTTGTATTGCGGCCGTACAGTGTGCCCTGTGGGCCACGCAGGACCTCGATACGCTCGGCGTCGTAGAACTCCATTTCGAAGATTCTGCCGTTACTCAGATAGACGCCATTGAAGAGGTTGCCTGTCCCGCTGCTGGCCGCCGAACCAATGGCGAGGTTACCAATGCCACGCAGCGTAATGCCGGCGCTGGAAAATTGA
>JANPDE010000288.1:0-1914 GCA_031431315.1 Haliea sp.
ACCCTTCAGCGGATTTCCGAAGTAGCGCACTTCGCCCGGAATTATATTCAGGCAATCCACACCATCGTTTTCTTCCGAGCGCGTCATCAGCGCCTGCAGGCCAACACAGATCGCCAGCACCGGGACCTGCTGCTCGGTCAGCGCGTGCGTCAGCAGTTCATCGCATTTGAGACGGCGTATCTCCGCCATGCAGTCTCGAATTGCGCCCACACCGGGAAACACCACGCGATCCGCCTGGCGAATGAGGTCGGGGTCATGGGTGACCACCACTTTGTCCGCACCGACGTGCTGCAGTGCGCTGGCGACGGAATGCAGGTTACCCATACCGTAATCGATAACGGCGACACTAATATTCATAATCGGGTGCTCATAACCGGGCACTCAAACCGGGATTCCCTCCGGGGCACCCGTTTACAACACGCCCTTGGTGGAAGGCGTGACGCCCGCCATGCGCGGATCGGGTGTGATGGCCATGCGCACGGCGCGACCAAACGCTTTGAATACCGTCTCCACCTGGTGATGGCTGTTGTCGCCGCGCAGGTTGTCGATGTGCAGGGTGACGTGGGCGTGATTGACGAAGCCCTGGAAAAACTCCAGGAACAGGTCCACGTCGAAACCGCCGACCGCGGAGCGGGTGAAGGGAACGTGATATTCGAGTCCGGGACGTCCGGAGAAGTCGATCACCACACGCGACAGCGCCTCATCCAGCGGCACGTAGGCATGCCCATAGCGCGTGATGCCTTTTTTGTCACCCAGCGCCTCGACCACCGCCTGGCCCAGGGTGATGCTGATATCCTCAACAGTGTGGTGCGCATCGATGTGTAAATCGCCCTGGGCGTTGATGTCGAGATCGATCATGCCGTGGCGTGCGACCTGGTCCAGCATGTGTTCCAAAAAGGGGAGGCCGGTATCAAATGCAGATTTGCCGGTGCCATCGAGATTCACCGAGACAGTGATCTGCGTCTCCAGCGTGTTTCGCGTAATCGTGGCCTTGCGCTTAGCCATGGGGTTCTCCAGCGGGACAGATGCGGGGAGCAGGCCCCCCGAAAAGCCCGGTATTATAAGGGAAGGCAGCGGCTAATTCACTGGCACTATGGCAGGTGAGGCATTACCCTGTGGCGCTGTAATCCGCGCCGAAATGTACGTTCCATGCCCATCTTCCACCAACGCGTTCTCGACTGGTTTGACCAGCACGGTCGCAAGGACCTGCCATGGCAGCGCGATACCAGTCCCTATCGCGTCTGGGTATCGGAAATCATGTTGCAGCAGACCCAGGTAAGAACCGTCATTCCGTATTTCGAGCGCTTTATAGCGGTCTTCCCGCATGTGCAGGCACTGGCCGCTGCGCCGGAGGATGAGGTATTGCACCTGTGGACCGGACTTGGCTACTACGCCAGGGCGCGCAATCTTCATGCCTGTGCCAAAGCCATCGTCCGCGATCATGGCGGCCGGTTTCCGGCAGATATTACGGCCCTTTTGGAGTTGCCGGGCATTGGTCCCTACACGGCAGCAGCCCTTGCCGCCATTGCCTTCGACCAACCCTATGCGGCGGTCGATGGCAATGTCGAGCGGGTGATGTCGCGCTACTTTGCCATCACAACACCACTGCCCCGGTCAAGGCCGGAGATCAGAGAGCGCGCTGCCGCACTGGTGCCGGAGCGCCGGGCTGGCGACTTCGCCCAGGCCCTGATGGATCTGGGGGCCACCATCTGCACGCCAAAATCACCCAACTGCGCCGTGTGCCCGTGGGTAGAAAACTGCGCTGGTTTCAGGCGCGGTCTCGCCGCAACGCTGCCGCGCCGCCAGCCAAAGAAACCGGTGCCCACACGCAAGGGCTACGTATACTGGATCGAGCGCGTTGATGGTGCTGTGCTGTTGCGGCGCCGGCCGGACAAGGGACTGCTCGGCGGCATG
>JANPDE010000289.1:0-5419 GCA_031431315.1 Haliea sp.
AATCTTCACGCCGTCCGTAGTATTCTTAGTTTTATTGCATTGGTTATTTATGTCGCTTTATTACTCAAGGCCTAACCAGGCCCGGCAGCTCGCAGCCTTCGGCTGCTGGACTCGCTACGCTCGCCGCTGCGGGCAACGTTAAATTTATGAGCAAGTCGATGTTATTTCTATTGCTGACAGCGCTTGTGACAGCAGCATGTTCCAAAACGAATGAAGCCTATTTACCTAGTAACGATCCTTTAGTGCTAGTGCGGTTTGAACGTCTATTAACGAGAAACGGTATTGTTTTCAGTAAAGGCGCAGATGGCATGTACACACCCGACGATCCAAAAGCCTTTGAGCGCATGGTTTCCCTTGGTCATGAAGCACTCAACATCGGGTCACGCTCTGGACTGGTGGTAAAGTCGGCTTGTGCTTTGAGTAAACTCAAAGGCTACCTTGACGGCTTAGACATAGCATATGCAATGAGCCAAGTTGATGGATAGAAACTCCAACCTTTCAGGAAGATGCCCGGAGAATTTGGTCGGAGCAGGAGCGCGGCGCATTTTGTGCCTGGCTCGCAGCTAATCCTGAAGTTGGTGACGTCATTCCCGGTAGTGGAGTTTGTCGAAAGGTTCGTTGGTCAATTGCAGGTAGAGGCAAGCGCGGCGGCGCTCGCATCATTTATTACAATCGGCTGGCAATTGGAGAAATATGGCTTTTGGTCATTTACACCAAAAGTGTTACGGGCAATATACCTGCCCATATTCTCAAATCGATCCGTGAGGCTATTGAACATGAGTAAGAAATCCAAAAGCACCGACAGCGAGGAACTCGGCAATAAACTTCTCAAGTCCGTGCGTGAAATGAAAGCAGGTAAAGTTGCGCGTGCCACCCAAATTGCCGCGAATGAAGTTGCTGCTGCCCGCATTAAGTCTGGCCTATCACAAGTGGAATTCGCCCAGGCATTGCAAATTTCTCCTCGCACGTTGCAAGAATGGGAACAGGGTCGCCGGGAACCGTCAGGTGCGGCTAAAGCTTTAATTCAAATTGCCTTCAGGCACCCAGAGGTCATTCGCGAAGGCTTCGGGGGTTAACAAGGCCATGTTGCGGACAGCTTGCAGTTGCCGCAAATGGCGACGTTAGGTGCGAGGGGAGGTTCAGTGCCAACAGTTTTACGTGAAGGTCCATACCGCATATTTTGGTACAGCCATGAACTCGGTGAGCTTCCCCATGTTCATGTTGATCGCGATGACTGCTCAGCTAAGTTCTGGCTCAGTCCCGTCGCCCTTGCGAGAAACATCGGATTTTCTGCGCGCGAACTTCGCCGAATTCGAGTTATCATACAAATCAATCAATCTTCCCTAGAGGAGGCCTGGCATGGGTACTTTGGCGCTTAACGCTGATGAAAGAGTGAATTCCGTCGCGTTTTCCGACGATTCACTTATTGTGGGACTTAAAGACGGGCGCCAGATTTCAGTACCTATTGAATGGTTCCCTCGATTATCTGGAGCTACGCCCGCAGAACTCGCTAAATGGGAGATTTGTGGCGGAGGTTTCGGAATCCATTGGCCAGACTTGGACGAAGATTTAAGCACAGAAGGCCTTCTCCGTGGCGCGCCCGCACCTAACAAGTAAAGCAACCGGACGGCTTCGCCGCCGGTTTTTTACATGTTAGGCCACCGAATTACCCATAAAGTGTAGACAGGGATATAGACATGATCCTCAAGCCAATCGTAACCATAGCTGTCGTTGCAAGTGTGGCATTTGCCACGGTGTGTAGCGCAGCCAAACCGGTCCAGTCCGCGGACACAATTTACACGGGCGGAGACATCGTCACCATCAACGACTCCCAGCCAACAGTGGAGGCGCTCGCCGTGAAGGATGGCAAGATCCTGGCACTCGGCACGCGGGCTGACATTGAGAAATCCTATAAAGGCGCGGAGACTGCCGTCATTGATCTCGGCGGGAAAACCCTGGTCCCCGGTTTCGTCGACGGCCACAGCCATTTCATGGATGCTCTGGCGGCCGCCGGACGTGCCAATGTTTCGGCGCCACCCGTCGGTACGGCGAGCAATGCCGGCGAAATCGTCGCCGTGCTACAAGCGTTCACCACGCAGAAGGGCGTTAAGCCCGGCGAGCTGATCGTCGGCTATGGTTATGACGAGAACCAGATGCCCAAAGGACAGGAGCTGACGCGCGACATACTCGACAAAGCATTTCCCGCAAATGCGGTCGCCGTTATCCATGTTTCGTCGCACGGTGCGGTGCTCAATTCGCTGGCTTTCAAGAACTTTGGCTACACAGATGGCATGCCCACTCCGGCCGGGGGCGTCATCGCACGCAAGCCCGGCACCCAGGACCTGGAGGGATTGGTCATGGAAACCGGCTATCTGAAGGCGTATGCCAATTTGCCGATCCCGGATGAAAGCAATGAAATGGAAGCCGCCAAGGCCGGACAGCAGCTCTATGCTGCCGCCGGCGTCACCACGGCCCAGGAAGGCGCCACGCATCTCAACCAGATTGAACAGCTGAAGCGCATCGCGCGCAACGGCGGACTCTATATCGATGTGGTGTCCTTCGCTTTCATGACCGACCTCGACAAGATTCTGGCCAAGTATCCGCCGACAAGCTTTGGCACCTACCACAACCGCCTCAAACTCGGGGGTTGCAAAATCGTCAGTGACGGCTCGCCCCAGGGCAAGACAGCCTTTTTCACCACGCCCTACCTGACAGGTGGCCCGGCCGGACAGCAAGATTGGAAGGGCGAGCCCAACGCGCCCCAGGCAGAGATCACCGCGGTGGTAAAAACTTGCTACGACAGCAATCTTCCGCTCCTCTTCCATGCCAATGGCGATGCTGCCATCGATTCTCTGCTGACCGCGCATGAAGAGGTGGCGGCCGGTAGTCTGGACAAGGATCGCCGTACGACGGTCATCCATGCACAGTTCGTTCGTCCGGATCAGCTCACCAAGTTCAAACAGTACAATTTTATACCGTCGCTCTTCACGGACCATGCGTTTTTCTTCGGTGACACCCATGTCCTGAACCGCGGTAAGAAGCAGGCATACTTTCTGAGCCCGATGAAGTCGGCTTATGCGGCCGGGCTGCAGCCGGCCAACCATACCGATTACGCTGTTGCGCCCATCGACCACATGATGGTGATGTGGACGGCTGTGAACCGTGTGTCGCGCAGTGGCGAGGTCATCGGTCCGGATGAGCGCGCAACGCCGATGCAGGCCCTGCAGGCGATCACCATTAACGGTGCACGAATCTACCGCGAAGAAGCCAACAAAGGTTCACTGGAACCAGGCAAGCTCGCTGACCTGGTCATTCTCGACAAGCACCCGCTCAAGGTGGACCCAATGACGATCAAGGACATCAAGGTTGTCGAGACGATTAAGGAAGGAAAGTCGATCTACAAGGCAAAGTGAGCGCGCTGCTTGACCCGACCTAACCCATTATGCCAGCGGACTGCCGTCGGCAGCCGCTGAATTCAAACGTTAGGACCGTTTCGAGGTGTTATGAGTCTTCCAAGTCGCCAAATTCCTCTACCTTGATGGGTCCGCTTTCGGGTGCGGTCGCTCGAGCCATACCCGATCGTATACCGTCCATCAAATAAGGTATGCGTATTTCAACTCACTATTCAACTCATTCAGCAGTCCATCTCCCTGCAAATACGCATCCATGATTCAACAGATTCAAGACGGAATCGCTTGCGCGGCAGCGCAAAGTAAAACGTGCGACGCATGTTGCGCCGGGGCAGGGTAAGGGGCACGAGGTCACCATTGGCAAAATTCTTGTGTAACACTATTTGTGACAGGCAGCCGATTCCCAGGCCCGACTCCACGGCGTTCTTGATCGCCTCGTTGTGCTTGAACTCCAGATAGACATTAATATCGGGCAGTAGGCCGGCAAGTGCTCGGTCAAAGGTTTGTCGCGCACCGGAATCCGGTTCCCGCAGAATCCACAGCGCCTCCCTGATATCCTTGTTGGTCAGTGTCTTCTTGCGCGCCAGTGGGTGATCGGCGGCGCAAAACACGATCAGTTCATCGTCACGCCAGGGAATCAGTTCAAGTTCGCGGTCATGCACCTCGCCCTCGATCATGCCGATGTCCACGTCGAAGTTGAGCACCCGCGCTACTACATCCGGCGTATTGGCAATATCCAGTTGTACATCCGCCTCGGGGTAGCTCGCCAGATAGCCGGCGAGATAGCGCGTGGCGAGATGGTTGCCGATAGTGAAGCTGGCGCCCACTTTAAGGTGCCCCACATCGTTGTGGTCCAGCAGTTTCTCCTCAAAGCTGTGGCAGTGGGCGAGCAGGGTTTCCGCTTCCTTGCGCAGGGTGTGGCCGATCGCACTCAACGCCAGCTTGTTACTGACCCGATCGAACAACGTGACCGCGTAGGTGTGTTCCAGGTTAAGCAGGGCTTCGCTGGCGGCGGACTGCGACATGTGCAGGCTCTGGGCTGCCTTTGAGATGCTCTGGTGTTTTGCCACCGCGAGGAAAATTTGCAGTTGCCTGAGAGTGAATTTCATTTGCCGCGCCCAATCTGACTTCGCCGATTACGACTACCGGAAAAACCGGTACAGGTGTCCATAATATCCTGTTTTACATGGAGATCCCATGGCGCTATTCTGGCAGGGTTTCTGCATCATAGGGCCGCCTGAGCAAGGCGGCCGTTAGCAATCAAAAATTTGAACGACATAATGGAGAGCGCACGCATGGCCGAACAAAAAGCAACCAACGTACACTGGCACGAGGGCGATATCACCCGGGAGCACCGCAGCGCACTGTTGGGCCACAAGGGCGCCACGCTGTGGTTCACGGGCTTGTCCGGCAGCGGCAAGAGCACCGTGGCGGTGGAACTCGAAGGTACCCTGAATGAAATGGGTGTGCTGTCCTATCGGCTAGACGGCGACAATGTGCGTATGGGCATCAACAAGAATCTGGGGTTTTCAGCCGAAGATCGTACAGAGAATATCCGCCGCATCGGCGAGGTGGCGAAACTGTTTGTCGACAGTGGCGTGATTGCCCTTAGCAGTTTTATCAGCCCTTATAAGGCTGATCGCGACCAGGTGCGCGCACTGCACGAAGCTGCGGGCATGGATTTTATTGAAATCTACGTCGACTGCTCACTGGCGGCGGCCGAAGGTCGCGATCCGAAGGGCCTGTACAAAAAGGCCCGGGCTGGCGAGATCAAGAACTTTACCGGGATCGATGACCCCTACGAGGCGCCATCCAATCCGGAAATTCACCTGCACTCTGACCAACAAACGTTGCAGGAAGAGGTACAGGAAATTCTCAGCGCGCTGCGTAAGCGCGGCATTATTAGCAAGTAACCAGGAGAATAGAATGATCAAGCCACACGGCTCCGATGAGCTCAACCCGCTTTTTGTCTACGATACTAAAAAACGCAACGCGCTGCTGGCGGAAGC
>JANPDE010000290.1:0-8250 GCA_031431315.1 Haliea sp.
TTTGGGGTCCGCCAGTTCTTTGTCACGGTTATTGCTCACCCCGTCAAACTTAAGCAGCCAGTAGGTGTAGCCCGCTCCGGCTTCAATTTGCCCCGAGCGCACATCCCCGGTCGTTTCATTCCAGGCAATGATCGCCTTGGCACGCGCGCCCCCGGCGGAAGTCCCTACCGCCAGGATTTTTCCCAGCCCTTCCACATTGGCTGGCGTACCCTGCGAGCTCAGTTGCACATGCTCCGACTCTTTAAGCGCCAGCACCCTTGATGAGAGTGCGACCAGTTCTTCAATATTAAGCGACATCGGGCCCGACTCATCCTGTTCGATCACCGGGTAGAATTCCAACGCGCCCATACCGCGCCGACCGACATACATCAGGCGCTGTACCGGATTAAACGTATCGGGCGCACGACCGGACTCGGCCAGCCACTGGTCAATCAGGCTGTTGCCAAATTTATCCGGCAGCGAGTCCGCCAGCATGCCCGGCAAACCCCTGTAGGTGTCCTTGTTGAGCGCAGGAAAGGAAAACGACCCGCTCGATAGCGGCATCATTAACGGAGACAGTTCGATACCGGTCTCCCGAAACTCAGGTGAGTATTCAAAGGCAGCGTAGGCTAACGCCGGATCCCAGGCCACCAGGCCGATGCTGGCGCCCCATAACCTGACTTCGCTGAAGGTCACGGCTGATCTTCCGGCCATTGCACTTTCACCGCCGTGACCGCGCGCTCGGCGGACTGATCGGATTGCGATACCACCGCCCTGGAACGGCGCACCCGTCGTTTGGCAGACACACCCGGCCCCGCCCGGTCTTCCCCGGCGAGCACTGTGGCAGGGCGCTGTTGTTTCAGTTGGGACACTTTGAGGCCCGCTTCGGCCAGTTTTTCGTAGGGTGAAAAGCCCGGTGAATCCAGCGCAGCGAGCACCACCTCCAGCCGCCCCAGGCACTTGATCACTTTCATCAGGCCGGCGGAATTGACCGCCTCGCCGGCCTCCAGCCGCTGCAGGGTGCGATGCGACACACCGGCTTCATAGGCCAGTTCCGTTTGCTTCAGCCGCGCCGCAATGCGCAGTTCTGCGATCTGTTGACCCAGGGCAAGAAGTTCACTATTCAGCATAATTTATACGTCAATTATTACGCATTACATTCATTTATCTACAATATACGCCTGATTAGACGCTTTACAAGTTGTTTATTTTATACGTCTTAATCTGCGTGCCACGAGATCCGCCGGGGACTGTAGCGTGATCACCGTGGTATAAAGTGGCCGCAAAAGTACGAACTACGTCGTGACAACGAACTGAAAAATGGGAAACAACCGATGATAGCCTGGACGGAACAACAGCAGATGATCAGGGGCATGGTGCGCGATTTCGTGGAAAAGGAAATCGTGCCGCACATAGATGACCTGGAATACAACGGATTACCGCCCTACGACATCCTGCGCAAACTGTTCAAAACCTTCGGCATGGATGAATTGGCGGGCGCCAATTTTGATAAACAAATCGCCAGGGAGGAAGCGATTGCAAGCGGTGAGCATAGCGAGAAACCCGCGGCCGCCAAGGCAACCAGCGGACCGGTGTCCGAGGAAGCATTGGACGCCGTCGCAATGGGCGTAGTCCCCATCATTGAAATCAGCCGCCACTGCCAGGGACTCATCACCGCGATGGGCGTCTCGGTCGGGCTAACCGCCGGTGCGATCATGTCCAAGGGCAGTCTGGCACAGAAGAAAAAATACGGCCGCGACCTGATGACCCTCAAGAAGATCGGCGCATGGGCCATCACCGAACCCAACTCCGGCTCGGATGCGTTCGGTGGGATGAAGTCCACCGCGCGCCGCGATGGCAAGGGTGGTTATATCCTCAACGGCAGCAAGACCTACATTACCAACGGCCCGCACGCCGATATCATTGTATTTATCTGTCGCCTAGACGAGCCTGGCATTGAACCCAGGGACCGCAAGATCGTCTCCTTTATTCTTGACTCGGGAATGCCGGGACTGGTACAGAGTCCGGCCTTCAAGAAAATGGGCATAGGGTCATCTCCCACCGGCGAACTGTTCCTCTCGGATGTGCAGGCGGGACCGGAGCGCCTGATGGGAGAATCGGAGGACGGCTACGGGCGCTCCGGGGCTAAGTCCACGTTCAGCGCAGAACGCTCCGGCGTTGCCGCCATGGCGCTGGGTCTGGTCGAGCGCTCGCTGGAAATGTCACTTGAATACGCGAAAACACGCATACAGTTCGACCAGCCCATCGGCAATTACCAACTCATCCAGTTGAAACTGGCAAAAATGGAAGTCGCGCGACTGAACCTGGAAAACCTGGTATTCCGCTTTATCGAAACACGCGCGGCGGGCAAGGATCTTAATATGGCCGAAGCCTCGGCCATGAAACTGTACGCTGCGCAGGCAGCGATGGAAGTGACCATCGAGGCCGTGCAGATTTTTGGTGGCGCGGGCTATATGCGCGAAACGCGAGTGGAGCAGTTGATGCGGGACGCGAAGATCCTGCAGATCTACGCCGGCACCGACGAGATGCAAGTGGTGGCGATCGCGAAGGATCTATTGGGGCGCGCCTAGCGGGGCAGAGCCTAAAGCGCATCGCACTATCGGACTAGACGACTTCACGCAACCACGACGCAGAGGCTCAACATCGACTACGACTACATCATTGTTGGCAGCGGCTTCGGCGGCTCTGTCTGCGCGTTACGAGTAACTATCCCCCGGCAAAGCCGGGGGCTTTAGTTTGTGAGCCGCTCAAAGCCGTATACAGCTATTACGCAGCCTTACGGCTCCTTGAGCCCCCTGAAGGGGGGGGCGTTTCATTCAAACCAATGACGCCTTAGCTAGCCGTCGATGGATCACGTTTGGAGGCTCCGTTGCGGCGATTGGCAGCGGACATGCCCCGCTTGTTCAAACTGCTGAGATATTCGCCGCGGAGCATGTCCGCTGCCACTCGCCTGGTATCGCACGTACATCACAATCGTCGAGTTCACTCCGCCAGAGTCAAACCCTGAGTGCCTCCCCGGCAAAGCCGGGGGCCTCCCTTTTGTACTAGCGGAAAGCGGTACTCACGCGCCTGTTGATGCCCTGAATAGGCCTGCAAGTAGCGGTCCAAATACGACCGGGCAGAAACGGAAAACGTGTCATAACTGTGGGTAATGGGGAAGACCCTCGCCCGGCATCTCCCCCTAGGTAAAACCTTTAGCGGGTCATGACAAATGCGTCGAGCACTGCACCACTAACATCCACGAAGCTCGCTTCCAAACGATTCGTATCCACATCGATGACTACGGAACCAAGCTCCAGCTCGCTGAAGAAGTTGGCGGGGTGGGGAAACCCTGCACTCGTAACAGTGACTTGGCCACCGTTGCCTGCAACGGTGTAGACCACCTTATCGTCCATGCCATCGCGGGTGATCTGTGTATAGGCTTCAGCCCCCTGTCCATTGGCGGGATCGCCTACATCATTGAGCTCGGCATTGACCACTGGGTCGAACGTATCCGACAGACCGGTATGTCCTTTAATGTAGTAAGAGCGCTCATAAATATGACTGTGGCCGCTGTAGACCAGATCCACGCCGTACTGCTCGAATATCGGCGTAAATTCTTCGCGAATGGCGAATATTGGCTGGTCGATACCACCCAGATTTTTGTCTGAATCGTGACTACCCTTGGTGTACGGTGGGTGGTGGAAAATGACGATGGTCCAGTCCAGATTGTTGGCCGTCAGATCGTCATTCAGCCATTGCAGCATGGCGGCGCGACCGTCGGAGTCGCGCATGCTCAGCTGTGAATCGAGGCTGACAATATGGACGTTCGCGTGATCGAAGGAATAATACTGCTCGGTACCACTGGGCAGGCCGCCGATCTCGCCATTCGTGGGCAGGGTGAAGATATTCAGGTAGGGCATCGGACTGTCGGGCGCTGGATCGGGCCCGCCGCTGGAACCGTTGCCAATGATCTTGTAGTCGTTGGGGCTCGTGCTCACGGCTGATCCGAAGCTGCCCATCTCATGGTTACCAATCGTTGGCCACAAAGGCGTAGTGGCGAGCAACTTCGTGTAGACATCGAAGATGGCCTTCTGGTGTTCAATGTCAGTGCCCTGGTTGTATGCATTGTCACCCAGCATCAGGAACAGGTCGGCGGGCTCATTGCCATGATTTTTGACAAAAGTTTCAAAGCCTTCTCGCACTTCGCCCGCTGCTGGCGAACCTGAGGATGCAGTGCCAGAATCCCCTACGATCCATATCCGGGTATTCCCGTCTGCTGGCAATTCGCCATGTGCCGGTGCAGTGTGGAAGCTGTGCGCGGCGTCTGCAACGCCCGCGCCACCCACCGAGTAGTAATAGGTGGTATCGGCCTCAAGACCTGAGAGCAATACTTCACTGTGGCCGGTAGCCGTCATCGTGGCTTGTGACTGGCTGGTCACAAGCAGGGGCTCAATATTGGTACCAAAGCAAAGCTGGTCAGCCTCAGCTCCACCGGCCAGATTGCCCCGCCATTTGATGATCACGCTGTCGGGGCCCAACTGCTGCAAAAAAAGCCGCTCCGGCTGCACTTCGGTGCCACTACAATTGGCAGCAGTCTGATTATTGTTGTTATTGTTGCCATCGCAACCTACCAAAACCAGGCTGGCGAAAATGAACAGTGGAATCATTAGGCTATGCATAACTGCTACCCCCGCAAATGCTTGTTATATGTCTGTTGCCGACAGTGTAGGTGATTGACGAGAAACCGTATAGTCAAAGAAAACGCGGACGCACTCGTTAAACATGCTCCGATCCTGGGCTATCATGTACTCGACAACTACTAAAACAGGATGACATTCCCCTGTCCAAAATATTGCGAAAGGCGACCAAATTCCTGTGGGCAAAAGAGTCACTGGCGCATTTGGAATCCATACGCCGCTACGAGCTGGAATTCGCCCGGCATGCATTTCCGCACAGCGGCAGGCTACTGGAAATTGGCGCCGGAACGGGCTGGCAGGCGCAAACACTGCAGGCACAGGGGTTCGAGGTTGAAGCCATCGACCTCAGCAGCAGCAACTATAAAGAGCACCGGGTATTTCCGGTAGCGGATTACGATGGCCACCGGATTCCCTTTGGCGACGATAGCTTCGATGTGGTGTTCAGTTCCAACGTGCTGGAACATATTCCGCACGTGGAAGTATTCCAGAAAGAAATACACAGGGTGTTAAAGCCCGGGGGCGTGGCGGTGCACATCGTGCCATCCAGCGCATGGCGCTTCTGGACCAACATCACCCACGTCCTGAAGTCGTGGAAAATCCCTGACAGGCACGGGGAACACGCCAGCAACGCGATCATGGAGATTTGGCATTTCCGGAAAAACTGGTGGCGGACGTTGTATGAGAGAACCGGCTGGCAGGTCGTCAAGGTGATGCCCTGCCCTATCTTTTACACAGGTCGCTCGCTTATGGGCGCGCGCATCAGCATCCGTGCCCGGCAGCGCATCAGTCAGGTTCTGGGCGGTTCCAGCAATCTTTTCGTATTGCGGGAAAATAACTGAACAAGTTCTGACTACTGGTTAACCACCGGCACCATACCATGCCACTTTTGAGCAGTGCGCGCTTGTGGGGTTTGTCATGTTTGGAATTGTCGCTCATCGCCATGGGGGAACTGAGCGCCGCAAGCGCTAAAGCCGCCGCACAGGATCTGAGCCCGGTTTTTCCATTACTCGTTTTCGTGTTCATACCGTGTTTCCTCTTGGGTTGGGGTAATTCCCTGCCATCGCGGCCGGGGTTCGTGAAACCTCGACACAAGGATTCAAGCAGATCCGGTCGATTCCTATAGGGGGAAACCGTTACCTATTCGTTGGGTTTTCGTTAGGGCTTTTGAATCAGGGGGTTGGGGACTATACGTCGCACCCCGAATCAAGGACACTGTCCAAACTACCGCTCAATCTAAGAATAAACATGACAGGATCGGTTCGGTTTGATGGCTGGGTTTGGAACCCGAATACCCTGGAGCTGCGCAACGGGTCGCACGTCGCCATCCTGGAACCACGTGTCGCCCAGCTGTTCGAATATTTGATCGCGCACCCGGGGGAGTTGCTCAGTCGCGACCACCTCGTCGACGCTGTGTGGGACGGGCGGGTCGTTTCTGACGAAGCCGTGCGACGTGCGGTATTCAACCTGCGCCAGGCGCTCGCCGCCGGCGGCGCCGACAGCTACATCCGCACCGTTCACAAAAAAGGTTACGTTGCGAGCTTTCCAAAGCCTGTGGCAGTGGATCAGGAAGCTCTCGTCACGAGGATACCCGTAGTAGACATTCAAGAGGCCCCCTCACGTGTCGCCTCGTCTCGGCGACGGCCACTGGTTCTCGGCATTATTGGCGCGGTCGCGCTGGTCGCTGTCGTGTTGACGCAGTTCGACGCGTTGTGGGAACGGGAGCGTACACCAAAGCACACCGAGGTCCCGGCGAAGGCACCCGCCACCATTGCGGTGCTGCCGTTTGTTAGCTTGAGTGAAGCAGCGGACAATCAACTCCTTGCGGATGGACTGACTGAGGAGCTGTTCGGAACCCTGGAACGCAACCGCGAGTTGCGCGTTACGGCCCGTAGTTCAGCTTTTCAGTTCAAGGAAGAAGAGCGTGACGCGCGTGCACTCGGTGAACGCCTGGGTGTCCGCTACGTGTTGGAAGGCGACGTACGCAGGAATGCGGAACACGTGCTTGTCCAGGCCAAGTTGGTCGATTCGGCGACTGGTGCGCAATTATGGACTGAGTCTTATGATCGCGCGCATGCAGATTGGTTCGCACTCCAGCAGGACATTGCCGTGGACGTCGCGCGCGCGGTGCAGTTCGTTCTACAAAAAGAGGTTGTGGCCGTTGCGCCCCCCAGCGGCGCCAGCAACGCGGAGGCGCAACTTGAATTGTTGCGCGCGCGTCAGCTCCTTATCACACGGTCCGTGGCCGATGCGGAGGAGGCCATCGAGCACCTGCAGCGCGCACTGACGTTGGACCCGAATTATTCGTTGGCCTATGCCAGGCTTGCCGATGCCATCCTGATCCAGGCTGAGTCCACCACGGGTATTAAGGCTGCCCGCCCCGTTGTGGCGCCACTGCTGGACAAGGCGTTAGCGCTGGACCCGGGGCTCGGGGAAGCCTACGCCTTGCGTTCCATGCTAAGCGATGATGCAAAGGCGGCCGAGCACGATCTGCGCCGCGGACTGGAATTGAACCCCAGCTATGCGCGCGGCTATGAACTGCTGGCGCGATTGCAGACCGGCGCCCTGCCGCTCAATGAAAAAGCCATTGAGAGCATCGATACTGCGATTGCCCTCGATCCGCTCACCCCGGGCAATTATCACGCCAAGGCAAATCTGATGATGGGGCAGGGAAAATGGCGGGAGGCAGTCGAGCTGGATCGCCGCGCACTCGATTTGAACCCGAACTACCACGGCGCACTCTTGCAACTCTCACAGGTGTATTTCGTCGAGGGTTTTTTCGCCGATGCCATCGGATATGCCCGGCGGGCGGTGGCACTGGACCCGCGCGCCGTTCCCTTGCGTAATCATTTGAGCTTGCTGTACCTGGTCGTCGGAGATCTCGAAGCCGCACGGGCAGTGAGCAATCCTGATCCGCCGTTCGGCAACTGGGCACTGCTTCTGGCGGAGGGGAAAGAGGCACAGATCGTCGACACGATCTACAGTGGAGAATCCATCCGGATGGAAGGAAGCGACCCGATGCCGATGGAAGGAATCGACCCGATGATTGCGTCGCACATCCTTCTGCGCCAGGCAGTGTCGGACGGGGATTTCGCTCGCCCCCTGGCGGTTGTTAATTCCGTGCTGACGGCTGAGTACACGTTGCCGCCCAACGTCATCATGTGGGCCCTGTACCCCTATTCCAATGTGGTGCAGTTGCTCGCGCTGAACGGTGACAGTGTCGAGGCATCGCGCTTGCAGGAGCAGATCGAGAAGAGGATGGCCGACATGGAGGCGCAGTTTCCCCGCCATCGGCTGATACATGAACAGGTGCGGGCCATACTGCGCGCACGGGAAGGCCGGAGCGAAGAAGCCTGCGCTGCCCTGGAGTACGCCTACACGCCCAATCCCCGTCCTTTCTGGCGAGTAATTGTTTCCAATCCGGCATTCGACAACATGCGCACCGCGCCGTGCTTCGAGGCCTTGAATACACGGATTGAAAAGTATCTCGCCACGGAGCGCGCACGCATCGATACAATGGGACGCGAAGGAGATATCCCCGATCGCTTGACGGCGAAACCGCACCGCGCTGCTG
>JANPDE010000291.1:0-15973 GCA_031431315.1 Haliea sp.
AGATGGAGATGATCTCCAGGAGGGCCTTCGGCTTCAGGAACTTTGAAAATTATCGATTGAGGGTACTGACCCACTGCGGGTGGGATGGGATAATCAATCGCGTACGTATGGATGCCCATCCCCCGTTAATTGGGTAGAGCCCGTTTCTGCGGGTAGTCTGGCTGGAGAATCTCCAACCCGCAGACTGTGTGGCGGAGAGCGAGTCTGCCACGCGCCCATATTTTAAAAGGCTTTCAGGGGCTTTTATCGTTTCATCCAACATACCAGCCAACATACTGAGAACCGTTCCTGCGAATGCCGAATATGAATTATCAGATAGCTTCAGTCACCCAGTCCGGTGGTGGATCGCCCCATAATCGGCAGGTCGAAGGTTCAAGTGCTTCTTGGATGTCATTGTCAAATCCGGAAGCAATTGCCCGAGTGGCTACAGCGATACTCGCGGGGGTTACTGTAAGAGGTAGCTTCCAAAAAAATAATCTGGAGGAGTCAATTTGGCCATGCAGCAGACTGGCAGCCTCATGTAGCATTCCTCATCGTGCATTGTCAACTTCTAGGCGGCATTATCTACAGCCGTATCGAACCAGCGACGTTTAAGCCACCAGGCCACGCTGACCAAAGAGATTAACACAGGCACTTCCACTAGCGGGCCGATAACGGTGGCGAAAGCCACTGGGGAAGCAAGGCCAAACGTGGCAATTGCCACGGCAATGGCCAGCTCGAAGTTGTTGCTGGCCGCCGTAAACGCCAGCGCCGTCGTGCGAGGGTAATCCGCCTGCAGCCAACGCCCCATGGCAAAACTGATCGTAAACATCATAACGAAATAGATTGTCAGCGGGAGCGCTATACGCAGCACGTCCAACGGGAGCTGCAACACTGTCTCTCCCTTTAGACTGAACATCGCAATGATCGTCAACAGCAACGCGATTAGGGTCAACGGGCTGATGCGCGGAATAAAGTGATCGCTGTACCAGACTTCACCCTTGCGCCCTATAAGAATTTTGCGTGTGAGGAAGCCTGCCAAAAACGGTATACCCAGATATATCAGGACAGACTGCGCGATATCGAGAAAATCGACTTGAATAACACTGCCCTGCAATCCAAATAGTGGTGGCAGAACACCGAGAAAAATCCATGCATAGACACTGAAAAACACAATTTGGAAGATGCTGTTAAACGCCACCAGTCCCGCGACGTACTGATTGTCACCGCCGGCAATCTGGTTCCACACCAATACCATTGCAATGCAGCGCGCCAATCCGATAAGAATCAGGCCCGTCATGTATTCCGGTTTATCGGCCAGGAATACAACCGCCAGCACAAACATCAGCACGGGACCAATCAGCCAGTTCTGGATCAATGACAACGCCAGGATACGCTTGTCCTTGAAGACTTCTGGCAACTCTTCGTATTTCACCTTGGCCAACGGCGGATACATCATGACGATCAGGCCAATAGCGATGGGAATATTGGTTGAACCCACTGACAGGCCATTTAACCAGTTGGGAAATCCCTTAAAGATACTGCCAAGCGCTATGCCAAGCGCCATGGCGAGAAAAATCCATAAGGTGAGGTAGCGGTCAAGAAATGACAGTTGGCTTTTGCTCATGCTCTGGTCTCGGGTTGACTATCGTGCGCTGAAATCTCTTCGAGACCTAAGGCGGCGCTTACCGCCGGGACCAGTCGCGCGCGAATCTCGTCACGTACTTTGATAAAACTTTCCAGCGATTCACCATGGGGATCATGAAATGGCTGGTGAATGCGGGGCACTGGCCTGGGGAAAATGGGGCAACTCTCTCTGGCGTTGTCGCACACGGTGACGACCAAATCGATGTGCTCATTTATCACCGCTTCAATATCCTTGGTGTATAACCCGACGGTTGGCACTCCGGCCAAGGTCAGTGCCTCTAAAGCGCGTTCAGCCACGTTGGGCTGCGGCTGGGTTCCGGCTGACAATGCACGAACCTGCCCAGCAAGATCCTGATTCAGGATCGCCTCAGCCATTTGGGAGCGACAGGAATTGCCGGTGCAAAGTACCAGCACGGTCTTCTTAGCAGTCATTCGCTGGCTTTCCTGATAGTGACAAGTCTATGGGCTGAGGGTTTATAAAGACTGTGGTTTTGACACATCACCACATCAAGCATGCTTTCGTCGTGAGATTGAATGGGACTCATGACGCGTTGGTTTCCCCCCTGACCTGCACCAAAGTGAAGGCTTTGATACGTGCATTCAATTCCCGGAGTGTAATTTCAAAAGGAGCAAGCCCTTCCTTGGGTTTGGGATCGGCAAAATCCCACGCAATCACTTCACCGGCATTGGGGAAGTTAGCGCATTCCTTATGGGCCTTATCGCACAGGGTAATGACAAAATCGAAGTGTTGTCCGCGAAATTCTGTAATCGATTTGGACCTCAGCCCCTCAGTAGGAACCTCACTGTTTCGCAGGACCATCAAGGTTCGCTTGTCGATGCCCTCTGGCGCCGTACCCGCACTGGCCACCTCGAAAACCTCCCCCGCATGATTACGCAGCAATGCTTCGGCCAACTGTGACCTGGCGGAATTCCCCGTGCAAAGAAAAAGTACGCGACGTTTCACCGGCATGCTCCTCATCCCCACTAATTGCAACAACTGCCCTGTTGCTGCGATGGGCAACACCCGGCCGCGCTACTGCTTGGTTGCGATATTTCGTCTGGCACGCAGCATGCCGTATTGTCGGTCGCTACCGGCGCACTATCCTCACCAAATACGGGAATCGATCCAAGTGTGTGGAAAGTTTCCCATGCGATGCCTTGCGGGTCTTGTACCCAATGCTTATTGGATGCGGAATAACAACACGGGGTCGCGGTTTGGTCGATAGCCGATAAGCCTGCAGTTTCGACATTTTGGCGCAGTTGCAACAACTCTTCGTCAGTGTCGACCTGAAAACCGAGGTGATTGACGCCAGGTTGGTGCCCCCTTTGAGAAATTGCAAAATTAATGCGTGGGTCGTCCAGCATCCATTTCGCATAGTCCTCCTTCTCAACTGAGGGCGGGGCACCGAATAAATGCGAGTAAAAACCGATACTATCTTGCAGGCTTTCGACCGATACATGAACGTGGAACCGTTTCATTTGGATTTCCTCTTTTTCGCCGTTGGCGTACACGCGGTATCACAAGGCACGCCGCCACAGCAGTTTTCAGTCAGGAAGGTTACGAGCGAGTTCATCACCGCAAAATCAGGGGCGTAGTAGATATGCCGACTCGCTTTACGAGCGGAAATCAAACCTGCCCGATTCAATTCCTTTAAATGAAAGGACAAAGTCGCGGGGGCAATACCCATGTGTTCGCCTATGTCGGTGACACAAAGTCCCTCTGGGCCGCTCTCTACCAGAAGGCGGAAGATCTGTAATCGGCTCTCTTGCGCCAATGCAGCGAGATTAATGACGGCGGTTGAAATATCCATAGTTCGAGTATTATCGAAATAATGAGTTAACGCAAGCAAAATCTCAAATGTTTTCACACGGCCAGTTTCGGGTAATCTCCCTTATAGGCCCTATGCTTTAATCTACTCTCAATATCCAGTTATTCTTTTAGTAACCGTTATTCACTTCAATATCGCGTCGAGGTATCTCGTGTTTGAATTCAAGACAATCACACTATTTTTCGTAACGGCAATTGCAGAAATCGTCGGCTGTTACTTGCCGTACCTCTGGCTGAAAGAGGGAAAGAGTGCATGGCTCTTGGTGCCAGCGGCATTTAGCCTAGCTCTCTTTGCGTGGCTTCTGTCACTCCATCCAACGGCAGCCGGCCGTGTATATGCTGCGTATGGTGGTGTCTACATCTTCACAGCCATTCTCTGGTTGTGGTCGGTAGACGGCATTCGTCCCACCACGTGGGACATAATTGGCGCTGCGGTATCTCTTGGCGGCATGGCAATCATCATGTTCGCACCTAGAGGCGCATAGCAATTCATTGCAGTCTGATCTCGCCGTTCATGCTCCTTATGAGTTCTTATGATCTCTTTGGAGACTTCCGCACCTAAAAGCGGACTAGGCCACGGGGTGAATTCATCGGCTTCACGCACAAACGACAACGGCCCCCGAAAGAGCCGCTGCGTGTAGTGGTTATGTAACTTCTGCGTGGCGAATAACTATCTCAGATGAGAAGAAAAAGAGTTAGTAGGCGGAAACTCAATTCGCTTTGCTTTCGTGCATGCCATCGCCCATCATGCCGCCCTGCATATGACCACCCATCATGCCATTCTGCCCGCAGCAGCCCATCTGATCCATAGACTGCATATGCTGCTGCATGGTTGCCATGTGTGCCTGCATGATCGCTTGCCGCTCTTCCGGCGTTTTGGCGCTCATCATCGCCGTCATCTGCTGTTGCATCGTCTGCATCTGCTGCTGCATGGCTTGCATTTGGGCCTGCGTCGGTGCAACGTCAGATGTCGCCGCTGTCTTTTCCTCGGCAATGCTGTAAAGGGGAATACAAAGTAATACCGAAACTACTATTCGCGAGAAATTGCTTTTCATGTGATTTGCCTCTGTGGGTGTATGTCCAAGAAAGATCAAATGCCAGTTCGTTTCAGATTTGCACCTCCATATTGCTTGGCAATAGACAGACCGTTTCGCCGATATTTACAAGTATAGTGGGGAATTAAACTTCGAACCAATGAGCCCAATTGATGTAGATCAATAAACAGCTCTATTGAGGCTATCCTGTTAATTACGAAGCGTATAATCCTTGTAAATCTCATGCGATGCTGCGCCCGATTACACCTTCCGTATGCAGGTCGAATACGAATTCTAGGTGAAGTTTTGTCTTCCCTCTATCGAAGTGGTAAGCAGACGCAGCCCGTTGCCGACCACCAGCAGGCTCGTGCCCATGTCGGCAAATACCGCCATCCACATCGTGCCCATGCCCATCAGGGTTAATACGAGAAAGATGGCCTTGATACTGAGCGCCAGCACGATGTTTTGCACCAACACCGAGTGGGTCGCTTTTGACAGGCGGACAAAGCGCGCGATCTTGCCGAGATCGTCATCCATCAGGGCGACATCCGCCGTTTCAATCGCGGTATCCGTACCGGCGGCGCCCATAGCAAATCCGATATCGGCGCGCGCCAGTGCCGGGGCATCATTGATGCCATCACCCACCATGCCGACCTTGCCAGTCTTGGAAAATGTTTCGACGGCCTTCAATTTGTCTTCCGGCAGTTGATCGCCCAACGCCTCGTCGATACCGACCTGATCGGCAATCGCCCGCGCCGTGTGTTGGTTGTCGCCGGTCAGCATCACCGTTTTGATGCCCAATTCATGCAAGGACTGGATAGCCGTTCGACTGCTGTCCTTGACGGTATCAGCTACCGCAAACAGTGTCAGCGCGCGCTTGCCATCGGTCAGCACGATAACGGTCTTGCCTTGTACTTCAATCTGACCGAGTTGTTCTTCGAGCGCTGGCGAGCAAAGGCCAAGTTGATGTATGAGCCGATGATTGCCCAGCTGATAACTCACCCCGCCCACGACACCCCGAACGCCACGGCCCAATACCGCGCTGAAATCAACGACGTCCAGTAACACGGTACCATTCAGCTTGCCGGCTTCGGCGATGGCGCGTGATACCGGATGGTCGGAGCGCGCTGCCAGGCTGGTGGCAATCTGAACCGCATCAACGCCTGCGTCGCTCTCTAGAATCACCGAATCGGTCAACGCTGGCTTGCCATGGGTAATCGTTCCGGTCTTGTCGAGGGCCAGCCACTTCAGCTTACGGCCTTCTTCAAGATATACGCCGCCCTTGATCAGGATGCCGTGTCGTGCCGCTGCGGCCAGGCCACTGACAATAGTGACGGGGGTGGATATCACCAGGGCACAAGGGCACGCGATGACCAGCAGAACGAGGGCTTTGTAAATCCAGTCGAACCAGCTACCCGCCATCAGCAACGGTGGCAGAATGGCAACTCCTATAGCGAGGATGAACACCAACGGCGTGTAAATCCTGGCGAACTTATCGACAAAGCGCTGCGTGGGCGCGCGACTTCCTTGCGCTTCCTCGACAGCGTGAATAATGCGCGCCAGCGTGCTGTTGTTCGCCAGTGCGCTCACCCGATAATCAAATGAGCCTGCCTGGTTGATGGTCCCAGCAAAAACAGTGTCGCCGATCGTTTTCTCCACTGGCAGACTCTCACCGGTAATGGGAGCCTGGTCTACGCTGGACTGCCCGGCTACCAAGGTGCCGTCAAGTGCGATGCGCGCTCCGGGTTTGACACGAACGACACTGCCAATGCCAACCGCGTTGGCTTCCAGTTCGAGCCAACTGCCGTCTGCCTGTTGCACAGTAGCTTGTTGCGGTGTGAGTTGCATCAAGCCACGAATGGCATTGCGGGCACGGTCAAGCGATTTTGCTTCGATCAACTCGGCGACAGTGAACAGGAACATCACCATGGCCGCCTCTGGCCATTGGCCGATGAGTAAGGCGCCAGTCACGGCGATGCTCATCAACGCATTAATGTTCAGGTTGCCATTCTTGAGGGCAATCCAGCCCTTTTTGTAGGTGCCCAAGCCGCAGGCAGCGATAGCGGCCAGCGAGACCAACGCTACCAGCCATACTGGTTGCTCAGCCCAATGCAGTACTTCCGCACCAATTGCGGCGATTCCGGAGAACGCCAGTGGCCACCACGGCTTCGCTGTTTCGGCTTTGTTTTCTTTTGCAGCGCCGTCAAGCAAAGGCTCTGGCGTCATGCCAAGACCGCGAATCGCTTCTTCAACATCCGGCTGTGCGCCGGTGCGATGCACAACGGTGAGCAGTCGCTGCATGAGGTTGAACTCGAGCGCCGTCACCTCTGCCATGCCACCGAGCTTCTTCCGAATTAGCGCCTCTTCGGTCGGGCAATCCATCTGGGCAATGTGCCACTGGGTTCGCACCATTCCGGCTGGTATGTCCGATGGAGCCGGTTGCGCAGGTATGCTCTGCGATTGTGCACCCCCGCCACAGCAGGCATCTTTGGCTACCTCGACATTGTGCTGAGGTTCGTGATCACGACAATTGCTAGCGTCTTTGGGGGCAGACTTGATGAAGTCGTCAGAGGGCATGGTGCAAAGTCCGGTTGATTTGACTGTTGCTAATTAAAAACCCTGAAGTTACTCTAGGGTCAACACATTTTTCGAGTAGAACATGAAGATTGGCGAATTGGCCCAGATTGCCAAATGCACGGTAGAGACTGTACGTTATTACGAGAAAGTAGGACTGCTTCCTGCTCCCGCGCGAACGGCCGCAAATTTTCGCCACTATGGGCCAGACCACATTGAGCGCCTGCGCTTTATTCGAAACTGTCGCGCGCTGGACATGAGCCAGGAGGAGATTCGCTCCCTGCTCGAGCTGGTCGACCGGCCGGCTGAAAAATGCGGCTCCATCAATGCCGTGTTTGACAAGCACATTACTCATGTCGAAGAGCGCATGCGGGAACTCCTGAACCTCAAACAGCAGATGACCGCATTACGCGAACGATGTCAGGCCGAACAGACCATTGGAGATTGCGGAATTCTGCAAGGACTCGCGGCGATGGAAAATGAACCGCCACATGAGCGCCACACCCATTTGGGATAGATTCGTGACTGGCACATAGTCAGCCTTTCGCAACCGACACATTCCTTAACTCCAAAAAGAATTCAAGTTCTCGCTCCGCACGTTTTTTGTTCTCGAACGGACCGACATTTTTGCCTTCCCTCGTCAGGAAGTACCAATATCCGTTGGTGCGGTGAAAGCGATCTGTACGAAAATACGTTGTCTGACGATTATCTTTGCTACGTTTCATAGTGGTACCTCCATTACATTCTTAAACAATCTCGCTGTCAGGCCCTCCAATAGGCAGGGCCTGCTCAATCGGGCTCACGTAAACCCAGCCCGAAACGCTTGATCCGATACGTCCTGTCTGTCGAATGATATCGGTCACCCGTGCGACATCGCCGTCTTCGCAGACCAGCGAAATCCGCACTTCCGAGATGACAACCAGTCCGGCCCTGACCGAATACTCCTGCTCGGACTCAGACAGGGGTTGCAAAGTGCCCTTTACATCAAGCAAGGTGATGTTCGTGACGCCCGCATCCCGTAGTGCGTCTACTACCTGTGCCGAACGAATGTGGTGTACCAGGGCGTTGATCTGTTTCATATTTCTCTCCTCACGATTTAAGCGTCACGGGTGAATCGACCCCCGACACCGGTTTTCGGTACGCCATGCGATACAGGCCGGGAAGCACAATGAGCGTCAGTACAGTCGACGACAAAATGCCGCCAATGACCACGGTTGCCAGCGGTCGTTGCACTTCCGCGCCGGTGCCGGTGTTCAATGCCATCGGCAAAAAGCCCAGCGCCGCCACCAGCGCGACCATCAGAATAGGTCGCAACCGCAGCAGCGCGCCATCAAGTATCGAGCTCTCGATATCCTTGCCGTTGGCCAGGCCGTCGCGAAACGCCGATACCATCATGACGCCCGTCAACACCGATACACCGCACAGCGTGATGAATCCGACGCCCGCAGTGATCGATAGCGGAATATCGCGCAGCCACAGCGATAAGACGCCGCCCGTCAGCGCCAGGGGTACACCGCTGAACACCAGCGCCGCATCTTTTGCGGAACCAAAGGTCATCATCAACAGCGCAAAGATCATGAGCAGTGTGACCGGTACCAGTACGGCCAACCGCTGGGACGCCGACTGCAATTGCTCAAACGTACCGCCGTAGCTCAACCAGTAGCCGGAGGGAATCTTCACCTGCGTATCCAGAGCCTGCTGTACGTCGGTCACAAAACTGCCGAGATCGCGGCCCCGAACATTGGCGCTTACCACCAGGCGCCGCTTGCCATTCTCGCGCGAAATTTGGTTGGGACCCGGCGCCAGCGTCAATGTCGCCACCTCTCCGAGTGGCACGTAACCACCTTGTGGCAGCGGTACCGGCAATCTCTCCAGTGCGCTTAAATCGCTGCGCAGTTGTTCCGGTAACCGCACCACAATCGTAAAACGACGGTCACCCTCGAAGATCAATCCCGCTTCCTCGCCGCCGGTTGCCGCAGCCACGATATCCTGGACATCGGCAACATTGAGTCCGTAGCGGTATAACGCCGGGCGGATCGCTTCGACCGACAGAATGGGTAAGCCCGATACCTGCTCGACTTTCACACCTTCCGCGCCTGGTATGCTGCTGATGACCTCCGCAATCTCATTCCCGGACTTGAGCAATTGCGTCAGGTCGTCGCCAAATATCTTGACGCCTAGGTCAGAACGCACACCTGATATCAGTTCGTTGAAGCGCAATTGGATTGGCTGGCTGATCTCAAAGGCACTACCTGGTATTGATGCCAGTTTCTCCCGTATATCATCCAGCAGCTGCTCCTTGGTTTTGTCGGGGTCTGGCCAGTCTTCCCTCTCCTTGAGCATGACATAACCGTCGGAAATATTGGGACCCATGGGATCACTGGCGACTTCGGCAGTGCCCACCCGTGAAAAGAAGGCCTTTACCTCAGGCAATTCGATGATGGCGTGTTCCAGCTGAAACTGCATGTCGAGGGATTGGGTGAGGCTGGTACCTGGAATCCGCAATGCCTGAATCGCGATATCACCTTCGTCCAGGTTGGGGATGAATTCGGCGCCCATCCGGGTAGCCATCCAGCCGCATCCGAGCACAAATACCACGGCGCCCAGTGCCACGGGTATCCGAAAGCGCAGCGCCGCCGACAGCGTCGGGGAGTAGATTTTTTTTGCAGCGCTGACAATGACATTATCTTTTTCACTGATGTGGCCTCGTAACAGCAGCGCGACCGCCGCCGGTACGAAGGTCACAGACAGAACCAGCGCCGCCAGTAATGCGATAATCACCGCCAACGCCATGGGCGTGAACATTTTTCCTTCCACGCCGGTCAGTGCGAGAAGCGGCAGATTGACCAAAATCACGACGAGCACGCTGACCAGGGCGGGTGTGAACACTTCCCGGGTAGCGGAGAATACGGTCTGGAACCGTTCGTCGAGCGTCAGGAGACGGCCCAGGCGGTGTTGACGTCCCGACAACCGTAGAATGCAGTTCTCGACGATGATCAGCGAGCCATCGACAATCAGGCCAAAATCCAGCGCGCCCAGACTCATCAGGTTGGCGCTGACCTTTGTCGCCACCATGCCGGAAATCAGAATCAGCATCGACAGCGGTATGACCATGGCGGTGAGCAGCGCGGCACGGATATTCCCGAGCATCAATAACAACACTACTACCACCAATACCGCGCCTTCCAGCAGGTTCGTCTGAACCGTCGCAATGGTTTTGTTCACCAGCACGGTGCGGTCGTATACGGGTGCCGCCGTTATGCCTTCAGGCAGCGTTTTATTGACGGCCGCCAGCTTTTTAGCCACCTCCTCAGACACCGAACGGCTGTTCGCACCCAGCAGCATGACTGCGGTGCCCAGCACGGTTTCCTGCCCATCGAGCGTGGCGGCACCCGTACGCAGTTGCTTGCCAAAGCCCACCTGGGCGACATCGGCCACGGTGATCGGAACATTGTCGCGGTGTGCCACGATGACGCGTTCTATCGCTGCGATATCAGCCACCTGGCCCGGCGCGCGAATCAGATACTGTTCGCCATTTTTTTCGATATAGCCGGCCCCCACGTTGGCGTTGTTTTGTTGCAGCGCCTCCACCAGGTCATCAAACGTCAGTTCGTACGCCAGTAACAGCGCCGGGTCCGGCATGATATGGAATTCCTTCTCATAACCGCCGATGGTGTTGATTTCCGTCACACCGGGCACCAGGCGCAATTGCGGCCGGATGACCCAGTCCTGCAAGGTGCGCAGCGCGGTTGCGTCATACGGTTCACCACTGTCCTGCCTCGCGCTAGGGTCTGCGGTCACGGCGTAATGAAAGATTTCACCCAGCCCTGTGGCAACCGGCCCCATCACCGGCTCGATACCCGAGGGCATCTCACTCTTGGCCTGCTGCAAGCGCTCGTTGATGAGATTGCGGGCAAAGTAAATGTCGGTGCCTTTCTCAAACACGACGGTGACTTGTGACAGGGCATAGCGTGACAGGGAGCGAGTCTCCTCCACATAGGGCAAGCCGGTAATCGCCAATTCAACCAGATAGGTGATACGTTGCTCTACTTCCAGCGGTGAGTAGCCGGGCGCCTCGGTGTTGATCTGCACCTGCACGTTGGTGATGTCAGGCACCGCATCGATGGGCAGGGTCTGGTAGTTCCAGACCCCGACGGCGGCCGCGACGGCGACCAGGAAGATGACCAGCCAGCGGCGGGCAATCGCAAATTGGATCAGCGCATCAATGCCCATGTTCAGCGCCCTCCTTGCCCAGCTCTGATTTGAGTACAAAGCTGTTCGCCGCTACATAGGATTCGCCGGCCTGCAACCCGCCCAGTACCTCGCTAAACCGCCCGTCGCCGCGCCCTAGATCTACCGGTCGCACCTCGAAGAACTTACCCTCAGCGACAAACACCACACGTGTGTCGTCCACAAACTGAATGGCCTCGTCTAGCACCGCGACTGGTACTTCTTTCTCTGACTACACAACCGCTGCGTGCACAAATTGCCCAGGCGCCCAGCGCCCGTCCGCGTTGTCGAGTAGGACGGTAGCCGTGGTCGACTGATTTGTGGCGCTGCCTACTGGAGAGACCGTAATAATGACTCCTTCGGCAGTGGTGGCAGCGTCAGTACTGGTGACGCGTACCGTCTGCCCGGTCTGGATGGCTGCGCGATTGCCGGGAAACACGGATAGATTTACCCAGACGGTGCTGTAGTCACCGATGACGAACAATGTCCTGTCGCCGGTTTGCTCACCGATATTGGCTTGCCGTTGCACAAGGACACCGGTCAGCGATGCGGCGACGGAATAGGGCTTCAGGCTCTCGTTGCTCTCTACTGTTGCCAGCACTTCCCCTTGCTTCACAGGATCACCCACCCTTTTGGACACCTGCCGGATAAGACCTGGGTAGCGTGCTGACACTGCGTGCTCGCGCTCCGCATTGGGCACGATTTGCCCGTACAGCGGCAGGGTCTCCCGCAGCTTGGCGGGGCCGGCGAGTTCAATGGAGATCCCGGCATACTTGATTTGGTCGGCGGTGAGCTCTATGCGCTCCTCTTCGGCATGACCCTCCCCGCCATGCTCCTCCCCGTGTTCCTCTGCCTCAGCTTCCGCCCATACCGCGTCAGCGGGATAGACCGCGGCGCACAATACGGCGATTACAAGCATGATGGGCAGCCAGGCGGGCGCACCCTTTTGTAGAAATGTCTTCATTGGTTGGATTCCTGTGCAATGCCGCTGGCTTCTGACGCCAGAGGTGGTAATAAGGGTTGGGCGGTGAGTTGTTCGATAATGGCGCCGTTCTGTAGCGCGTCCGACTGGGCGGTGATCAATGCATACTGGGCCGAGATCAATTCCTGCCGCGACGCCGCCCACTCCTGGTAGCCGTAGCGCCCGCTTTCATAGGCAGCCTGGGTAAGTTGTAAGGCACGGGTCAATGCGGGGATAACATCATTGCGAAGCAGTTCAGCGGTCTCAATGCCCAGCTTGCGCTGCTGGTAAGCTTCAAATAGCGTGGCTCGCAGCTCCAGCATGGCGGAGTCACTCCGCACAGCCACTTCATCCCGCGCGGCCTGCGCAGACTGCAGTGCACCGGCGTTGCGTGCAGAGGAGAACAGGGGAACACTCACCCCCGCGACCAGTGCGGTATCGTCCGTGTCCTGGAATTGTCGTACGCCCACAGACCAGCCGATATCCGCTCTCGACTGCGATTTGGCCAATTGAAATTCTGCCTCGCGCAAGCGCTCCTCGCTGGCGAAGATGGCAATGGCAGGGTTCTGTAGGGTGCGTTCAAACAGGGCGTTGAAATCGCCAGCAGCGCCTGCGTTCTGTAGGTTACCGTCCACCCGCACAAAGTCCGGTTCTGCATCCCCCCCCAGCACCGAAAGCGACAGGCTTGACGCATGCAAGCGGTTTTGCGCTTCGGTCACCGCCAGTTCCGCCTGCGTCATCTGTGCTCGTGCTCGATAGAGCTCTGCCTCGGGAGCGGCACCGGCCTGGATGCGACGTTCTACGGAGTTGAGCACATCGGTTGCCAGCGACCGCGCATTGACCGACAAATCGAGACGAGCCTGGTTGGCTACCACGTCCACATAACGGCGTGTCACCTCGCCGATCAGGTCAAGCGCACGCGCTTGCCGCTCGCCATCGATGAGCTGACGTTGCGCGCTGGCGGCAGCTAGCCGGGCATCTCTTTTGCCTCCAAGTTCTATAACAGAGGATAGCGCCAAGGTGAACTCCGCCCCGTCGACACCGTTGGAATCGCCCGTACCCGCGAAATTCTCGGCCTCCGCGCTGAGGTCAAATTGCGGTGATAGGCCGGCAGTTTTTTCCAATCCCGCTAACCCGGTTTCCCTGAAGCGATACACCTGCAATTCGGGATTCTGTGCCAGCGTTCGTTGCACTGCGGTCCCAAGGTTCATGGCCGTGCCGGGTGTCTCCGCGAAGCTTGCCGAAACCGACAGCATGCTCGCCAGGAGATTGACGACCAGCGCGGTTGCCAAATACCTGGGCCGCGCGTTGCGGATACGATATCCACATAGGAATTGATACATGTTGTTGCCCTTTATCCACGTCTACTCGACACTGCCTGGCACGCGCAAGCGCGCGCAGGCTCGAAGCAGCGCAATTAGCGGCAAACTCTGATTCGTGCAATTATATCCAGAGGGAAAGGGAACTCGACATCAACCGATGCCAGAACTGGAAACTACACGGTAGAAAGCGCTAATCCGCCACAAACTGGCGCGATCAGGCGTAGGTGGGCGGTCTGAGCAGGGTGTTGAGAAAGAGCGAGGAGTAGGCATCGCCGTGCGAAGCGGCGAGGCCGTGCGAGGGAGGAATCGAAACACTGGCGAACTGGCCCGTAAACGCCAGTAAATGACAGTGCCCGTGGGCATGGCAGCAATCGCCGTCAATTAAATTCGGGGTGCCCGGTTGGCCGGGGTTGGGACTGCTGGCAGAATCATGATGTGCATCGTCCAGATGTAACCCATTCACAACGTTGACATCGGATGAATGATCCACATGTGCGTCAACGCCCGCCATGATGGACTGGCAGGTAAACAGCGCTAGAATGAAAATAGCGATTGCTCGACGAAATTTGATCATGACACCCTAGTAAACGTTGCGATTGACATCCACAGACAATCTAGCACAGTGATGATACGACCGCGATACACTTTTTTTGTTCACTTTTCCGGCATACGGTGATGGCTGTGAATTTATTACCGTTCGCTGAGTACGGTTAATTTAACATGGCATTAACTTGCGGGGAGATTTCATCGTGAAGCCCATTCAAAAAGCTGCCTTTGATGTGGAAATTTCTCAAGCCAGGGCGCTAATGTCCCGCGGCGACCTGGAGAGTGCATTTGTACACCTAGAGCGGGCGCATGTTATCGGCCAGTCGCATGTGGTTCCCCATGTCGTGGCTCATTGGCTGATGTTAATCATTGCATTGCGCCAAAAACTGTATATTGCTGCTTGGGGGCAGGTGGTTCGAATAGTTTTCGGCGCTGTCGGTTCTGCGGTGGATGCAGTCCCACTTGGTAATACTGGCGGCAGTAACATAAGTATGTTCAAGCGCATGCACATTGAACCGGACTTATTGGACATCATCGAGGGGCGCGCTCCGAACGAATCGCTGCAGGGTCGACGGCCCTGAGGAGTCGCGGTCAGAGCTCAAACATTGGGAAACCATATGTCTTCAAATATCTCATCACCGCAGCCATTGTTGTTGTGGTTGGGAAGTCGCTAAACGCAGTGATCAAACGGCGACACTACAACTAATTGCTTCGTTGTTTGTGCCTGTGCCTGACGAATTGTCGATTTTTTTAATAGCGTCAGCGGAATAGCCAACAGGTTCAGCTCGGCCCAGGTTCGGAGTTCAGTTTTGAATCTCCTTAGACTTCTTCAACTTAGCGGTACCAACGCCGAGAACTGATCCTTACACGGTTCGGCATACGTTCGGTTTCGGCTGCACTGCTGATGAGCCCGAGAACCCTTCTTCGCCTTACTGTCCCGGCTCAGCTCTATCCCTGCTTCTCATAAACAGCAGATCGAAGGCTTAGTTCCTTTTGGGCTCATCAATTTCTATAATTTTCATTGACGTATAGCTGTGTAAAGCACCCGACTATTCCGGGCACATGTTTTACACTCAGACACTCGAGTCGGACTGTGTATTTGACTCTCCGGGGCTTATGGCAAACTGGCATTCGGGGGTCTTGGTTGACTGCTCCCAGACACTCGCCAGCCGGCACTGTGCACTCACCTCTCCTACTCACATAGTAGCCTACTTGCGGCGCTACTTCTTTTCATATTCTTATCAAGTGTGGAGCATTGGAGCGGGATAGGTATAATGGAAAAATGGAAATTAGGGATATAGCCAATCCACTCAGAGCCGCGTGCGGCGCTACTGTGGCTGCAGGTCTTCTCCTGGGCGAGTTGGTCCGAATTGCTGTATCTTTTCTTGCATCAGGCATTACAGTGCATGATTCAAATGACGCATCAAATAATGCTGCACGAGGCGGAGTACTAAACTATAGGACGAATAAGTTTGACGACGGTACTGATGCAAGTGGTTGGTACGAGAAAGACTAGCGCTTCATTCCTTTGGTAAACGCCGTTTTTCCAATATTTCCGCCTTGGTTGCCCGCGTCTTGAGCTGGAGCCCGAAGTGGATGTGCAGACGCTTCTATCGACCGCCCAACGTTTACGCCAGCCCACGCCATCATCCCACTCCACAAAAGAGGAAGACCCAGGTAGAGGCTGGTTGTAATCATATTAAGCAGCATGCGCTTGGCATCGTGTTCTCCCGGGTTGGCAAATATCTGCATAAATATATTTACATCCGGGTACATGGATACGATCAAATTTTGATCGACCCATAGGGCCAGGTACCAGAGGACACTCCAGAACTTGACAGTGAAGATGGCC
>JANPDE010000292.1:0-7182 GCA_031431315.1 Haliea sp.
AGATGGAGATGATCTCCAGGAGGGCCTTCGGCTTCAGGAACTTTGAAAATTATCGATTGAGGGTACTGACCCACTGCGGGTGGGATGGGATAATCAATCGCGTACGTATGGATGCCCATCCCCCGTTAATTGGGTAGAGCCAATGAAAAGAGGCTGGGAAAAATGGTCGGGGTAGAGAGATTCGAACTCCCGACATCCTGCTCCCAAAGCAGGCGCGCTACCAGACTGCGCTATACCCCGAAGTGATCGCCGTGGCGCTGCCGCCAGGCCCTGATTTCAGGAGGAGCATGATACTGAGCCGCATAGCGAGCGTCAACGCAAATGTGGCGACTGCAATGCCAGGGCTTATATCGAGAATTTCACTTGTACGAGTTCCCGGACGCGATGCCCTATAATGTGGTCAGGCGGAGTCCGCCACTCACTGAAGGACCCAATCGCATGTCTGCACTCGTCCTGGACGGCAAAGCCCTGGCAGCCCAAACCGAAGCTGAATTATTGGCGCGGGTTGAAAGCCTCAAGGCAAAATCAGGGGGGAAAACGCCTATCCTGGCGACGATTCTGGTGGGTGATGACCCCGCCTCCGCCACTTACGTCAAAATGAAAGGCAATGCCTGTCGCCGGGTGGGCATGGGATCCCTGGCAGTGGAAATGCCCGCTGCAACCACTACCGCACTACTGCTGGCAAAGATAGGGGAATTGAATAGTGACCCCGATGTGCACGGTATTCTGTTGCAACACCCGGTGCCGGCACACATTGACGAACGGGCCTGCTTCGATGCGATCGCGTTGCACAAAGACGTGGACGGCGTGACCTGCCTGGGCTTCGGTCGCATGGCAATGGGAGAAGCTGCCTACGGCTGCGCCACGCCACAGGGCATCATGCGTATTCTGGAGCACTACGGCATTGCTATTGAAGGCAAACACGCGGTGGTCGTCGGGCGCAGTCCCATTCTCGGCAAACCGATGGCGATGATGTTGTTACAAAAAAATGCGACCGTGACAATCTGCCACTCGCGCACCCAAAATCTTCCGGGCATCATCGCCCAGGCCGATATTCTGGTGGGAGCGGTGGGCAAACCGGAGTTCATCAAGGCCGCGTGGGTCAAGGCAGGCGCGGTTGTGGTCGATGCCGGCTACCACCCGGGCGGCGTTGGCGATGTAGAGCTGTCCGCCTTGATGGACAAGGTTGCTGCCTACACACCCGTTCCGGGTGGCGTGGGGCCGATGACCATCAACACCTTGATCATGCAGAGCGTTGCGTCCGGAGAGAAGAGTCTGGGCTAGGGATAAAACCAGGATTCAATCAGACTTGCGCTTCCACTTGGTACACGTTCGCGAGTCCTCAAGCACTACACCCCGCGCGAGGAGTGCTGCGCGCACCTCGTCCGCACGGGAGTAATTCTTGGCCAACTTCGCCGCCTGCCGCTCCTGGATCAAGGCTTCGATATCCGCTACTGCAATGGCATCCGCAGACGCGGCATCCTGCAGCCACTGCGCAGGGTCCTGCTCCAGGATACCCAGCAAATTTCCCGCCGCGAGCATGCGCGCCTTCAAGGCCGCCTTTTCATCAGGTCGGGATTTGTGCAACTGCTTGGCCAGCGCGTGTATCTCGGCAATCGCAATGGGCGTATTGAGATCATCGTTAAGCGCCTGGTAAAACGGCTCATCAGCGAGACAGACTTGCCTATCGACCTCAATTTCCTGCACCTCGCGCAAGGTGCTGTATAGGCTGTCCAGGGTGGCCTGCGACTGCTCCAGCAGCTCTGCGGAGAAATTGAGCGGGGTGCGGTAATGTGCCGAAAGCAACGCGAAACGCAACACCTCGCCGCGATAGCTTTGCAGCAGGTCGCGCACGGTGCGAAAGTTACCCATGGACTTGGACATCTTTTCACCGTCGATATCAAGGTGAGCATTGTGCATCCAGTAGCGCACGTAATCGCCGCCGTGGGCACAGCGACTCTGCGCGATTTCATTCTCATGATGGGGAAAAATTAGATCGCGACCACCGCCATGTATGTCGATGGTGTCACCCAGATGCGCGCGGATCATGGCCGAACACTCCAAGTGCCAGCCCGGACGACCACGGCCCCACGGACTGTCCCAACCGGGATCTTCGGCGGCGGAGGGTTTCCATAACACGAAATCTCCCGGGTGGCGTTTGTAGTCAGCCACTTCTACCCGGGCACCCGCCAGCATGTCCTCGAGTACACGCTTTGACAACTTCCCGTAGTCGGCCATGGACTCTACTGCGAACAGCACATGGCCCTGGGATTCGTAGGCATGGCCCTTTTCCAGCAGCGTGCGAGTAAGCGCGATCATCGCGTCGATGTTATGCGTCGCATGGGGTTCAAGAGTTGGCGGTAGCGCGTTGAGCTGGGCCATATCCTCGCGGTATTTGAGCGTATATTCGTCGGTGATCGACTCGATACTGCGCTGCCCTTCCCGCGCGGCATTGATGATCTTGTCATCAATGTCTGTGATATTGCGCGCATAGATCACCGTCTTATAGTGAGTCTGCAGCAGGCGAAAAAAAGTGTCGAATACCACTACCGGGCGCGCGTTGCCGATGTGCGCCAGGTTGTACACGGTCGGTCCACAGACGTACATGGTGACTCTATCGACAACAAGAGGCTCGAAGGTCTCTTTGCTGGCGCTCATGGTGTTGTACAGTTTGAGGCGCATTTTCTGGCTCAACTCTCGTGCCAGCTGTCGCGCAGGCCTATAGTTCGGTTAAACACCGGCTGATCGGGGCGGTGATCGTAGCGATCAGCGACAAAGTAACCTTCACGTTCGAACTGAAAACGTTGTTCCGGTTGTGCTTCGGCCAGTGATGGTTCGATCCAGGCATTACTGATAACTTTCAGGGAATCTGGATTGATATGGTCCATGAAGGCGTTGTCGCCCTTGTCTGGTGCTTCGTGGTTAAACAGCCTTTCGTACAGACGGACTTGCGCGCGCTTACCCTGTGACGCCGACACCCAATGAATGACACCCTTGGGCTTGCCACCATCTTCAGGATCTTTCCCGAGCGTGTCAGGAACAATGTGGGCGTGGATCTCGGTAATGTTGCCCTGGTCATTCTTGACCACAGCATCAGCTTCGATGACATACGCGTGACGCAGGCGAACACGCTTTCCCAGCACCAGGCGTTTGAATTTCTTATTTGCCTCCTCGCGAAAATCTTCCCTATCGATATACAGCTCCCGGGTAAAAGGCAGCAACCTATCACCAAGATCATCGCGATTTGGGTGGCCTGGCGCACTGAGTTTCTCAATGTTGTGCTCGGGATAATCCGTGAGCACGATTTTCAGCGGATCGAGTACGCACATACCGCGCACCGCATTGTCATTAAGATCTTCCCGAATCGCGAATTCCAGCATGGCCACGTCCACCACACCGTCGCTGCGAGTCGTGCCGATCATATCGCAGAATTTACGGAGCGCCGCAGGCGTATAACCGCGTCTGCGTAATCCGGAGATCGTCGGCATGCGTGGATCGTCCCACCCTGCGACTATTCCCTCGTCCACCAGTTGCTTGAGCTTGCGCTTGCTCGTTACAGTGAAACTGGGGTTCAGTCGACCGAATTCGTACTGCCTGGGCCGACTGGGCACTGGCAAATGATCGAGAAACCAATCGTATAGCGGGCGGTGATCTTCAAACTCCAGTGTACAGATGGAGTGCGTGATACCTTCGAGCGCATCTTCCTGGCCGTGGGCAAAATCGTAGGTGGGGTATATCACCCACTGACTTCCAGTTTGGTGGTGGGCGACCTTGCGAATGCGATAGAGGATAGGGTCGCGCATATTCATGTTGGGCGAGCCCATGTCGATCTTCGCACGCAGGACCCTGAAACCATCCTCGAATTCGCCGGCTTTCATGCGCAGCAGCAAATCAAGATTTTCTGCGATTGTCCGTGTCCGGCCAGGGCTGTTGCGTCCTGGCTCAGTGAGTGTGCCGCGATACTCCCTGGCCTCATCCGCACTCAAATCACAAACATACGCATCGCCCTGTTGGACCAGATACACTGCCCAGTCATAGAGTTGTTGAAAATAGGACGACGCATAGCGTACCGCCCCATCCCAGGAATAACCCAGCCAGCGCACATCTGCCTGAATGGCTTCTATATACTCCTGGCTTTCTTTTTCCGGATTAGTGTCATCAAAGCGCAGGTTACAGCGCCCGCCATTAGCCAGGGCGAGTCCGAAGTTGACACTAATGGACTTGGCGTGACCGATGTGTAAATAGCCATTGGGCTCCGGTGGGAAGCGGGTCACAATCTCGGTAACCCGGCCGCTGGCGAGGTCAGAGCTGATTATGCTCTGCAAGAAATTACTGGCGGGAGTGGTGTCCATAATCTTATGTGTTGAGCCCTTCAAAAAGGCGAGTATTATAGCGACTCAGGCACTGCGCTTATAGCCAATTCATAGTGCATTGTCCGGCAATGCGTATTTCTGCGCATCTTTTCCACCCTAAATGTTTTACAGCGCGCCAAAAGTCCGTATTATTGTCGCGCTCCATACCGACACCCCCAAGGAAGAAAACATGGTCATCATTCGTACCACATTCGGCGAAATCAAACTCGAACTGGACGCCGAGAAGGCACCGAAAACCGTCGCCAATTTTCTCAACTACGCTAGGGAAGGCTTTTACGATGGCACCATATTTCACCGGGTGATCGACAACTTCATGATACAAGGCGGTGGCTTCGATACCGACATGCAGCAAAAAGCTCCCGGAAAGCCCGTCGAAAATGAAGCCGACAATGGCCTGAAGAATGACTTCGGTACCGTTGCCATGGCGCGCACCTCGGACCCACATTCCGCAACCGCCCAATTCTTCATCAACGTAAAGGACAACGACTTCCTCAATCATAGCGGCAAGAACCCGCAGGGTTGGGGCTACACGGTGTTTGGTAAAGTCACTGAAGGCACTGAGGTTCTGGACAAGATCAGGGGCGTACAAACGTCCAGTCGCAAAGGCCACCAGGACGTACCTACCGATCCGGTAATCATTGAGTCGGTGCTCATCGTCGCATCGTAGTGACAGCGCATTGTTATGAGAAGCAGGGGCATAATGGTAATATTTAACAACACCTTACAGTCTATTATTCATTGTGATTTCAGATTCTCGGCACACCGCTGTGAAATCGAAATTCTACATCAGGCGCCTCGATCAATTCTCTCTCACGCAACAGCAAATCTGGAAGGCGCCGGTCGACTTCCTGCTGCGAACTAACCTCCACCGCCAGCTTGAGATAATCCCTGAAATGTCTCGATTCTGATCGCAACAGTGATCGATAAAACTCTCCGAGTTGTGCATCAAGTTCCGGTGCAAGAACTGCAAAACGCTCGCAGGAGCGGGCCTCTATGACCGCGCCGATCAACAGTGTGTCCAATAGACGAGCCGGTTCATAAGTACGTATTTGTTGGCGCAGTGATGTTGCGTAGCGCGAGGCTGTTAGCTGGGGATACTCAATTCCCCGCGCGTTCATGATGGCAATCACCTGTTCAAAGTGACGCAACTCTTCCCGCGCCAGTCGCGAGAGCTTGGTCAAAAGCCGGTAGTGGTCCACGTAACGGAACATCAGGTTTAATGCAGTGGAGGCCGCTTTCTTCTCACAGTTGGCATGATCGACCAGCAGGATTTGGGGGTGTTGCAGTGCCCACGTTACCCACGCACGAGGTGTCGGGCAGAGCAGGAAAGCTTGTATTGCGGCCAGGTCACCGGACGAACTCATTCTGCTCTCCCTCGGAACAGGTCGGGACTCAGCATATAACGTTCGTAATGTGCTTCCGAGAGGATATAAAACTCCTGGTCTATCTGGTCGCGCAGTACAGGCAGCGGCATTTCGCGATAGCACAAGTCCACCGCAAAACCGTAATCACGCGAATTGTCTATTTGGCCCGCGCCCGCCTTCAGCAAACTGAATACCCAGCAGTACTCGTCATGATGCTCAACAAAGCGTATCTGCTGAACGACCAACTGCCACTTAAGAAGGGCTTTGTCCAACACCTGTAGCTTATTGCTGACACACTGGGATAAAAAGCTGGACAGGCGTCCATCGACAGCCAGTTTCTGTGCCGCGGTATAGCTGTTCCAGTCGATGACCTCGTGACTGAAACGCTTGCACCCGCGGCACACACTGTCTCCGATCCCGGTCGAGCAGACACCGATGCAGGGTGTTTTGACGGGGTGATCCAGCATTGCGTTGGGAATTTCCGGGGCGTGAAATTTTATCGCGAGTGTACGATATCACCCGAGTGAATGCGAGATATAAGCGCTTGATTCGTTTATCTTATTTGCACTCTACGCTATACTCTCCACCCTATTTCACCGTCTCAAAATCCGCGCGTCGGGACCATCCCGATGCGACACTGGCAATGTAAAGGAGCTCCACCGTGCTAGAAGCCTACCGCAACCACGTGGCCGAACGGGCCGCCCAGAACATCCCTCCACTACCACTGAAGGCCGAGCAGGTGGCGGCACTGGTTGAGCTACTGAAAAATCCCCCTGCTGGTGAAGCCGATTACCTTGTGGACATGATCAGCAACCGCGTTCCGCCGGGAGTGGACGAGGCGGCCTACGTCAAGGCCGGATTTCTATCGGCGATTGCCACGGGTGCGGCGCACAGCCCACTGATTGATAAAACCACCGCAGTCAAACTGCTCGGTAATATGCACGGTGGCTACAACATCGAGACACTCGTGGCGCTGCTGACTGACGCGCAACTAGGCGAGACAGCAGCCGCCGAACTGAAACACACGCTGCTGGTATTTGAAGCCTTCCACGATGTGGCCGAACTGGCCAGGTCGGACAATAGGAACGCCATGGCCGTCATGCAGTCCTGGGCTGCTGGTGAATGGTTCACCCAGCAGCCGGAAGTGCCAGCGTCCATCAAAGTCTCGGTCTTCAAAGTCACCGGCGAAACCAACACCGATGATCTCTCGCCCGCTCCCGATGCCTGGTCCCGACCAGATATCCCCCTGCATGCACTGGCCATGTACAAGATGACCCGCGACGGTCTAGAACCCCAGGAACACGGCGTCACCGGTCCAATGAAACAGGTGCAGGCACTGCAGGCCAAAGGTCTCCCGGTCGCCTTTGTCGGCGATGTGGTCGGCACCGGCTCCTCACGCAAGTCCGCGACCAATTCCGTGTTGTGGTACTTCGGCAACGATATCG
>JANPDE010000293.1:0-42489 GCA_031431315.1 Haliea sp.
CACTGGGCGCCGGTTCCGCCCACCTTGTGGTGGTGATGCTGAACGCTGTCGAAATGGGACGCCTGGTGGCACTGGGCGCAGACACCATTGCCGGGAGCGCGCAATTGCAGGCTGTGGGGCTCGTGGCAATTACTGCATACCACACCGGCCTGGTGCATCTTGCTCTGCACGAATGAGCCGTATTCGTAGACCTCGTCACGAATCTGGCCGTCCGGGTAATACAGGGGCGACTGCGGCATTGCCAGACGGTGGGTGTCCAGCAGGTTGGCGCCGTAGTGGTAATCTCCCAGCGTGCCGCGGCGCGAGTGACAGCGGCCGCAGCTGTCGATCTGCGCGTTGGATTGCAGTGGTATGGTGCGCCTGGCGATAGGCTCACCCGCAGGAAATGTCCACTGTCCGCGCTGTAGCAGGGCAGTGGGGAAGCCACCGTTGGCCGCACCTTCGAGTTTCCCTGCCCTGGCCAGCTCCGCATGCTGTTCGCCGGGACCGTGGCAGGCCTCGCAGCCCACGTTCAGCTCCGCAAATTTTGTATCAAAGGAGCGAGTGGTCGCCGTGTAATTCTTCTTCAGGTCTGTGCTGTGGCATTCGGCGCAGCTGGTATTCCAGTTCTGGTAGGGGCCAGTCCAGTGCAGCGGGTCCTTGTAATCGATCTTTTCGTCGGGATACAGGTGATACCAGCGTTGGCCTCCCTCAGCGGCGGGGCGCGCGTCCCAGGCGACACTCAGGGCTTGCAGCCTGCCGCGCGACAGGGGTAGCAGGTATTGCTGTAGCGGATACACCCCGAATACATAAGCCACTTCGAAGTCCTTGGGTTTTCCATCTTCCCCATCTGTGTTGACCACGAACTTGTCACCCCGGCGGAAAAAGCGCGTGGTGATCCCGTTGTACGTAAATTGCGCGTTGTCGAAATTTCCCAGTACGGTCTTGGGGCCGGGCAACTGCATGGCGAGGTCGTGGTGAGAGCCGCGCCATAGGGCGTGTTCCTCAGCGTGGCAGCCCTGGCAGGCCGCGGAGCCGGTAAAGGCGTTGGCGGCGCTGCAGCACAGCAACAATGCAGTGAGAAAAAGTCCTGGGTGCAGCACGTCGCGTAAACCGTAAATATGTCGGAAGAACACATTACCAGCCCAGTCACGGGATGGACAGTGTTCCACACGCTACCTATCATGGAATGCTTCCGCGACATTCAGGGGCATGAATGAAACTGGGAATATTGAAGACGGATGAGGTGCGACCCGAGTGGGTGCCTGAGTTTGGCGAGTATCCGGATATGTTCATCGCGCTGCTGCGACAGGTGGAGCCGGAACTGGGGTATGCGGTGTACGATGTGCAGCAGGGACAGTACCCGGCGGACATCGATGAGGTCGACGCCTATTTGATAACCGGCAGCAAGGCCGGCGTCTATGACGACAAGCCCTGGATCGCCACGCTCATGGCGTTTGTGCGCGAGCTGCACCGCAGGCGCAAGAAACTGGTGGGGATTTGTTTCGGACACCAGTTGGTGGCCCAGGCTCTGGGGGGCAAGACCGAGAAGTCACCCAAGGGCTGGGGGGTGGGCCTGCACACTCACCGATTCAATACCACGCCGCCCTGGCATGACCAGGTCGATCTTGAGCTGGACATCCTGGTCAGTCACCAGGACCAGGTCGTGACCGTCGCTGAGAATGCCAAAGTGCTGGCCGGTAGCGAGTTTTGCGTGAACGCCGTGTGCCAGATTGACGATCATATCCTGACCTTCCAGGGTCACCCCGAATTCGTACCTCGCTATGCGCGCGAGGTCTTGGCGCACCGGCGGGATGTCATCGGCGAGGAAACCTACGCGGCGGCCATGGCATCATTGCACGGTGTTCACGAAGGCCCGCGCGTGGCGCGCTGGATCTTCAACTTTCTGGCGTAAGCAAAAATAGGACGAGGGGAATTGCTGAAATCAATCAAATCCGCCATGCACAAACTGCGGCAATTCGATCAGCTTGTTCTGGAAAGAGACCGCTGTCGCGCGCAGCTCGAGCAACTCGATCAGCTTGTCGTGGAAAGGGACGGCTACCGCGCACAGCTCGATCAGCTCGTCGTGGAAAGGGACGGCTACCGCGCGCAGCTCGATCCGCTCGTCGTGGATAGGGACAAATACCGCGCGCAACTCAAGCAACTGTACGTGCCGCCAGGCCATTTCACATCGCCCTTCCCCTGCCTGGATGAAATTCGCCGGGATGAGGCACGCATATTTGGTGAACTGCCCACCGAAATACCAGCGGTCGACCTGCATGCACAAGAGCAATTACAGCTGCTGAACGAGTTCATGCCGTATTACCGCGAGCTTCCGTTTGGGCCAGTCAAGGCCGAGGGACTGCGCTATTACTACGAAAATCCGGCGTTCTCGTACTGCGATGCGATCATATTGCATTGCATGATCAGGAAAATTAAGCCCAAAAAAATAATCGAAGCGGGTTCCGGCTTTTCCTCCTGCGTAACCCTGGATACGAATGCGCTCTTTTTTGCCGGCGCAATAGACATCACGTTTATAGAGCCGTATACCAATCTGCTTTTATCCCTCATTACGGAGGAAGACCAACGCAAGGTCAGGATTATCCCAAGCCGCTTACAGGATGTGCAGTTGAGTGAATTCGAGGCGCTGAAAGCGAACGACATTCTGTTCATTGACTCCACGCATGTGAGTAAGATCGACAGCGACGTCAATTACTTATTCTTCGAAATCCTGCCCCGCTTGTCCCGGGGTGTGCTTGTACATATCCATGACATCCCCTATCCGTTCGAGTACAGGAAAGCCTGGGTGTATGAGGGCAGGGCGTGGAATGAAGCGTATCTACTGAGAGCGTTTTTGCAGTACAACTCTGCGTATCGCATCGTGTTCATGAACTCCTACATGACACGGTTCCATACCACTTTCTTCAGAGAGAACATGCCGCTGTGCCTGAAAAAGCGCGGCGCAAGTATCTGGATCAGAAAGGAGTGAATCGCCCCCTTAATACCTGGTTAAGTAATTGATGAAGAATCCCGATGAAACCTAGAGTCTGAGTACATCGAGTTCTTCTACACTACTGTTGTGTTCCAGTGGATTGGAAGTGTGTCTGGAGTCCTCGGCGATACACGAAGTGTGCGATTAGTCCAGCTTTCGATAGTTCGTGTGTGAGTATCTGTCAGTTATTCATGCGCCGCCCGGCGATAGGCATTCCTCTGCCAGGATTTCTTACACCCCTGCGGGCTGACCTACAACGCCCCGCGACCGTGGCATTGGCGTGTCGGTGATTGCATCTGTACTTCTACTCGACTCGCGTTAGACTAGGGCGACCAATAATTTCAACCTCCCAATAAGAATCCAAATAATGTCCAGAATTACCCGCAGGCAATTCATACACCGCACCTCCCTGCTCACCGCCGCCACGGTCATCGCCGGCTGCAGTAACGGCAATGACAACGGCAGCAACAGTACAGCCCATGCCGTCGTTATAGGCTCTGGTTTCGCCGGTTCCGTCGCCGCACTCCGCCTGGCGCAGGCCGGCATCGCGACGACGGTGCTGGAGCGCGGCCAGCAGTGGCCCACCGAAGGTGAGAATGTATTCCCTGGCCTCAACATCGGCGACCGCCGCGCAATGTGGACCATACCGTCCGCCAGTTCCACCACCCCGCCACCTGCTCCCTATGCCGGGCTGGTCGAAACGATTCCCGGCACACCCATCAGCGTGCAGTGCGGCGCATGCGTAGGGGGCGGTTCGCTGGTGTACGGTGGTGTTCTCATCCCTTCGCGGCGCGAGGCCTTCAGTTCCGTCTTTCCCCAAATCAGCTTCGACGCTATGGAGAACATCTATTACCCCAGGGTGATCCAGCAGTTCGGCGCATCTCCTATCCCCGATGACGTGCTGACCAGTCCCACGTATCGCTCGCATCTCGCCTTTATCGATGATGCGGGAGTGGCCGGCTACCAGGTGATCAGGCCCAATACCTCCTTTGATTGGGACATCATTCGCCAGGAAATCGCCGGAACTATTCCGCCGGCGGCCAGCATTGGTGAATACGCCTTCGGCTGTAACAGCCACGCCAAGCTCTCGACCGACAAACACTACCTGCGCGACGCGCTGGCGACGGGCAACGTGGAACTGCGCAGCCTGACGGAAGTCGAGATGATCTGCGAAACACCACAGGGTTATACAGTGACCTGCCGCCATATCACGGCCGAGGGTGAACTGCTGGAGCGCTATGAACTTAAGGCTACGCACCTGTTCCTGGCGGCGGGCTCCATGAACACCACCAAACTCCTGTTGAAGAGCCAGGCGGCGGGCGAACTGAAAGGCGCAAATGACCGCATCGGCCACGGCTGGGGCACCAATGGCGATCAGTTGCTGGCAAATTCTCGCGCCGTGCCCATTCCGGGACTGCAGGGCGGACCGGCCTGCATCGCTGCCATCGACGACAGTAATCCGGATTACCCCGTGACCTTCATGCACTCGCCCTGGCCCGCCGGCTTGCAACTCCAGATGGCCATGTCGGTGCCGGACGAACTCGGACAGTTGGCCTACAATGCAGGCCGTGATGCGGTGGAGATACTCTGGGCGCCTGATGCCGGCACGCCCTCCGAGCTGGCCCGGCGGGCCAGTTTTCGGCGACTGGTTGCCGCTTCCGATGGCGCGGAAGTGCCGCTTCCCGGCTTCATCGGCAGCACCATCTGGCACCCTTTGGGCGGCGCGCCGATGGGGGATGCCTGCGACCACCTCGGCCAGCTCTATGGCTACAAAAACCTGTTCGTGATCGACGGCAGCCTGTTGCCCGGTAGCGCCGCGACCGTCAATCCCGCGTTCACCATCGCCGCCAACGCGGAGCGGATTATGGAAACGCTGGTGAAAACGTTTTAAGCATATGCGCCAGACCTTCGGCGCATTCACTCACTTTGGCAGCGCAAACGTCTTTACGGCGCCTCCCGTGGTGATCGACACGTACTGTCGCCCGTCCGAACCCAAGAAGGTAATTGGTTGCGAATATCCGGTGTAGCCCAGATCGGTGTTCCACAACTCCTCGCCAGTCAGCGAGTCGAAAGCACGAAAACGGCCGTCGCGCAGCGCGGCGTAAAACACTAGTCCACCGGCTGTTGCCGTCGGACCGGCGAAGCCGTAAGGCAGGCCGGTGTCGCGCCTGCCTTCGGGTAGGCTCTCGGCGACGCCAACCGGCCGCTGCCAGAGGACCTCGCCCGTGTTCGCGTCGACTGCATTCAGCAGCCCCCACGGCGGCTTCTGGCATGGGTATTCTCCCAGTCCCTCACCGGCCGAGGCGGAGAAAGTTTGGTGAGCGTTGCCATCGACGCTCCCTCGCGTAAATGGCATTGTCGCGCCCTCTTCATCGTAGAGACTAATCCCCTCCAAGTTCTTCTTCATGACCCATCCGATCGAGCCGAGGTTCTGTGTGTAGACAAACAGATACCCACGCTGCTGGTCAGTGGCCATCCCGCCCCAGAGTGTACCGCCTGTGCTACCAGGAAAAATGATAGTCGACCGCGGGGGTGTGCCATCTTTGTGCAACAAGAAGGGCGTGAAAGGGCCGGCATTGTAGAAGCCGCCATTCGTGTCATAGAGGGCCTTGCAGTTGGCCGCGTGGGCTGCGGTGGTGTCTTGTGCGGTGACCATGTCCTCCCGACTGAAGCTCATCCGAGCGAGCGGATACGGCTTCAGCGGAAAAGGCTGGGTCGGTGAATACCACTCTCCAGGCACGTCTCCTGTGGCGACTGGGCGCTCCTCCACTCCGAAGATCGGTTCGCCCGTGCGGCGGTCAAGAATGAACATCCAGCCGGTTTTTCCGATCTGCGCGAGGGCTGGTACCGTTTTGCCTTCGCGCCGAATGTCGACAAGCGCAGGCGCCGGTGGGTTGTCGTAATCCCAGAGGTCGTGGTGGATCATTTGGAAGTGCCAACGGTATTCTCCCGTGTCTCCGTCCACCGCCACAATCGAATTGCCAAACAGGTTGTTGCCAGGGCGATCAGCGCCGTAGTAGTTGGACGACGGACTACCGAGGGTAAAATACAAAAGACCGAGTTCCTCGTCGACGGTCATGTGTGGGCCCCAGTTGTTGGTTCCGGATCTGTCTCGCCAGCCGTCGTTGAGCCACGTCTCGTGGCCCACCTCGCCGGGTCTTGGCACACTGTGAAATACCCATTTCTTCGCACCAGTCACCGCGTCGAATGCCCGCGTGTCTCCGGGAGCGCTGGGATCCTGTGGTACCTCGCTGACAATCGCGCCAACCGCGAGCAGATTGCGGAACACCACCGGAACGCCCGTCCACCTGATACCCATGTTGACGACGCCATCCCTGCCGAACCCGGATACCGGCTTGCCGGTTGCCACGTTGAGGGCAATCAGTTTGCGCCCGGATGTAAAGACGATGCGCGGCGCCACGTCGGCGGTGCCGGGCCAGTAGTTGACGCCGTACACGCTCGCCCACCCCTTGGCCAGGGTGTGGCGCCAGATTTCCTTGCCGCTCGCCGCATCCACGGCAGTCACGAGGTTGCCGGCGGATACGTACATGATGCCGTCCACCACTACGGGGACTACCTTGAGGCCGATGCCATAGGCGGCCGGGATATTGAGCGTGGGGAACGATTCCGCGAAATAGTTGGCCGGGTTGTGCGGGGCGTTGTTAGGCGCTTCCGTGACGGGGGCGTAAGTCCAGGCGCTCTGCAGGTTGCGAACATTGGCTGCGGTGATCTGGTTCAGGGGAGAGTACCTGCTGCTCCTGGCATCGCGATTGAAATGCGGCCAATCGCCCGGCGCGACCTGCTCGGCAGAAACTATCCGTGCGCCCGCCGCGACCAGGATTGTCAGGCCCAGGATCATCCCACGCATTGTTATCTCCGACTTGATCGAGTGGTTGCATTCACAGGAGGAAGCGCCCGGCCTTTTTATAGTGGCGCGACATACAATTCAGTGTAGCGGAATGCCCACCGCTGCGGAAGTCGCGACTGGCACTGTCTGACACAGACTAATGGCCTAGCCCGCTCTGAATCAGGTGTTTTTCGGCATCAACCCGCCCATTGCACTAGTGAGTTAAGTCCACCTTGTCTTATACTCGGATCACCTTGATATTAAACTTAAAAAATTTTTGGGCACTCATGGCGAAATTTACCTCAGCAATAGTCGGTCTGCTTTTCGCGGTGGTTCTGGCGGCGTCGGTTGTCGCCGACGAGGCGCAGAAAAAGGCCATTCTGGTTACGGGCGCCAGTTCCGGCATCGGCCTGCGCATCACGGAAGTCCTCGCCGCAAACGGGTATGTTGTATATGCGGGTGCGCGCAAGGAAGAGGACCTGAAGCGACTGGAGGCAATGGAAAATGTCGAAGCAGTTCGACTCGACGTTACTGTACAGTCAGACATCGATGCCGCCGCAAAGCTCATCAAAGATAAGGGTCGCGGCCTCTACGGCCTGGTCAACAATGCGGGAATCGTATCGATGGGGCCGCTGATCGAGGTGCCGGTTTCCGAGCTCGAGTCGGTGTTCGATGTAAATGTCTACGGTCCGTACAGGGTCACCCAGGCCCTTGCACCGTTCATCATCGATAGCAAGGGACGCATCGTCAATATTAGCTCGATCACCGGGATTTTTTCCGGCGGCTTGTCTGGTCAGTACAGCATGAGCAAGCACGCCGTGGAGGCTTTCACGGAGAGCCTGGCGATTGAACTAAAGCGCTTCGGTGTCAAGGTGAGCGCGATAGAGCCCGGTTCCTTCGCATCCAACGCCGGCACGACGGCCGCAAAACGGCTGGAAAAAAACGCCGTCTGGAATGAAAACACGAGGTACAAGGACGAACTGAATATCATCAAGGGGACGACGTCAGGCGACGATGCCAATGCCAATGCCGATGCCAGTGCCAATGCCGATGCCAATGCCAATGCCAATGCCAATGCCAATGCCAGTGCCGATGCTAGTGCCGCCCCGGACCCTGTATTAGTAGCGAACGCGGTCATGGACGCGCTGTTCTCTGAGACACCGAAGCGACGCTACCTCGTGGTGGCGGACGCCATGACTGCCAGCGTAACCATCCACAAGGCCATGCAGGAAGTGGTCGAACTGAACCAGAATCAGGTGTACACCTTGGGCCGGGAGCAATTGATCAAGATACTGGACCACCAATTGAAGAAGCTCGATTAGCAAGTATCACGCGGATTTTCTGGAGACTTGGTACTCAGGACCCGAAAACCAGCCTTGCGCTGAAACGACCAGAGAGAATACAGGCGAGCGCAAATCGATATGATCGTAACGGGCGACAGCGCACCAGCCCACAGTAGATGTGTCGCGATGGGTTGTCGGTGTTACCAGGTACCCGTAGTGGGCATGGATGCCCACGGCTCCTGCGGAGGCAGTGACTCGCCGCTCTGCAGTAATTCGATGGAGATACCATCGGGCGAGCGGATAAAAGCCATATGGCCGTCGCGAGGCGGCCGGTTGATGACCACACCTTTGTCCAGCAGGCGCTGGCACAATGCATAGATGTTGTCGACGCGATAGGCGAGGTGGCCGAAATTGCGCCCGCCGGTGTAGTTCTCGATGTCCCAGTTCCAGGTAATTTCGACCAGCGGGCTGTGCGCTTTCCCGGCGTGTTCGACATCGCCGGGCGCGGCGAGAAATACCAGGGTAAATCGTCCCTGTTCATTGACGTGGCGGCGCACTTCCACCAGTCCCAGTTTGTTGCAATAGAAATCCAGGGTCTCATCCAGATCTCGCGCACGCACCATGGTGTGCAGGTATTTCATGTGCTCTCCCGCTTCGCCGCCTGCTTGCCCGCCATGCGGCCGAAGAAGGAGGCGTCGCCCACGGACATACCGCTGCTGTAGCCCTCGGCGCGGCGCACCACACCGCAGGCCGTGCGGCCTGCGGCGTACAGGCCGGGAATGACCTGGCGTTGAGGGTCTACCACCTCGCCAGTGGGCAGGGTGTCCAGCCCGCCCAGGGTGAAATAGGGTACAAAGGCGCCGCGTCCTGGGGTAATGTCCAGGGCGACCAGCGGCGCCTCCAGTGGCTCCAGCCATTCGGCGGCCTTGTGGCACTGAGTGTCCTCGCCCTTGACACAGTCCTCGTTGTACAGCCTGATGGTCTGTTGCAGCGTGCCCTCGCGCAGCCCCAGTTCTTGCTCCAGTTCCTGTACCGTTTCGCCGGTGCCGCCCACCTTGGCGCCCAGGTAGTTGACGCGCTCGTAGTCACCGTACTGCTCAACCGTGAGTATGAAGTAGAGTCGCGACGACTGCTGGCGCAGGGCGAAGGCGCCGAGGCGACCGTGGTAGACATCCTCATTGATGAAGCGCTGGCCCTGATCGTTGATCACAATGCCCCGGGTCATGCTGGCCGGCGGGTAATAGGGCAGGCTGATAAAACCCTCGTGCATGTTGATCGCGGCGGCGCCCACCGAGATGCCCATCATGATGCCGGTGCCGGTGTCGCCGGGATTGCCGATGGGGGCATTACCGGCAGTGAGCATGGGGGCGTACTTGCGTATCATCTCCTCGTTCATGACAAAGCCGCCGGCGCACAGGATGACGCCCTTGCGCGCGCGTACATTGAGTTCCTGCTGGTTCTGGCGCACCACCAGGCCCACCACTTGACCGGCGTCATCGACGATCAGGGTCAGGGCGCGCGTTTCGTATTCGACCGTCACCTCGCGCTTGATGACATTCTCCGTGACGATCTTCATGAACAGCGGGCCGCCGTTATCGCCCTCGACATGGAGATTATGGCCCCGGGGACAGGGTTTCGCCTGCTGCGCAAAGGGATAGGCTTTCTCGCTGCCGGTGTAGAGCAGGCCGTCATCGGTCAGGCACATGATGGCCCGTTCCTTATGAAAGCTGTCCTTGAAGGGCACGCCGATATCGACCAGCCACTGAAAGTGCGCCTTACTGTTTTCACAGTAGTTGCGGATCTTGGCCTCGTCCGCCTGGGGTCCGGCGCACATCATCATGTAGGTGAACATGGCCTCGGTGCTGTCTTCAAAACCGCAGGCATGCTGTACGCGAGTGCCGCCACTGCCGCCCATATAAATTTCCGCGCTGGACATGGCGGTGGAGCCGCCGCTGGCGCTGGCCAATTCAAAGATAGTGACGCTGGAGCCCGCGTCTGCCGCCTCGATTGCCGCGCAGCCACCCGCACCGCCGAAACCGACGATGGCCACATCGGTTTCCCGGTGCCAGTGCTGCACGTCGCGCGCCTTGCGCGCCTGGGAGGGATTGGTTTTCGCCTTGTCGGACATGTCTTGGAAACCTCGGTAACGGGGCGCGACAGGGGCGCAACCGGGCAATGCTGTTCAGGATAGCGGATTAAAGCGGTTTCACGCCGGGCTGACAACGATACCTAAGGTCGCTCGGGTTAACAATTTGTACGCGCTACAGCTTTCTTCCCCTAAAGGTGTGCGGACTCGGTCGGAACTTCTGGTAACTGCGCACTGGCATTGGACGCCTGCTGGGGTACAATCCCCGGCTTTTGTCAGAGGCAGTGACTTCCCATGTGGTTCAAGAACATTCGGGCGTATCGCCTGACCAGCCCGTTCGATCTCTCCCCGGAAAAACTGGGGCAACAACTTGCGGCGCGCAGCTTCGTGCCCTGCGCCAAATCCCAGGCCGTGGCGGTGGGCTGGGTGCCGCCGTTGGGCTCGGATTCCTCGGAACTGGTGCATGCCGCCGCCGGCCGCCTGCTGCTCACCATGAAGCGGGAGGAGAAACTGTTGCCGTCCACCGTGGTACGCGAGCAACTGGAAGAGAAAGTCGCGGTGATCGAAGCCGCACAGAGGCGCAAGGTGTACCGCAAGGAACGCCTCAACCTGAAAGATGAAATCGTACAGGACTGCCTGCCCCGTGCTTTCAGCCGCTCGACCCATGTGCATGCCTATATCGATGTCAAAGCGAACTGGATTTTTGTCGATACCGCAAGCGCCACGCGCGCAGAGGAACTGCTCAACCTGCTGCGTGAGTGCATCGGCAGTTTTCCGGTCCTGTTGCCACAGGTCAACAATGCCCCGACGGCCGTGATGACAGCCTGGCTGCTGCACCGCAGCCTGCCTGATGATTTTGCACTGGGACAGGAATGCGAGTTGCGCGAGCCAGGCGAGGAAGGCGGTGTGGTGCGCTGTCGCGGCGTTGACTTGTTGAGTGAAGAGGTGGAAACGCACCTGCACGCCGGCAAGCAGGTCGCCCGCCTGGCACTGGGCTGGGACGAGCGTCTCTCCCTGCTGCTGGCGGAAGATTTGTGTTTGCGGCGCCTCAAGTTTGTGGACGAGTTGATGAAAGAAAACGAGGACATTCCCGAAGAGGACCAGGCAGCCCGCCTGGACGCCGACTTCGCCCTTATGGCGGATGCGGTAACAGGCTTGCAGCAACGTATCCTGGCGGTGTTTGGCGGCGAAGTAACGCCCGGTTAGGTTTCAGGTAGTTACAATATTAGAGCAGTGTGGCGATACCGCCCGCATGTTTTTCTGTCTTGCCCAGCAGGTTGTGGTATTCCCTGGGGTCGGTGGAAAGATCGTAAAGCTCTTCACCGCCGTCCGGGTAACGCGTCCAGCGCCACTTGCCAACGCGCGTTGACACCGCATTTCCCCAACGCATATTCGCGGGGCGCGAACTGGCTATTTGCGGCGTGATTCCGATCAGGCTGCTACCCTCAAATTGCGCTGGCGTGGGAATGCCTGCCAGGTCCGTAAGGGTTGGCGCCAAATCCAGCAGGCTCACCGGCAGATCAAATCCCCCGCCCGCCTCAACCCGCCCCGGTGCACGAATGAGCAGCGGCACGCGGGTGGCCTGCTCCCACAATGCCATTTTGTGCCAGTGCAGTTTTTCGCCCAGATGGAACCCATTATCTGACCACAAGACAACGGCGGTGTTATTCGCGTATGAGCTGGTGTCGAGCGCTGCCAGTATCTGCCCAATTATAGCGTCGGTGTGACTGCACGCCGCCAGGTACGCCTGCACATGTTGTGGCCACAGTCCGGACTGACGCACGATGTCATACTGGTTGTATTCCTTGCCCTCGTGTGTGTATGACGGAGAGCGTGCAATCTCGACGCCGTCCTGCGGGATGTCGTCCAGATCGTCAGCGCGCACTTCGGGGAGTACGACTTTCGCGAGAGGATGCAAGTCGAAAGCCCACTGCGGCAGCCGCCAGGGCGTATGCGGCTGGAACAATCCGATGGCCATGAACCAGGGCTTGGTTCGAGTCTTCTGCAGTTGCTCTACGGCAAAATTGGCCGATAGCTGGTCAGCGTGAACTTCTCCGGGCTTTGAAATGCCATAATCGAAAAAGGTACCGTGATCGCCCAGCGAGGGTGGCAATTCCGTGAAGGGCTGGTATACATCCCACACCCGCGGCGTGCCTTTCTGGTAGTGGAAAACTTTGCCAGTTGAAATCGTCTCGTAACCGGCTTGCGAAAACCAGTACGGCAACGGGTGAAGTTGCGTGGAGTTTTTGAGCGCCCAGTAGGCTGATTCATCGGCCGCTCCGTATGCCTGCACGTGAGTCGACTCGGGTCGCAGCCCCCACAGTACCGACGCTCGACTGGCTATGCACACCGGGACGGGACAGTAGGCGCGATTGAAGGAATAGGACTGCGCGCGCAGTTTGTCAATATTGGGCGTGTAGACTCCGGGGTGTGCCGCCATGTACCCGACCCAATCGTTCAAATCGTCGATGCACAGCAAAAGAATATTCGGGTGTTCACCGAGCGGCCGCGCAGCGGGAATCACCGCGACGGGCGTCCCCGCGACGGGCGTCCCCGCGACCGGTGTCGCCGAATCGTCAGTGATCGCATTGCCCACCTTCGTGCGCCCGGTTTGCCGGTACCCTATGACGGCGATCGCGGCGGCCGCTGCTGCTCCGGTGAGAATGTGTCTTCGGCGAATTACCATGGCTGAGTAGGACCGCGAAAAGTGAACAAAGTTGCCTGCGCGCAGGCTGTCACGCAGAATAACATGGATGCGGTATTTTCCGGACGCGGCCCGTTAGCCGGTCAACCCCTGATCCGGCGATAGACATCATCCAAAAGCAGGAGCACGGCGGCGCCGAACAGTAAGTACAGGCCCATTTTTGCAATCGGACGATCCAGCGTTGCGATCGTTGATTCGACGAAAAAACTCCAGATAAAGAGTGCCGGAGTCAGCAGCAGTAGGATGCCGATGAAGCGCTGCATGCGACTCACTGTCGCGACAGGCGTCATAAAATATCCGGCGCTGATATTCGCAACACAGGCCAACAGCAGGTAGATGTGCGCGCTGCGGTACATCATACGCGCCGCATCAGGCAGTGTTTCGACACCCAGAAATCTTGCCATGTATTGCCCCTGGAGCGCAAATAGAACCAGCCCCACTCCACCGATGAGCAAATGCAGGTTTCTCTGGGAGACACCTCTCTGGGAGACACTGTTCCACGACATTGCGTCAGCCCTCGTCCCAGTAACGGGTCATTTCAAGATAAAGGAAGGAGGCGGTCCAGGTTATGAGCACCAGTCCGGTCAGGGATTCCAGCCCGGTCAGGAAGCGCAGGTCGCCCGCGGGCGCAATATCGCCGATACCCAAAGTGGTATACATGGTGAAGGAGAAGTAGACGCAGTCCAGTAGCGAGCCATCGAAATTGCCCTGCAGGTGACCCCAGCCCTGGGCGTGGTGCATGAGGTAGTAGCAAAGGGCAAAAATCCACACCTCCGCAACGTGGGCGGTGAGGGCGAGAAAAACGCCCAGAATAATGCGGAAGCGGTGGCGCATCTTCAACCTGGGCATCAGCAGGGTCGTCTGATGCAGAAACTCATAGTGCATCATCACGACCAGGCCGATCACGAACAGGTTGACGACTATGACGACGATCATTGGTAGTGCACTCTCTGTTGTAGTTGCCACATCTGTGTTGCCTCGTGCCAGGGAAGTTTATTCGCCAAGTATGGATAATGCCTACTGCAGCCACAGGCCAAACAGGGCGGCACCGGAAACGCAGCCCAACTGATTACAGTGATTGACGTGGAAGTATAAACACGCGACTTCCCTAAAAGCCAACCGAACAGTGCGGCCAGCCGGTAAAAACTATGGGTTAGACCATGACATGTTCCGTGTTTTAGCCTTCAATCAGCTTCAGCAATACCGGGACCAGCGCTGCTGTTTTGATATCAATCTCCGGGTCGTTGTTAACAAAGTGATCCATGCCCACCGCCATGATCGTGTAACCGGGTGCCAGTGCATCGGGAATCAGCGTCAATCCATCGTTAGGCCCCTGCGCTTTGAGCATGCTGTAGAACTCTCGCCCCAGTTCACTGACCTGCCCGGAGAACGGAATGCCGATGTAGTTCACGATGGTGAGCTGTGCAGGCGGTTTGAAGCTGTCGTATCGGGGCTTGCCCTGCGCACGGCTGAGGCTCAGTAGATCCGCATAGTTCCAGCCTTCATACAAGGCTACCGCGTGCAGCAGCAAAGACTTTGGCCAGGGGAGAAACGTGTCAATGACGGGGGTGCCGCGCAGTACACCGCAAATGTTGAGCCAGCCGACCAGTTGCGGATGGGTGGCGATCGCCGGATCATTGAGCGCCAGGGCCACGATGGGGCTGCCTGAACTGGCACTGACCAGAATAATTTTCTTGCCGCTGTGCAGGTGCTTGTCCACGGCAGCGACAAGGATTTTGGCGCCGCGTTCAACCGAGCCCGTATCCTCGACCGCCACCAGGTGATTTTCAAAGCCCAGGCCCGTAATAATCTCACGCGGTGTTGCCAGGTCAGACCCCGTTACATCTGCGTTGGTCTGGTAGCCCCAGCCAGGCACGATCAACACCACATACTCGTTCGCTTTCGCCGCTAAAAAAGCGGCCTGCCCAGGATCTGCCTTGCGGCGCAGCGCGAGTTCGGACAGGAACAGTTGCTGGGATTGTTGTATCCGAGGCAGAGTGGACAGGCATTGAATGAGCAGCGCGGTGGCTGTGTCGGTGGAATAGTCGCGGGTGATGTCCTGCAAGTCCTGCGCATTGGGGAGTTCTTCGATAGAGTGACAGGACAATCGAGTCCTCAGGTCCGCAGACACCGTCTCCGGTACGTTACCATTGATCAGTTGGCTGGCGACCGCAGAATCTACGCGGGTATGCACCTCGACGCCCGCGACAGTGGCATGCACCGAATGCGTTTTTGTCAGAGCATCTGCCAACCTGGGGAAGCTGAGTGTTAACAGTGTGAAGCACACGACGGACAATGTGATGGCGTATTTCATATTCAAAACCCTCGATGTTAATGCCAGTGTTGGCTGCATTAGTGCCGGAGGGAGGTGAACGTGTCTTTTTGATTGTGAAAAATAGCTGTTAGATTCTGAAAAATACCTGACAGAAAAATTTGTCAGTGTTTATATCGTTGAATTTTATAGATTAATCGGAATCCTCAAGCGTGTGGCGGTATTCGCTGGGTGTGGCGCCGTAATGATCTTTAAACGACCGATTGAAGGGTGCCAGGGACCGAAATCCGGCATCCAGCGCCAGGGTAAGCAGCGGCGTGTTGCGATATTCGGCCTGCGCCAGGCGGTGCGCCACTTCCTTGATGCGATACAGGTTGATAAAGGCATTGAAGTTTCGATACCCGAGTTCACCGTTGATAACCTGCCGCAGCAGATACGGCTGGGTGCGCAGCCGATCTGCCAGCGTCTTGATGGTAAGTGGGTCAATCGCGTACGCGCGGTCCTGCTCCATCAAGGCCACGACCTGTTCAGCGAGAGGTGATCTAGGCTGCAAAGCCGGTGGTGCGGGTTTGGCCATCCTCGCAAAAACGTTGGTCTTGTTGATGCCGAGGAAGTGCATACACAGTGCCGTCACCGCCAACAACAGTACGCTCACGTTGACCAACTCGGCGGCGGCTGTGACCCGGGCCTGTAGCAACTGCTCTATGATGACGATGGCGCCCATGTAACAACCTCCGGCAACAACGATAAGCAGTCGCAATCGCCTTCTCGATTCCACGAGATCTGCCTGCCAATCTTTCAGGACGGTGACTAAAGCAGCGGCAATCCACAACAACTTGGCTGCCTGCGCTATCCAGCCGGGAATCGGCAACAGGTTCGCCTGGCAAAGCGCGCCGGAATCCATACCGGTGCAAAATGCCCCGAAGCCCAGCAATGCGGTAGCGACGACCAACCATTTGACCCATGGCCGAGGCACAAAATCATCGCTAAATACCGCGCTGGCGAAATACCAGAAGAGCGCCGGTACTACGATGGCCAGCAACAGAATCGGGTAGCCTGCCACGCCCCATTGCCACTGGCGCATCACCAATGGTGCCGACAAATAGGAGGCAATACCGAGAGCGAGGATGGCCGCGTAGTGGTAGCTGCGATTGCTCCCCCTGTTTTGCCACAGCATCAGGGCCAATATGCAGAGCTGGGTGCAGGCCACCACGCGAAAAACCAGTTCAGTTGCGGACATTAACTGCAATCCCTTCGTGCGCGGGAGAAAACGAAAAAGTTGTACAGGCGATCGCCAGGTTCGAGCATGCCGACGATGCTCAATATCATGCGGGCCGGTCTGGGATTTGGTCAAGCAGCCATCCAAGGGATACGGTAAACTTTCGTCAGGTGACTTTATATTCCCATCGGAGTGGCTAATGCGACGAATCCGCGGATTTATCGATCTGGTGTTTGACGTGGTGGATGAGACCAATAGTCTCGTCGAGTTGACACATGATGAAGTGGTAGCGCGCTCGGTGCGCCGTTTTGCACCGGTAGAGCCCGCGCAAACAGTGGCAAAAGTCGTTACCGGTATCCAGGGCGTCATCGCCGGAGCAGTATTCAAGTCCGTTCGAGGGATTAACGGCGCTACCCGTCGTTCCGTCACTGCGCTGGCGGATGTTGTGGAGATGGCGCTGGGAACGACGTTGGAATCGGATAAATACGAGCTCGCCACACCCATGCAATCGTCCGCAGCCGGCACCCTCAATTGGTGTGTCGACTACTTACAATCGTCGTTGAATGGATTTTGGGGTGATTACCTGAGTCAGCGCAATAATGCCCTTGCGGGCGCAATGACGCTGCGCTCCAACGGACGTGCGCTGCCGATTACCCCGGCAACCTTATCTGCAGCGTTTCCCGGTGCTACCAGCAAGGTCTGTGTGTTTGTGCATAGCATGGCGGCAACCGAATGGCTGTGGACTTTCTCTTCCGCCCGGTACTATGACGGCGCTGCCGAAGTAAGTTTTGGCTCACGACTGCAAGACGACCTCGGTTTTACGCCGGTGTACATCCGCTACAACACGGGGCTGCACATCTCCGACAACGGCCGCGCGTTGGCGCTGCTGATTAGCGAGCTGCTGGATAACTACCCGGTGCCGATCGAAGAGATTGCGCTGGTGGGTCATAGCATGGGTGGGTTGGTGGCCCGCAGTGCTGCCAGCTATGCATCAGCACACAATCTTTCCTGGGTGAGCCTTCTGCGCCATGTCGCCTGTGTGGGTGCGCCCAACCTCGGAGCCCCGTTGGAAAAAGCAGTACATGTACTCACCGGGGTGTTACGTAAGGTTGACGCGGCGGGCGCACAGGTCCCCGCTCGAATTCTCAACAGTCGCAGCGCCGGCGTTAAAGATCTGCGCTATGGCTATACCGTTGATGAGGAGTGGTTGGGCAAAGATCCGGATGCTGTGTTCGCCAATGCCCGGCTGGACATACCGTTGCTCGAGGGTGTGGGATACTATTTTTTCGCTGCCACCATTTCAAAAACTACCAATCACCCGGTGGGCAGGTTGCTCGGAGACCTGCTGGTTCGTTTACCCAGTGCCGCGGGACAGACAAGGGAGGTAGCCCGGCGCATTCCCTTTTCCAGCGGCAGGGTGTTTCCGGGGATGAGCCATATCCACATCGTAAACCATCCCGATGTCTATGCCGCCCTCAGGGATTTTTTCGACGCTGAAAAATGAGTTACCTGGAATTCGGTGAATCGTGATGATGCGCATATTTCGCCTACACCTGGCCAGCGACATTTTACGGTTTGCATTGCCAGTACTGGCAATGGCACTAATGTCGTGTAGCGTGATTGAGCCGGAAAGTGAAATGGCACCGCTTTCGGTGACCGTCAGCGAAGATATCGGCTTCAACGAGTTTTTTATGCGCTGCGGCCCCGGCTGGACCGGAGGTGATTCGACGTATTCCACGCCGCTATCCGCCACACGGGTGCTATGGCTATTCTCCGATACCTTTATTGGCCCCGTTTCGTCAGCGGGCAAACGCAATCCAGATACCGCACAGTTTGTGCAGGGCAATACCCTGGTGCTGCAGGATAAAACCAGCGGCGCGCTGACCACGTACTTACATAAGTCAGCGCATAAAACCGTGGGTAGCGGGAAAGAAACCCAAAGCCTGCCCACATTCGCCGCGTCTCCCTATGACGCCAGCCACTGCCCGGGTGATAAGTTTATCCAGCAACACAATGCACTGGCCATGTTCCAGCCACCGCAATGCCCCTCCTCCAATCATTGCTACTACTGGGGCGGCGCCATGGTCGTCGAAAATAAGCAGCTGTATACCTTCCTGCAACTGATGGAAGAAAAGGGCTCGGGAGTTTTCGATTTCGCCTGGCATAACAGCGCAATCGCCACGTTGTCTGTGGAGAAAATCGGCAGTGCCGAACCGGTGTATATCAATGTGCCCAATAATGGCGTGAGCTATGGCGGGGCTGTTATCACGGATGATGACCAGCACACTTACATTTACGGTATGCGCGAGGAACCTGCCGGCAACACAATATGTACCGGTCATTGCCTACACATCGCACTCGTGCGCAAAACAGAACTGGCGACATCCGAAGCTTGGCGGTACTGGGGGGCATTACCCGGCAATCCGGTGCATTATGGCTGGACAGATAAGGCAGAAGATTCCGCACCCATGGGCGGCAACACAGGTCTGGCTGCAGCACCCAAAACACAGGACCAGCTCGGTGTAACCCGAGTAGCCCCCTGTGGGACGCAGCCTGCATGTTATGTGATGATCGCCCATCGCTACACTGGCGCTGCATCTGATGACATCCTCGCGTGGTACGCCCCACAACCGCAAGGCCCCTGGTCAGGCCCGGTGTTCGTGTATAAAACACCGGAATACACGCAGCCAGGACAACTGTTCACCTACAACGCCAAGATACATCCAGCATTCACTAATGAGGAGGGTCTGCTGGTGTCCTATGATGTGAACAGCCTGGCGCCCGTTACTGATCCATTAAGTGCGCTGGTGACTGCGGACAGTTATCGGCCCAGGTTTATACGGGTGAAATTGCATTGGGGCGCGCCGGTTCGCGCAACCGGGCGACATGTGGATACAATCGCTGCAGAACGTCCCAGGTCACCCCGTTAAACAGCGGTAACAATGCTTCTTCCATGCGCTGCTCTATGTTTGTCGCCAGCGGGCCGGTGCCGCGCGAGCGCCAAACTTCAAGCAGCCTGCTATCTTGTGCCGCAATGATTTGTGGTAAGACCTCCAGCCAGCGGGGATGTTCACGTTTGAGCACGGTTTTGCCGCGACCTCGACCTGCGTGCGCGACAATCAGGTAGCACATGACAAGGCGGGCAAATACCGCATCCAGTGCATCGGCATCCCATTCCACCCAGGAGCCCGCTGTACCGGCCACACGGTTGTAACCCAGGGCCGCGGCCTTGCCGCCAAATGCGCCAGCGATGCCGCCTACAATCATGCCACCGCCCAGTGTTAGACCGCCTGTCGCTATGTCAGCCGCCAGCCCGCTCAGCATGCCCGCCAACACCGCACTCAGCAGGGTCACACGTGTTTCCGAGACGGTTTTGCTGGGGTGATAGATGTGGTTCAGTTGGTCTGCGATATCGTTTTCCACCGTGGCATCGAGATGATATAGCGATGCCAGCTCCGCCAGTGCCTGTTCAGTGTCCTTCACCATTTGCTAGCCGAGCACATCCTGTGCCGCTTTTTTCTTGTTTGGTGTAGTGACGCCTTTGAGCAGGCCGCCGGCGACTGACCGTAGGCCATTGGAATGCGCGACCGGTACGCGCGCAACGGCGCAGCGCGTGACGCATTTCGCCAGCACTAGCATGGCCTGGTCAAAAACTACTATCTCATCCGCCTTCCAGGCGATGATCAGGCGGCCCATGAGCTCCCGACAATCCTGTTCCTGCAACGCCGCCTGTATGGATTCCAGCAGCACGAATTCCTGCACCCAGCAGCGCGCGAACGCATCGAGTGGCAGCACGCTGGCGATATGCGGGAATTTTGCGCAGTAGTCTTGCCATTGCCGGACGTCCGCGGCTTCCTGCGCGATGTCCTGGTCACTGGCCAGTTGGTTGATGAGAACGATGACGGGCTTGCCGATGCACTCCAGCAGTTCCATTTCGCTGTCGAGGTAACCCGCGGCTGCGGGTGGTTCCGCCGCGCTGACGAGATACAACACCACATCGGCTTCATCCTGAATGGTGCGCAGCACTTTCTGGCTGAAGTGGAAGCCGGGGTACAGCCAACGGTCCCACACTTCAGTTAACAGCCAGCCCCGCAGCGTGCCCGAGCGTTGCAAGCGCTTGAGCAAGCGCTGGCTGTCGCCAAAGCCAGGTGTGTCCCACAATTTCAGCGATTCGCCCTGCGCCGCTTCCTGCCAGGTGTAGCGGTCGGAGAACTGCGTGACATGCGCCTCGTCGCGCACCTCGCCCACATCGCGACCCAGCAGGGTACGCGCCAGTGACGTTTTACCTATGTTGGTGTGTGAGGCAAGGACCAGTTCGATACTGCGCTTGACGATAGGGTGGTCCATCTTACTGCGCCGCCAATTCGTCAATCGAAGATTTCAGCGCGCTCACGTAGTGGGTCATTTGCGGCGATACCAGATCGAAAAAGAGTGGACTTTTATGGACAGCCTCCACAAACGTCGTCCACGCCACGCGCCTCTGGGCGAGACGCTGCGGATACTCCCGGAAGCGGCTGGCGAAGCTGCTCTCGTTTACCACAATAATGATCGGTAATTGTTCTGCCGCCGCCACAGCCGACAGGAAGGCCCCGTGATACTCGGCTTCCGGTGTGGCGGTCATGTCGAACACCGCGACTATGTGCGTCGCGTGTGCCAGGCTCGCAGGCAGACTGCTTAAGTCGTCCTCGCCACCCAGCGGAGTCGTCGCCGCGAATTCGATCTGCGGGGAGTTGTCGAACGCCAGTTCCAGGGTTCGGCGCAGGTTCTGCTCTGCATTGTTTGCCAGGGCCTGTGCATAGGGCAATACGACGATCCGGGTCGGTTCGCTGCGTTGGGTGCGCAGGAGATTGCGGTAGTATTGTTCATCAAGCGATAGCGGAAAGTGCACACTCATGCGGTGTGCCTGCCAACCGTTCCAGCACGCCAACAGCGTGCGCGGCAGCACCACGATGATCAGGAGCATGATTGCATACAGATGTATCCATGGCGCGGCGCTCGCCTGCGCGTGGTCCAGATTTGCAGAATTCCTGAGTGCTTCCATCTGCGTCACATCCGGAAGCTGTATCCCCGATATCCACAGCGCTGGGGCAAGCAGGATAGACAATAAGGTGTGTACGCTCTGGGTATCGAGAAAGGTGCTGCCCCATTCCACGCGGTACTCCAACACCAGTCCGCGCAAGTACATGCCGCCAATCAACGCCACGGCTACCGCCGCACTGGCAGCATGCAGCAGCGTCACCAGGCGGGCCGTCGCCAGCGGGAGACTGACGCGAGTCCACACTGCACGAAAATCCGTCAGCGCCGCAGATTGCGGTGCCGAAGCAGGGACCAGCTTGTGCAAATGCCTCAACTGAAAGCCCCTCAGTGCGCTGGCTGCCCTCGCGACCCACCCGGTTCTCGACGATGCCTTGGCAGGGCCATTCCTGAAGAGCCGGATACTCAGGACAATGTACACGCCAAGATTCCACAGGATGACCAGCCAGGCCGGCGGTGCAAGCAGGTTGAGTTGCCTGCCGCTACCAAACACGTCGGCGGTGATGCCGACCAGCAGGCCGATGCCTATCGCCATCAACAGCCATGCGCCGTGCCAGCGTTCCCGCTCGAGAATCCACTCCAGCACGGCATTCTGCCCGGCGAGGCTGCGGCTGGCGGCGTGCGCCCGGGCTGCGATGAACGTGTCCGGTGCACCCTGCGCGCCGACGCCCTCCAGGGCTGAGCGCGTCGCCTCACGACGGTCGGCATCGGATAAAAGTTGTTCTTCCGTCGCCTGGGTCTCGAAGGATTTCACCAGAACGACCTGAAGCGCCTCGTGCTCGTTCACGCGAGTACCGCTAATGATGGGGTTTTTGTGTGCCTATTGAAACACACGCACCATGGTTGGAGCCATACGTTCGGTCTTGGATGCCTGCCTGATTGTGTTATCCTTGGAGCTTCCATAGGACCTCTATTCATGAAAAACAGTGTGTGGCGCCGCACTCTTCTGGCGGTGTGTGCCGGCATTATTTCTATCGGCGTTTTTTTCCATTTCAAATCAGCACCACAAGACCTGCAAAAGTCGGCATTGCCAGCCGTGCCCGTATCTGTCGCGCCCGTCGCCACACAGGATATTCCCCTGCAGATTCAGGCAGTGGGCACTGTCATGCCATTTCAAAGTGTAGCCATCAAATCAAGAATTGAATCGCAAATCGTGGAAGTGAAATTCCAGGACGGGGATGTGGTCAAAAAGGGTGACGTGCTGTTTGTGCTCGATGATAGAACGATCAAGGCGCAGCTCGAGGAGGCCAAAGCCGAATTGCTCAGGGACAAGGCACAGCTCGAAGACCTGAAACTTCAGTATGAACGCAACAAGTCATTGACCGAAGGTCGCGCCATCAGCAAGCAGGTAGTGGAAAGCAGCAAATTTGCAGTGGAGGCGCAAACCGCCCTGGTAACTGCCCGTATGGCGGCGGTCGACAATCTCAGCGTACAACAGGGTTACACGCAAATTGTCGCTCCCATCGATGGCCGCACGGGCACGATCACCACTACTGTCGGTAATAACGTCAAGATCAATGATGTGCCATTGGTCACTATCAACCAGATCCAACCTATCCTGGTGCAATCTTCCCTGCCACAGGCCAACTTTGATGAAGTGCGTCGAGCTATGCACGCCGGCGCGGTGGTTGTGACAGCAAAAATCGAAAACAGTACCGCGATCGTTGAAGGAAAGCTTGAGTATATTGACAATACCATCGACAAGGGTACCGGCACATTTGTGGCGCGCGCCCTGTTCGCCAATTTGGATGAAGCGCTTTGGCCAGGCATGCTGGTCAGCGTCACGCTTACTGTTGGGCAAATTGCAAACGCCATAGTCATTCCCGAAGTTGCCGTGCAAAACAGCTACAGCGGTGATTTCGTTTTCGTGGTCGAAGGAGATAAGGCACAGAAACGTACTATCAAGGTGCAGCGCCATATTAAGGGCATGGCGATTATCAGCGATGGCCTCAGGGTCGGTGAGCAGGTCGCAACCGACGGCATGCTCTCGCTATCAGACGGCGGCGCTGTCAGCGTCAGGGAGTCAGGAGGTTAGTTCCATACATTGAATATTTCAGAATTTTGTATCCGCCGCCCGGTTTTTACCATCCTGCTGATGATGTCTTTGTTAGTGGCCGGGGTAGCCGGCTACCAATCATTGTCAGTCAGCGCCCTGCCAGACGTGGATTTCCCCACGATCAGGGTGAATGCCACCTTGCCCGGCGCAAGCCCTGAAACCATGGCAAACACCGTGGCGACTCCCCTGGAACGGCAGCTTTCCACTGTTGCGGGCATATCATCGATGACCTCGACCAGTACCCTTGGGAGTTCGCAGATAACATTACAGTTTGATTTGAATCGCGATATCGATGGCGCGGCATTGGATGTACAAAGCGCAATTTCCACCACCTTACCGAAATTGCCAAAGGAAATGCTTACCGCTCCCTCATTTCAAAAAGTGAATCCCGCTGCGGCTCCTGTTCTATTTCTTGCGGTGTCCTCGGATTCGCTGCCGTTAACTACTGTCTACGATTACGCCAACAACGTCATGGCAGAACGGATTTCCATGGTGCCAGGCGTGGCCCAGGCCGCTATCTACGGAGCGCACAAATATGCCGTGCGCATCCAGGCCGACCCCGAAAAACTGGCGGCGCAAGGACTGGGATTCAACCAGTTGGGAGAGGCGGTCGCGGCCGCGGCGTCGACAGTGCCGCTGGGAACGGTATATGGCCACCAGCAACTCTTTAATATCGACATCACCGGGCAGCCGACTAATGCCGCTAGTTTTCGCGAGCTTATCGCCCTCTGGAAGAATGGCGCACCGATCAAGCTGGGCGATGTGGCGACCGTGGTTGACAGTATAGAAGATAATCGCCAGGCCGGATTCATAGACAACAAGCCAGCCGTTATTATCGCCATTCAGCGCCAACCTGACGCCAATACCATTGAGGTCGTTGAGCAGGTGCGCGCCTTGATGCCGGTCTTCCAAAGCACGTTACCCGCTTCGATCAGCATAAAGCCATTGTTCGACCGCTCGGTATCAATCAAGAATTCGGTGGCGGAGGTGGAAAAAACGCTGTTGATTACCTTCGCTCTGGTGATTGCCGTTATTTACCTTTTTTTGCGCAGTTTGCGTGCCACGTTCATTACGGCTTTGGCCGTTCCCCTGTCAATCGCCGCCTGCATTGGTGGCATGGCGCTGTTGAACTTCTCCCTGAATAACGTATCCCTGCTGGCGCTGACGTTGTGTGTCGGATTTGTCGTCGATGATGCGATTGTGATGCTGGAAAATATTGTCCGCCATATCGAAAACGGCATGAAACCTGTGGACGCCGCGATAAAAGGTGCCAGGGAAATCAGTTTTACGATTGTCTCCATGACCGTGTCTCTAATTGCGGTCTTCATCCCGGTGTTGTTCATGGGGGGCATCGTGGGGAGAATATTTCGCGAATTTGCCATAACAATCAGTATGGCCGTTTTGTTTTCAGGACTGATCGCATTGACCCTGACACCCATGCTTAGCGCGCATGTTTTAAGTGCCCGCAAGCATGACAGCGACGCGAAATTCTCCAACGCCCTGGAGAGCGGCTTTGAGAAATTGCTGGGGTTTTATAAACGCGCATTGCATTTTGTTCTGCGCCATCGCTTCGCCATGTTAGTACTCACAGTCGTACTTCTGGTGGCGAGTGTTTACGTTTATATTATTGCGCCCAAGGGATTTTTTCCTGTGGAAGATACTGGGTTCGTGTGGGTCAATACCGAGGCTGCCCAGGATATCTCCTACGATGCGATGCTGGCAAAACAGAAGCGCGCCGCGGAAATTGCACTCGATAATCCCGCCGTTGTCACCGTGTTTTCATCCGTGGGTGGTAGCACAGTTAATACCGGTCGCATGATTTTCGGATTGAAGCCGCGCGGCGAACGCCCTCCCGTGTTTGATGTAATACAGCAATTACGAGAGGAAATGGGCACTGTCGAGAGTTTCAGGGCCTATATGCAGCCTATCCAGAATATCCAGATCGGCGGGCGCTCCAGCAACAGTCTTTATCAATACACATTGCAGGGCAGCGACCTGGATGACCTTTATCTATGGTCGCAAAAACTGCTGGACAAGTTATCCGTTGATCCAATTTTTCAGGATGTCACTTCGGATATGCGGCTCAACAGCCTTGAAGTCGTGGTGAATGTCGATCAGCAAAAGGCTGCCAGCCTGGGTGTGACGTTTGACGATATCCGGCGCGCGCTTTTCAGTGCGTATGGCAGTGAGCAGGTCGCCACCATTTTTACAGCTACCGACGACTATGCCGTTATCCTGGAGGTGGCGACAGACTTCCAGAAATCAGTAGATTCTATCAACCAGCTCTACGTAACCGGCAGCAAGGGTAATGGGCCCTCCGTACCGCTAAGTGCATTTGTGTCGTTATCGCGCGGCACCACCGCGTTATCCATCAATCACCAGACGCAACTACCGTCCGTGACTATCGCCTTTAACCTGGCACCTGGTGTGGCGCTGGGACAAGCCGTGAATCGTATCAATGAAATACAAAATGCATCGCACATGCCCGGCAAGATTACAAGTAGCTTCCAGGGTACGGCGCAGGCGTTCCAGGAGTCACTGGACGGACAGGGGCTTTTGCTGATTTTTACCGTACTGGTGATCTACATCATCCTGGGCATGTTGTACGAAAGCTTTATCCATCCGATCACGATATTGTCAGGTCTGCCTTCAGCGGGTCTGGGCGCGGTGCTGTTCCTGATGTTGTTCGGTATCGAGGTCAGCGTGATTTCCATCATAGGAATCGTCCTGTTGATCGGTATCGTCAAGAAAAACTCTATCATGATGGTGGATTTTGCGATCAATGCCCGTGCAGAGGGCATGTCGCCGGAGGACGCCATCATCCAGGGTTGCCTGTTGCGTTTCCGGCCGATCATGATGACGACGATGGCGGCGATATTCGGCGCGCTGCCCATCGCCCTCGGCGATGGCGCGGGTTCAGAGCTGCGTCAACCGCTGGGGATCGCGGTCGTTGGCGGCCTGCTGACCTCGCAGTTGCTGACACTGTTTATTACGCCAGTGGTGTATCTGTACCTGGAGTCGCTGTCCAACGGGATGGCCAAGCGCTGGCGATCAAGTAGCCGCCCTCCAGGTCTGCAAAACTGACTGCGCGGTGACCCCTAATTCCGAGGTGCAGCCTGTGCCACCTGGCGCTCCAGTTCGCTGACCAGGGTCGGTTCCAGTTTCAATTGGCGCGCGAGTTCCTGCAAATAGGCGCGTTCCATATAACTGCCATCATCCACGACCAGTGCGCTGGCCAGGTACATCTCTGCCGCCATTTCCACAGAGTGTGACGCGCCAGCGACTTCGGCAGGGTCCAGCGGTTTCCTGAGTTCGTCATCGAACCAGCGCGCCAATTGGGGATCGTCCCCCAGCTTTGAAATTTCGCCATCGATCAGCGCACGCTCGCGGTCATCAATGTGTCCGTCCGCTTTGGCGGCGCCGATCAGGGCGCGCAAGATCGCCTGGCTGTGTTCCTCGGCTTGCGCGCCGCTCAGGCGATCCACTGTCATAGGCTGGTGCACAGGCGTGCCCGACTGGCTGTTTTGCCAGTTGTCGTACGCCTTGTATGCCGCCACGCCCAGCGCCGCAAGGCCGCCATATACCGCAAGGTTACCGCCGACTTTGCGGGCCTTCTTGCTGCCCAGCAACAAACCTATCGCACTCGCCGCCAGCGCTTTGCCGGTGCCTCCGGACAATAGTCCGGACAGTGGATCAGAGCTGCTTTGCGACTGGTTCGCGCCGCCGGGTTGCTTGTTCAGGCCAGGTTGTTTGCTGAGATACTCAGTGCCCGACTGGAGTAATTGGTCGAGCAGGCCGCGAGTGTTCATTGTGGGGTTCTCATCTGGGTTAGGGAAAGACGCCGTGTCCTCGGGATTATATGAGTAGGCATTGCCGATGCAACCTTTTGCTACCCGATTGCATATCTCGCTGCATCTTGTACCGTCGGCGCTAGCCGAGCGCGTTCTCGAGCAATACGAGCAGGCGGCTCCAGGCGCGTTCCGCCTGTGCCTCGTTGTAGAACGAGGAGTCCGGTGGGCACCAGCCGTGGGGCGCGGGGTACACCTCGATCTCGGCTGGCAAGCCGGCTTTCTTAAAGGCTTCGCGGAGCACATTCTTGGCCTCGGGCTCGCGCTGGTCATCGTCCTCGGCAATCGCGAACAGGAACTGGGCTTTCATCTGTGGGATTAACAGATGCGGGCTGTCCGCGCTGTCCGTGACGAGGTTGCCGCCATGGAAGGATGCACCCGCGCCGACGCGGTCGGGAACGGCGGCCGCCGTGCGCATGACGATCGGGCCGCCCATGCAGTAGCCCGTGGTGCCGATCTTGCGGTTTTTATCTACCTGCGGCTGGCTGTCCAGCCACGCGATGAAGGCGCGCGCATCAGTGACGTGCGTGGTCGCATTCAAAGACTGCATGAGTGGCATCACCGTATTGCGCGTCGCCTCGTCGGTGAAGACTGCGCCATTGGGCACCACCGGCGCGCGCTGCTTGCGGTAGTAAGGGTTCACGACCAGCACTGCGTAACCTGACTCGGCCAGGCGCTTACCCATTTGGCGAAACGACGGACGCAGGCCGAGGATGTCTGGCCACACGATGACGGCGGCGTGCGCGCCCGTCGAGGGATACACGAAATAGGCGTCAGCGAGACCATCAGATGTGGTGATCTCGACGTCCTTCTCCGACACGTCCAGCGCATCTGCGGTCCGCGGCAGCATCATCATCAGGCTCACGCCAGCTGTCAGCGCGCCGAACTGCCGGCGCGTGACCGCGCCGTTGGACAGATATTTTTGCAGGTCGTCAATAACATGTTCCGGGTCGCACATAGGGCCATTCTCCTTTCACCTTCATCTAAACTTCCGTTTATTTCAAATTCCTGCACCTGCCACTAATATCACTACAGTGCTGGCCAAGGACGGCGGCACTTCTAGTACAAAGGAAGACCCCCGGCTCTGCCGGGGATACTTACATACTGAGATTATTGCAGCTTTCTTTGTACAGAAGACCCCTTCATGTCCGCTGCCAGCAAAATTCGCCGCTAATGTGTAGTCATCGCTAGTTAAAAATTTTAAAAAATCAACAAATACTTCGTGGGAACCGTTGGACTAAACTGAAAACTGTGATTAAGATCACACTAAGCAGGTCTCCCGGTAGTATTGAGGAGGCCGGCGGACCTTGCTGGATCAGGTCGTCACTGAAAGGGCTCCTGTAGCCCACCTGCAAAGCTCCCCGCCACACAATTCTGACACCCCGGCCGCACGCCCGCATGGCGTCGACCAGATGTTTTCTCACCCGGTACGGGTGATTGAACTACTCGGGAGGTGGACGGAATGAAAGAAGTCGACGTTTTTTCCAAGCACGAACGCACCATTAAAGAGTCTTCGCTGCTGCTGCTCAGCGGCATTCTGGCCGTTGTACTTACCCCCCTGGCCTACATTCGACTGCGGAATGAGCACTTCACGCTCGCGTTAGTTGATGCGGGGATAGTGTGCGTCATGCTGCTGTTGTTTGTGTTTGTTTACGTCAGCCGCAGAACCCGGACGGCCGGGATCCTGATCGCGCTCGGTTTTATCGCCGCCGCGCTCATGTGTACCTTGCTGTTGGGTGTCGGCGAGATATATTGGGCATTTCCTGCCCTGATGGTGGCCTACTTCATGCTCGATACGCGGCAGGCAACAATACTCGCCGGAGGCTTTGTCGCCTGTTTCCTCACTATTTTGTGGGGTGTATTACCTGCCGTTACCCTCATAAAGATCTGTCTGACCCTTTTCGTCACGGTATTGCTTGCCAACGCTTTTTCCCTGACCACTCGACGGCAGTTGGAAACCCTGCGCCGCATTGCGAACGTGGATCCACTGACCGGTGCCGGTAACCGGCGCGCCCAAAATCTCAAGCTTGATGCCGCCAATGAGATTTTTCGCCGCCACAATAGTCCTGTTTGCGTGCTGATACTCGATATCGATCATTTCAAGAAAATTAATGACAGCCATGGACACATCAAGGGCGACCAGGTGTTGGTTGATCTTTGCGAACTGGTGCGTCATTCCACGCGGGTGACGGAGAGCGTGTATCGATATGGTGGTGAGGAATTCGTACTCGTTGCTGAACAGACTGCTATGGATACCGCGACCATTCTGGCAGAAAAGTTGCGCAGTCGAATTGAGCGACAAGTTTTTGCTTCCGGCATTCAACTCACAGTGTCCATTGGCGTTGCCGAACTGCAACGCGGGGAAGGCAGAGAGGCGTGGTTGGGGCGGGCGGACGCCGCACTGTATCGGGCCAAAGGTCGTGGGCGCAATCAGGTTGTTGTGGCAGACTCCCCGGAACCGGCAACGTTGTTGCGCCTGCCCACGGTGGAACGCAGGAATGAAACGGCACGAGCGCGGCCTGCCTGCCCTTTCCCGTTCGATGTAACCCTTCATCGTAACTACGGCAGCACGGTCCATTCCGGGGCCTCGAATGCGCCTTTTCGAAGTCGTCTGGCCCCCTGCATCGGATGCCCGCTGGATTGTCTCGCTTATGGCACTGAATTCTTACTTCAGGAGGCAACAATGCCTGCCAGTGGATCGATAACCGATTTCCCGAAGCCAGTGAGCGTTTCAGGTTGAGCGAAATCGCAGAACCAGAGGTAAACGCGCTCCACGCTCTGCGCCTGCAGACCGTTGAAGTATTCAAGTAATTCACTGCCGTTTCCAACCTGCGGTTGCGCAAAGGGGAAACGGCGCCCGGCGGTATCCGCGATTTCCTTGCGCTGCTCCTCTGCCGGTACATAGGCGATCATCACCTGCAAGGACACCCGCGCATTACCGATCTGCGCGCGCAGTTCCTGAAATTCGGCGCCGGAATATTTGTTTCGGTGGCGGACATCCAGGTTCCACCAGTCTGCGTGATCGCGCACGATAGCCAGGGTTTTGGGGCCGGCGCCACCGACGACGATAGGTATCTTCGACAGCGGCCCCGGCGCATGCGCTGCATTTTTCAGCTGGTGAAATTCACCGTGGTAATTGACGGTCTCCCCCGCCCACAGGGCTTTGACCACCTCAAGCGTCTCGCGCAGTCGTGCAACCCGCTCCCGTGGTGTGAACGGGGATACGCCAAAACTGTCGAAATCCGGCTGGTAGGAACCCCAGCCAATGCCCAGTTCAAACCGTCCACTGGAAGCGTGATCGACGGATACCGCCTGCCTCGCAAGCAGCGCTGGGTGACGCAGCGCGTCGCACAGCACGAGGGAGCCGATTTTCAGGCGCTCGGTATGCGCGGCCAGCCAGGTATTGACGATCATCGCCTCATACATGGGCTGCGTCTCGGCTGCCGGAGGCACCAGGTGGTCCATGCCGACCATGCCGGTAAACCCCGCGGCTTCAGCGCTGCGCGCCGTTGCGACAAGGCGCTCGAAGGGCAGGCGAATCGCCGGCAGGAACAGAAAGAATTCCATGGAGTACCTCGCTAAAGTTACTGATTGATGTGACCAACACGATCGAGTTTATCGACGTCATCAAACGCTGCCGTTTTGCTCCGGCAGGCTGCTAGCGGGGGTCGTCACTGAGGGAAATCGCGTTCGACGGGCACTGGCTTACCGACTGGCGCACCGCATCTTCTAGTGCCGGTGGTACCTCGCTGACCAGCACGATGGCGTAGCCGTCGTCGTGCAGTTCGAACACCTTGGGGCAGAGCCCCAGGCAGACCCCGAAACCGGCGCATATTCCCGCGTCGACATGGACTTTCATTGTGAACCACCCGGCACAAGTTCCGACACCGGGTCGAACTCCAGGTTGATGTGAGTCAATCCGCGCAGTATGAAGGTTGGCAGATAACTGTAGCGCCGTGCGCCAGGCGGCCCGTGGACTTTCTCACAGATGCGAATGTCGCGGGTCCTGTCGAACATGCGGTTGAGGCTGACGACCGCCTCGGCCCGCGCCAGCGGGGCGCCGGGACAGGCATGGCGGCCGCGGCCGAATGCCACATGCAAGCGGGCGTTCTTCCGCTCCACCTGGAACTCGCCGGGGTTTTCGAATATGCGGGAATCCCGGTTGGCGGCGCTGTTGGCGATGTACAGGAAGGCACCGGCCGGGATATCGACACCGCCGACCTGCGTCGGCCTTTTCGCCAATCGGAAGTCGCCCTTAACAGGGCCCTCAACCCGCAGGCATTCCTCGACAAAATTGGGGATGAGGCTGCGATCCTCGCGCAGGCGTTGCTGGAGGTCGGGGCGATCGCCGATCAACTGGAAGGCGTAGCTGAGCAGTCTCACCGTGGTTTCCTGCCCGGCGGCGAACAGGTTGGAGGCAATCCGGGCGACATCCAGAGGCTCCGGCACCGAGCCGTCGGGGAAGGTGGCTTGCGCGAGTCCCGTGAGGATGTCCCCCCGGGGATTCAGCCTGCGATCCTCGATATACGCCGAGAAGGTATCGTATAGCCAGGTCAGCGGCGAGTGTTCGACTTCGCCGCTCGTGCCGCCTATTCCAGCGCCCTCCCGCTCCTGCCGTATGAGGTGCTTGCGGAATTGTATCCGGTCCTCGGGCGGCACGCCCAACAGGTCGGAGACTACGAGCACGGCGAAGGGCTGGGCGTAGGCGCCCATGAACTCGCACTCGCCACCGGCAATGAAGGTGTCAATCTGCTTGTCAGCCAACTCCCACATGTAGTCCTCGTTCTGCTTGAGGCGCACCGGGGTGATCAGGCGCATCAGCAAGGCTCGGTGGTCGGTGTGCACCGGCGGATCCATGGTCGGGAGTTGGTCGTGGAATGGCGTCTGGTCGCGGTAGGATTCGATCAGCTCGGAAATGTCCTCGTTTTCGTGTCCTTTCAGGGGAATGGGGCAGCCCGCGAACGGTCCAGTGGTCGACATGCAGGAGGAAAAACGATCGGGGGCGTTGTAGACCTCGAGGGCCTCGTCGTAGCCCGTTACCATGAAGATGCCCTGATGCGGCTCACGCAATACCGGAGACTGCTCTCTGAGGTAATCGAAATAGGAGTAGGGATCGTTCACGAACCGGTCGCTGCGGAAGAAATCGTGCGCTTCAAACTCGTGGGTCTTATCGTTCATAGTGGTTCCTTATCGGGCTTCTGCCGGCGGCGGAGACAGCTGGGAGTATAGTCAAACAAGAGGTGCTTTTTCAAAGCACCTGGTTTTACCCGGAAATAGTGAACACCTGCCTTAAAATCCATAATTGGCTTTCGGAGTTGCCCTATGGAGAAGAGAACCCGGCGAAGTGTTCGCCCTAATTCAAACAACAAGCCGTTTTTGGCTGGTCCATCATTCGGACAGAGGAACTCAGTATCTCTCCATGCGCTACTCCGAGCGGTTTCTACAAGACAGAGGTCATTCACAGGCGCAGCCGGTGGCGGACGTTAAATGAGGTCGATTATGCGACCGTGGAATGGGTCGACTGGTTCAATCACCGCCGGCTATTGGGGCCGATTGGAGGAGTTAGCCACAGCGGCCTGACTCAAACAAAAGAGCCTCCGGAATGCTCGGGGCGATTCACCATGAGGATCGTATACAACCAGGAAGTGTTGTATTACGATGACAAAAGTAGAAGTAGGTACGTCAGAAAAATGTTGAGAAAATTTCAATATAGCATTTTAGTAACCTGTCTAATTTTCAGCGGTTGTACCCAAGAACCGAAGGTGCATGCCAAGAATCTGTTGCTCATTTGTATCGATACAGTGAGGGCTGATGTCTTTTATGGTCTGGGTGAGCGTCAGAAAGATTCTTTGAACTCCTGGCAAGATCGTGCGCTGGTTTTTGAGCAGGCTACTTCAACGTCCTCCTGGACGCTACCCGCCCTGGGGTCAGTGTTTACCGGGTTATGGGCGTCAGAGCATGGTATGGGCCAATTTCCGGGCGTCATCGCATCGCTCGGGTTTCAATTACCCTCAAAAAGGCACAAAGATGTGCCTCTTCTAACTGAAGTTGCAGTAAAAGCAGGATTCAACACAGCTATCATCACGGCGTCTCCCTGGACAAATAAAGAGCGCACTTTTCCTGGGTTTGATACAAGAATCAAAATCGGGAACATAGAAGGGAGGGCAGGGCTTTTAAATCTAGGGAACTTGGGCTGGAGAGAGGGGCTTGTCGATCTAAAAGAATTACTTTCCCAACAACCGAAGAATTCACAGAATCTTTACTTCTTGCATTTAATGGAAGCCCACGACTGGCATATTCGTCCAGAGTTTATGCTGGATGCGCGCATTGCCAAGTTCTCCGCGCAGCAACGTGCGCAATACTTACAATTTGCTCCGGATCACATTTGCGAAGATGAGCAATCACTACTTTGCAAACGATTTTTAGTTTATGCCTCGGCGGTCAGTGATATACGGGAAGGAATCGCGACCACACTTGAGACGCTACAGGCGGAGAATGCCTTGGATGATACTGTGGTGATCATGTTCGCGGATCATGGGGAAGAATTTGGCGATCACGCCGAGGACAAGCGAATTACCCGTACAGAAACGAATTCCCCTGAAACATTCTTTGGTCATGGCAGAAGTTTGTTTCAAGAGATAGTGCATGTACCGTTAATGATCTGGCACCCGCAATATGAAAGCACAGTGATTAAACAGCCGGTCAGCTTGGTTGATATCGGCCCCACCGCTGCGCGCTGGGTCGGGTTGGAGTTTACGCCTAAGCGATGGCCAGGGCGTTATTTGGATACTTACCTGGATCCGTCACAGGCAGCTGACGAACGTGTGGTATATGCGTCGGAAATCGCGTTTGGCCAGCAGCAAGTGAGCATCCGGCAAGGCGCTAAAAAGTCGGTGTGGTTTGTCGCGTCAGATGAGAATGATTATTATGACCTGGCCACTGATCCCCACGAATTACACTCTAACTCTACAGCGAGTCTGGTAATGTTGTTTGACGGCCTTCTTTTTGATTATCAACAGAACAAGCCAAAGATAGCGCTCGAAAAAACTTCCGTAACAGCTGAGCAGATCAAGGATTTACAATCTATCGGTTATCTACAGGGTCTTGCAACCGAGGACTCAAAGGGTACGATGGAGTAGTTTTTTGACCCGGTTGGCCCCGGTGCTGTTGCTCATTAGCCTCTCTCTTTGAACTGGAGATGTATTTTCTTGCGAATACTTTTTCTGCCGTACTCCTTGCTGATCCTGATGGCGATGGCGCCAACCGCGTTTGCTTATATTGGTCCCGGAGCCGGCATCAGTGTCATCGGTTCCCTGTTTGGTCTTCTTGCGACTGTTTTTTTAGCTGTCGTTGCGGTTTTATTTTGGCCCTTGCGACGCGCGTGGAAAAAAATGCATGCGGGCAAGGAGTCTGCTGGCGGGGTGGATGGTGACATTGACGCTGGACTGGAACAAAATCCTGTCGAAACAACCGAGGCCGAGAAGGGAAATGCAACGTGATCCGTTGCTGTTACTGCCTGATTCTGCTGGTAGCACTCTACGGTTGTAGTCATGATGAACCTGTTAGTCCCGTAGCGCATGGTCGAACTATTGTATTAGGGTTCGATGGCATGGATCCCCGGTTGGCTGCCCAATGGATGGCTGCCGGGATGTTGCCAAATTTCTCCCGATTGGCCGAGCGCGGTCAGTTCACATCCTTGGCAACCACGATTCCCGCGCAATCACCGGTAGCATGGTCGAGTTTTGCCACTGGACTCAATCCCGGCGGACATGGAATCTATGATTTCCTGCGCCGGGACCCGCAAAACTACACTCCGAATTTCTCGGTATCTGAAACTATTTTTTCAGATTCGACGCTGGATGTATTGGGATGGCGCATTCCCCTGGAGGAAGCAACCATTCGCAATCGCCGAGTGGGTAAGCCATTCTGGATGCAATTAGAGGAGCAGAATGGCTCTTCCACTGTGATGAGGGTTCCGGTTACGTTTCCACCCGATGACATTGACCATATGATCGCGGGCATGGGGGTACCGGATCTGGTGGGTAGCCAGGGCACCTATACGCTGTACAGCACACGCCCGATAACCGGCGGCACCAGTGCCCGGGTGGTGTTAATGAGAGCTCAAGCCGATGGACACATAGAAACCACGTTGTCAGGTCCTGCGCACCCATTAACGGCTGCAGCCGAGTCGTTGGAGATTCCGGTCCGGTTTTATCCAACCGATGGGGGTATTCGGGCTGTCGTCAGTGGCACTGACGTTAACGTCAAGACGGGTGATTGGTCGGACTGGATTAACGTCTCCTTTGATCTGTTCGGGGTTATCAAAATTAAGGGACTGGTCAGGTTATATCTGATACAGGGCTATCCGCGCCCTAAAGTGTATGTATCGCCCATTCAGATTGATCCACACAATCCGGTTGTACCACTTTCTTCGCCTGCCAGTTATGCGGGCGAGCTGGCCGATCGCATAGGTATGTTTCATACCATTGGCATGCCGGAAGAGACCTGGTCATTGAATAACGGTGATCTGCCGGATAAGGCCTTTCTTGAAATGGTGAAAACAACATTTGCTGAGAGTGAGGCCATGTTGTTTGACGCGATGCAAAATAACGGCAGCGATCTTATTGTCAGTGTATTTGTGCAGACAGATCGGGTCAGTCACATGTTTTATCGAGGCATTGACCCCAAGCACCCATTGTATGAGGAAACCGATACCACAGGGCGCGATGCCATAGCCTGGAGTTATCGAGAGGCGGATCGAATTTTGGGCAAAGTGATGGAAAAAATGCGGGACGAGGATCGACTGATCGTGATCAGTGATCATGGATTCGCGCCCTATCGCTGGTCCGTCCATTTGAATCGATGGTTGCTGGATAACGGGTATTTGACATTAAGGGAGGGGAGTGCGGAATCCGCTATCGGGTTTGTTGATGTCGATTGGTCAAAAACCCGTGCCTATGCCGTGGGCTTAAACAGTATTTACCTGAATGTAAAAGGCCGCGAAGCCGAAGGCATCGTCGAGGACAATGAGGTCGCCAGTCTGAAGCAGGAAATATCGCAAAAGCTGCTTATATTCCACGATGAGCAACAACAATCAGTAGTGAAAACTGTCTATGACAGTGAAGAAATTTACGAAGGTAATGCGAATCAGGATGCGCCCGATCTGATCGTTGGTTACCAGCCTGGGTATCGCGCATCGTGGCAAACCACGCTGGGTGCGGTTCCGGCCGTTTTGATTGAAGCAAATTATAACAAGTGGAGTGGTGATCATTGCATCGCTTCTGATGAGGTCCCGGGGGTATTGTTTACGTCATTTAAACTGCAGCAACCGCTTTCATCGATACAACAAGTTGCGCAATTCATACTTGATGACTGGCGGGGCGTCGAAACTTCGCCGTAAAGCTGACCTTGCAGGCTCGTGAATCGGGCGCGAACCAGCGTGTTCCAAGCCGCTTGGACTGACCTCGGCTCTCCGGACACTTTCGGCCTATTCTTTGAGCATAAGAGAAGGTGATAGTGATGCCCACACCGAGGCGCTGGGCGCAACGCGCTACATCAGCGCGTACACAGTGGCCAAGGTCATTGGATTCTCCCTGCACGCAGCAAAAGGAGCTGCTCAACCCGCCATGTAACCGAACATCACTTGACCCTATCCGGCGCGTAGACGAGCAGCTCTGATATCCTTGACCCTTGCTGGGCTTTGGCCTTGTCGACGAGTTCCCTGGAAGATTCCAGGAACAACACGCGTTTGCCATTGACGATGTTGCTGGGATAACTCAACACAAATAATGCAGCGAAGCCGGGAAATTTGACAGGAGTATATCCCCAGATAAAGATTTTATAGGGCTTATTGACGATGAAAATGGGCTCCTGACCCGTATTGCTTTCTATTGCCGTCTTGATCTCCAGCACTGAACTTTTGTATTGTGCATCTTGCGCATCCCTGAAGTCTTTCCCAGGGTCTATCACCTGCCCCAGGGCAAAGGGGAAAATTGCCAGCACCAGCCACACGAAAAACGCAGTGCGCCCGTACTTGAGCAACTTGTCGGGCAGTCGATCAATCAATCTCGCGAGCAGTAGACACGCGACGATTGCCAGAATGGCTTGTGCAAAATAGTGGTAACGCGCCGTTCCGGCCGTGGTACTAAAAAAAGCCGAACTGCGCGCTACAGATATCAATCCGTAAACTGCACAGGGCAATAGCAGCAATGCGAAAATTTGCCGGCGTTCGGAGAGCCTGGACCAGAGGCACCCCAATACCAATACGGGCAGGACAGTGAATACGGCAATCATGGCTGCAACGGACGGCAAGGATGCAACAGGAACCAGAGAAATTTTGCCGATAATCAGAGGCCCAAAGAAAAACGACGTGGTACCGACCACAAGCAGCCCAGCAAACAAGCGCAGTATTCTGGGGAAATTGTCAACACTGTGCTTGATCAGGTCAAACTTTCCGTGGCCTTCATTTTGGAAATTCATAGTGAACACATAAAGCACGATCGCGACTAACGCTATGGACCCATAAAACAGGACTAGTCGAGTGCGAACATTGGGAAGTGGATTCCACAGTGCAATCACTAGGGGATATAACACAGTCGAGGACAGCCCTGCACCAAAGCTTGTAGCCGCGACCAACAGCAGACACGCTTGTCGAATCAGGACACTATTTTTTAGCAGTGATGGCGTTTTACTGTAGCGAATAGTATCGAAAAGTACCCACAAAATTGCAGCGGTTGCATAAACTTGGCCATGGACTGAAATCCAACCCAGCGATCCGGTAGAAATTGGACTCATTCCCCAAAGCGCAGCTCCAAAGGCTGCCAAACTTTCCCTGGCAGTCAGACGAGAAATGATTTCAAACAATAGACGGACACTTGCCAGGTGTATCGTTAAGCCCAACAGAAAAAAAACAAAAGGGTTTAACCCGAACAGCGACTTCACCAGCCACACGACCGCCGTATAGCTGTACAAAATGTGCCCACCCATTCGCTGGCTGATGGCATCGAGAAAAGGAAAATTGGAGACATTGTACAAATGCACGTAGTCGTCGGATAAAAATCCGTTGAACAACATTGAAAAATGCACTGCAAGTGCCGCCAGCACCGGCCACCAGGCGAGGGGCACCGTTTTCGTGAAGTAACCTGATAATTGGTAAGCCGGTAGATCGGATTTATTGTTATCGACCTTCATAAATGACTGCCCCATCGTCATTGAGTGATAACTGAATCTGGTGTTTGAACATTTGAAAAAAGGCGGCGCATCTGGTTGATTGGTTATCGCCGAACAAGCTACCAAAAGCATGCGCGACCATGAGCAAGAGTAACGTTATTGAGCTGGAACGCCGCCGGAAAATTGGTATTACATCAGTAGTGTCCCAACGTTGAGACCTCCTTGCATTGTAACCTTTTGATGACAAAAGAATAAATGACAAACTCTATTTGAGAAAATGCGGCTGGATCAACTACTTGCGCAAACCATGACCGACGATATTCCATCAGCATCCTCTAACCAATTGTTTTTATTCGATTAACGTTGGGACACTACTGGTATTACATAATTCCTCACTGAACGATGCAGGTGTCCATAGTGAATTAGAGTTCAAGCGGATGTTTAAAATAACTGGTGGTGCAATAATTCCACCGCCGGTCGCGGGGTCGCCGATAATTGTCGCAGTAGTCGGGTCAACCGCATTCAAGGTTGCCTGGATTTCACCAGTCTGGGCCTCAATTCCGTCAATATAGAGTACCAAACTCATTGTTTCCGGATCCCGGTCTTTAGTGAGCTTGCGGCTAAATAATCCGCTTACAACAATGCTATGACAACTGTTGGAGTTCTGAATATCGCCCGAGAGTATTAAATCACCGAATTGTGCTGTCACAGTGTTTCCGGTCCGGCGCAGTTCCCAGATACCGGATTGCGCAGCAATTCGCCCATCACTTTTCTGAGAAATACCAATCCCGAACGTATATCTGCCGAATCCTGGTGTTCGTAAAAAATCCATGCCGGTGAGTACAGCGCTGCCGTTTACACCCGGCGCGTATGCTGTTTTTACCGTGTGCACATCCCGGTACCATGCCTGGTAACCTCGCGTCATCTGCGTCAGTTGTGCTGACGGTATTTGCGACACGGGTAGCGTGGCGGCGGGATCCTGTTCAAGATCGAACATATACTGTTTTACAGGACCAAAATATGGAGGTGTTACATACAGACGCCAGCGACCATCAGCGGATAGGGCCGTGTAACTGGGCCATAAATGATCCCAATAGCGCGCTTTCGCTGCAGTGGATTTTCGCTGTCGTACATTTTGGTAAAAACTGCTCCCATCCAGATTGTCAGGAAGGACGAAACCAATGGATTCCAGCAAGGTGGGATAGATATCTTCGATGGCAACCGTATCCGCAATCACCTGTCCATTCATCGCCTGGTCCGGCCACTTGATTATCAGTGGCGTTCGCATGCCGCCTTCCGTCAGCGTGCCCTTGAAGCCGTAAAACGGTGCGTTATTGTCGAGACCGTCAAGATTTGTTCCGCCGTTATCGCTGACGACCACAATGATAGTGTTCTGCAGCGCGCCCATCGAATCCAGGTGCGAAATCACCCGGCCGATATTGAAGTCGAGCTGATTGACCAGAGCCTGGTACCTGCCTGCAGCGGTATTGGGATATTTGCGTGCGAAATCGCTGGCTGGCTGAATCGGCGCGTGGGGGGCAAAGTACCAGAGGTTAAGAAACCAGGGCGCTGAGGCGCTACTCAGGTCAGAAAGGACACTGATAGCTTTGTCTGTCAGAATATTATCAAGATGCCCGGGGTATGTTTTGCCGGGCGCACTGTCACTTTCCAACCAGGGATTCACATAGGTGGGAAATGTCAGCCGCAACTCGCCATCCGCCGTGCGCAAATCGCGCAGGCGCGACTGGTTGAGAAAGCCAAACCAATGATCGAATCCCTGGTGATCTGGCCACGCTGTCCGCTCCAGGTCGCCAACATGCCATTTTCCGATATGCCAGGTGGTATAACCTACTTCCTTCAAGCGTTCGGGTATGGTTACAACCTCAGGGGAAATGCCGCGTCCATTAGGCAGGTAGCCAAGTCTTTCAGGATAGATTCCGGTCAACAGCGCTGCCCTTGCAGGGGAACAGACCGCGGAGGCGTAATGCCGAGTAAATCGCACGCCATCGCGGGCAATCTGGTCCATGTTCGGCGTGTCTATGGAGGTATTTCCATTATTGATGGCGAGGTCGTTATACCCCAGGTCATCAGCCATTATCAGTAGAATATTCGGCTTTCGCGGCGGATTCGGCTTTAGACGATCCGAAATATCATCCCTATGGATATCTCCGGCTGGAACTGTGTAGGCGGCACAACTGCTAATGAAAATGCACAAACATACAATGTAGATACTTCTCATTTGCCCACTCACGATTTTCTTATATTTGATTATCGGGAGAAAAATCAAGTCCGCGATTATATCCCATCCTCTCCTCAAGTGGCATGGCGAGGGCCAGGTCCTGCGAGCCAGCAGCCATCCTGCTCGTCAAGAAACTCGGAAAATTCACTCTCGTAGATCCTTAATATCACAAGCGCGATCAAAAATAGCAGGGGGCCATAAATCAACCCGATCAATCCGAACATTTTGAGCCCGCCGGGTATGCTTCGATCAGCTTGAAAATGTCTTCGTAGAATGGGAAGTTTTGCGTGATGTGGACGAAAAAAATACAACCCAATAATAGGATGGTGCCCAGAGACGGAATCGAACCGCCGACACGGGGATTTTCAATCCCCTGCTCTACCGACTGAGCTATCTGGGCCAAGTTTGAAACGAAATGCGGAACCGCAAGAGGCGCGTATTAAACCCGTCTGGGCTGGATGAGTCAAGCTACTACCGGGAAGCGTCGCAAGGCTATTTAGCCGGAGGGACATACCCCTCCGCGCGGTCGAACTCCTCCCCCGAAAAGAATTTATCCATCTCCCCCTGCAGGTATTTGCGCGCCGCCGGATCCACCAGGCTCAGGTGTTTTTCATTGATCAGCATGGTCTGGTGCTTCTGCCAGTCCTGCCAGGCCTGTTTGGATACGTGCTCGAACACCTCCTGGCCTTTGGCGCCGGGGTACGGCGGTGCGTCCAGTCCTTCCATCTCCTTTTGGTACTTCTTGCAGAACACCATGCGGGACATGCTCGTTACTCCATATGTGCGTCCGTGTGTAGGACCGTTTGTCTGTTAGGGCCGGCCAGCTTTTCCAGCAGGGCGGCGACCGGTGCCGCCAGCCCGATTTGCGGGGGATGGCGCAGGTTATACCAGAGCTGCGGGGAGGCTTCCATCACCGCGTGCGGGGTGACATCGAGTTCCATCACCACCGGTGTGATATCCAGGTGGTAGTGGCTGAAGGTATGGCGAAAGCCCGGCTGGATTTCTACTCTGGAAGGCTCAAAGCCCCACAAGTCCAGGCAGCGTTGGCGGCCGGCCTCGGGAGTGGCGATCTCGGGAAAGCACCACAGGCCGCCCCAGATGCCACTGGACGGGCGCTTCTCCAGCCAAATCTCGCCTTCACCGCTGCGCGCAATAAGGAAATGGGTGGATTTGACCGGCATTTCCTTGCGCGGTTTTTTGCCGGGATAGGCGTGTTGATCGCCGTGGGCCAGCGCTTGGCAATCCTCTGCCAGCGGACAGATATCACAGGCCGGGAATGAACGCGTGCAGAGCGTTGCCCCCAGGTCCATCATCGCCTGCGTATATTCGGCGCAGCGTTCATGCGGAGTGCATTCTTCGGCGATTTCCCACAACCGCTGGTGCACGGCGGACTCGCCGGGCCAGCCCGCCACCCGCTGGTAGCGCGCCAGTACGCGTTTGACATTGCCATCGAGAATGCTCGCATGCTGTTCAAAGGCGATACTCAGGATGGCGCCGGCTGTCGAGCGACCCACGCCCGGCAATTCACACAGTCCGTCGAGCGTGTCGGGGAATTGGCCGCGCAGTTCGTTTGCCACCCGCTTAGCTGCTTTGTGCAGGTTGCGCGCCCTGGCGTAGTAGCCCAGTCCGGTCCAGAGATTCAGCACTTCATCGAGCGGCGCGCGGGCAAGACTCAGCACCTCCGGGAAGCGCGCCATGAAACGCTCGAAATACGGGATCACGGTGGCCACCTGTGTCTGCTGCAGCATGATCTCGGACACC
>JANPDE010000294.1:0-12296 GCA_031431315.1 Haliea sp.
GAAGCCGCACGACGTGGCTTCACGCTATATGATCCCAGGGACAGCCATTAGACAGGCAACTAGATGTGACTTCACAAAACCCGACTCAAATTTGTATTTCCATCGACACTGAATTCAGTATCGCGGGGCATTTTGAACGTCCTGGCGAATACCAACCTGTAGCGGAACCCGTAGTTTATGGCACCGTGAATGGCAAGGAAGAAGCGTTGGGGTTTCTTCTGGAGACCTTTGATCGATACAATATTGTCGCTTCGTTTTTTGTTGAATGTGCCAACTATTATTACTTCGGTGATCAGCCAATGAAGAATGTGGTTGATCGCCTGAAGGCAGCAGGACAAGACATCCAATTGCATGTTCATCCTATTTGGCTGCACCTTAATACAGATCCTGAATTGGGTGCCTTCCCTCGTCACGACGACTGCTCAGGGCAGGAATTTGACGAATTAAAGCGGGTTTTCAGCGCTTGTATTGCAGTTTTTAAACGTTGGGTCGGTCAACCTCCCTTGGCGATACGCACCGGGAGTTTGCGCGCAGATGAAAATGTCTATCGCGTCATGCATGAGTTAGGCATTGTCATGAGCTCCAATGTTGCATTGGGCGTGTTTCAACCCAAGGAACCTCTGCTCTGTCACGATTCCGGTCGGCATCGTATTTATGGAGTGATGGAAATTCCTGTCTTTAGCTACCAGGATAGCAATTTTGCCGGAAAGGCCCACAAAAAATCATTACAGATTACGAGCTGCTCCTGGCCCGAAATGAAATACTTACTGTGGAAAGCGAGGAACTCAGGGGTTGAACAGATTGTGATACTTACCCACCCGTTTGAATACATCAAGAAATCTGATTTTCGCTACCGCAAGCTGACCAAAAACAGGGTGAACCAGCGACGCCTGCAGAATCTGTGTGAGTTTATTAACCAATATCCTCAGGATTTCGCTGCCGCCGACTTTTCCAGTCAGTATCGAAACTGGCTAAATTCAGAACTTGACCAGAAAGCGATTGCGATTCCCGCATTTTATGCAATTGGCAGAAAACTGCACAATCGTTTGAATGACCTTATATGGCAATACTAAGCTGCCTGCCGGTCCTTATGACGGCGACCAAACACTAAGCGACGATTTCGCAAACTCCAGAATTCTGCCTCTTCAGACTTCTCTACCGCGCCGCACCGTCGATTACGGGCTCCACTACGTCTATCACTGTGGTGTATATACTTACAGCTACAGCCCTGTGCGCCACAGTCCGCTAACGGTAAGGAGGGTGCCTCCTTGCTCAGGAAGCGCTGCAGTTTAAGGGACTCTACCGCCGGACAACCTTCCGTTGCGGAATGAATGGACACAGCGTGAAAAGGGTCGGACGCACCAAAGTCGGTTCGCCGATCCCGATTTCTACCATAACGGGGTGGGGTTCCGGCCGGACGCAACTTAACAAATACAATGGTCCCCAAAATCATTGCTGCAATGAGGACTGCATTTTGCATTCTCATCTCCAACGGAGTCGCCACACCAGATTTGCGCGACGTGACTACACCTTACGCTAAGGCGCCGCCTGAGAGCAAGAATCTAATTACTTGTGTATCCCATGGTCCTCGAACAGGGCCAACTCCACCATGGCGCAGAGGGTGTGGCCGATAAGAATGTGCGCTTCCTGGATCCTGGGGGTATTCTCGCTCGGCACACACAGGCAGTGATCACAAAGATCGCGCATTTTGCCGCCAGACTTTCCAGTCAGACCAAACGTCATAATGCCTTTTTGCCGCGCCGCTTCCAGCGCTTGCAATATATTAGGGCTGTTCCCAGAGGTGGAAATGCCCAGAAAGATATCCCCCCCCACCCCGTTGGCCTCTATCTGGCGACGAAAAAGTTGGTCGTATCCATAGTCGTTTCCGATGGCAGTGAGTATGGATGTATCGGTGGTCAGTGCCAGGGCGGGCAGTCCGGGGCGATCAAAATTGAACCGGCTGACGAACTCCGCTGCAATATGCTGAGCATCCGCAGCACTCCCGCCATTGCCCGCGATCAACAACTTATTTCCCGCCTGGTAACGGTCTATGAGCAAGTGGCCCATATCAGTTACCTGCTGCATGAATTGGGTATCCTCCAGAATACGCTTCTTGACGGCCAATGAGGCCTGAAATTCGTTAACTACATAACTCAGGTCGGGACGTTCCATGCGGATGCTCCATGTGGTTCGAATTGGAAGGAAACAACATCGCCACCCATATAATTCAAAGCCCTGATCAGTTGCACGCGTTCAATCGGATTAACAATAAATACGATAAAACCTCCACCGCCTGCACCCGATACCTTTCCAGCCCAGGCGCCCGCTTTTCGCGCAACAGTCATGATCTCTTCGATTTCAGGGTTGCTAATCTGGTCAGCCAAATTTCGCTTGGTCTCCCAACTGCGGCCGAGAATCTCTCCGAAGTGTCGGATATTGCCGCGTAGCAGTGCTTCTTTCATCGCACTCGCGTCCAGTTTTAATTGATGCACCGCTTCTACCGATTTGCCGCCACCGGACTTAAAACTTTCAATCTGCTGCGCAATAATCTTGTCGGAAGAGCGGGAAACGCCAGTGTAGTAGAGCACTGTGGAGGCCTCCAGTTCACTCAAAATCCATTTTTTGATGCGCAGGGGGTTGACGATAACCCGATTGTGCTTATGAAACTCCATAAAATTAACACCGCCAAAGGTGGCGGCATACTGATCCTGCGCCCCGCCCCTCAAGCCAATGTCCTGACGTTCAATTTCAAACGCCAGATGTGCTACGTCGTATTCACCCAGCGGCAGATGCAGCAATTCAGCGAAGGCAGTCAGTATGGCTACGACCATGGTGGAAGATGAACCCAGCCCAGAACCTGCCGGCGCATCCGAATAAGTCGTTATTTTCAGCGAGAGCGGTTCACCGTGGTTAAAATCACGCACGACCCGGTTATAGACGCCCTTGTGCAGGTCCAGCAATCCGTCATAGGCAAAGGACTGGGCGCAAGCCGCACTGAAAACTTCGTCTCTATCATTCGCTACGAATGTTACCATCCCGTCATCGCACGGTTCGATCGTACAAAATGAGCTCAGATTAATTGATGCGTTCAATACCGCGCCCCCGTATAGATCACAGTAGGGAGCTACATCGCTACCGCCACCAGCCAACCCCAATCGCAGCGGGGCTTTCGACCTGATTAACATGACGGTTGCTCCTTGGGTACCAGGCGCTGATAAACAGGCTTCAAATTTGCTACACTATTTATCCAGTTGCGTTCATTTTCCACGAAGTCACGCCCCGCGTTGCGGATAGCTGGCCACCTGTCCTCCTGCTCGAGCAGAGCAAGTAGCTGGCGAACCAGGTCTTCTATGTCGTCTGCCTTGAACAAGGTCCCTGTTACTCCGTCGCGTACCAATTCCTTGTGGCCCCCCACATCAGACGCCAGGAACAAGCTTTTTTGCGCCATGGCTTCCAGCGGCTTCAGCGGTGTAACCAACTCTGTCAAGCGCATGGATTTTCTGGGGTATACAAGGACGTCCGTGATCGAGTAATACGCCTCGACTTCCTCATAGGGTACTCGGCCTGTCATTATGACCGCATCCTGCAAGCCCAACTGCACGATCTGACTCTTGATTGCCTCCGTGACCTGACCTCCGCCGACCAATAACAGCCGGATATCGGGACGTACGGACAACAGCTTGGGCATGGCCGTCACCAGCAGATCGAGCCCTTCATACGCGTAAAACGACCCGATGAAGGCGACGACCTTCTTCCCCTCCAATTTCAAATTGCGCTCAATGTCCGCATTGCGCTCTCCTATCGGCTGGAAGCGGCTCGCATCCACCGCATTGGGGACTATGGTTACCTTCCCTGACGCTATGCCGCGCTGGATCAAGTCCTGACGAATACCCTCACATATGCATGTGACCTCGTCGGCTCGCCTCAGCACCCAGGTTTCCATCGCCCTGGTCAGCCGATAACGCAGGCCCCCCTCCCTACTGGTGCCATGACTGACCGCCGCATCCTCCCAAAACCCACGAACCTCGTACACCACTGGCAAACCCAGGACCCTGCCTGCCCGGATAGCTGCCACACCATTTAATGCAGGCGAATGGGCGTGGATAATATCGGGGTGCTCCTTGCGTGCTATTTCGATAAGGCGCTTGGTGAGCACGCGAATAACCGACCACTGTCCGATGACAGGCAAATTAGCAATAAAGCCCTTTACCCCCTCACAGCGATAGAACTGCAGTCCGTCAACCTGCTCAATATCAGGAACCGGCTTACCCTGATTGTGCTTTGGCCCAGTCACCTGAATTGTCTGCCAACCTAGGGCGCGCTGCTCCTTGAGGATGGCGCGGGTTCGAAACGTATAGCCACTCTGTAAAGGGATGGAGTGGTCCAGTACGTGTAGCAACTGCATTACTGAATACCTCCATCGCTGAGAAGGAACCGTTCCATGCGCTTCAAATTCGTATCCCAATTGTAGTGCCCGAACACACATTCCCGCCCTGCACTGTTGGTCTGGCGCGGACGCGCCAGGAGTTCCAACGCTGCAGCGGTCATTGCCTGGGCGTCATCCGCCACAATGGCGAGCACACCGGGGTAGTCGACAATACCCAGAAGGGCGTCCCGTGTCGCCAGTACTGGCAATGTCATGGACATCGCTTCCAGCGCCTTGTTTTGGATACCGCGCGCAAGCTGCAGTGGCAAGCAGGCGGCCAGGGCATGTTGGAGATAAGGGCGCACATCCGGGACTCCACCGGTCACGCGTACACCGGGCAAAGTTCCCAGCTTCCGAACCTCCTCAGTCGGTTTCATACCGACAATGCAAAAGAGAAAATTCGGTTCCTGCTCCCGCACCGCGTACAGCACATGCTCACAAAACCACCTCACGGCCTCAATATTGGGCCAATAATCCATTGCGCCGGTGAAAACCAGCACTTTCTGACCCGGTTGATAGGGGTTTTCAAATGGGATCAGCGGATCGAAGTACACACTGTCCACACCCTGTGTTCGATAATATGCCTTGTGGGCACTTTCAGGCGCGAGTTGCTTGAACAATTCCGCCTCTTCCGCCGATACAAAAATGCTCACGTGTGTGGATGCGGCCATCTCCCTCTCATACGCCAAGAGTTTATTCGCCTCTCGCGAGTACAGCCAAGCCAGCGGCCAGCGCTTCGATCGGGCGTAACTGCGCCATTTCTCACTGTCGACATCCTCAGCATCGAATACCACGGGAACATGAGCCGGCAACAAGCCCTGAACAAAGCGCCCCATGACACCACTGAACACCAGGACCGCGTCCGGACACTCGCGCTCGATCGTTGCACGAACCCAGCGTTGTAATTCAACACTGCCATAATAGCTCAGGCTCAATGCCTGTCCGGTCGCAAGCCCATAGACACTGCCAGACCAACGCTTGAGCCTGGACAAATTGACGAAACAACTATCTTCACATTTTTCCCGGACCAGATCGGTGTATTGCCAGTCCTGGGGGTCATCGATGAATGTACCCAGGTACACACGCCAGCGAACGGAAAAATAGTTGAGCATATTATTTGAGGAGATTTTATCGCCCTTGTTGGGGGGGTAAGGTATTCGGTGTACCAGGTACAACAATTTTTTCATCTTGTTTCTTTATAAATTGACTGTAGCAAGGTATGCCCTTGCCCAGCCACAAGGGCACAGTTATATTGGCCCTATGATACTAAAGGTCAGACACGCATAGATAAAGCTCTTCCACGCCTGCGGAAAGCACATTTGCATGAAAACTGTGAAACAAGCCGCCATTCTAATCGGGGGCCAGGGAACCCGTTTGGGTGAGGCGGTACGCAGTACCCCTAAACCTATGCTTGAAGTCTGCGGGCGACCGTTTGTAGAGCACGTAATGCTCAATCTGCGTCGCTTCGGATTCGAGGATTTTATCCTGCTTGCGGGATACCAATCCGAAGTCGTTCGCGAACGATATGGATCGAATTCTGCGCTGGCACAGGAACTTCAAGCGACTATTAGGGTACTCGTGGAGCCCTCTCCCATGGGAACCGGTGGCGCCCTCAAGTATGCACAGCCGTATTTGCGGAGCGAATTTTTGCTGCTTAACGGCGATTCTATATTCGATTTCAACTACCTCGATTTATGCAATTGTGCAAATGAGCATGCATCCGCAAACTGGATTTGTCGCGTTGCCCTGCTACAAGTGGTAGATGCCACACGGTACGGGTTTGTCGAGATGGAAGGTCCACGAATAATGGCCTTCCGGGAAAAGCCAGCACTGCCGGAGTCTGGCACGATAAACAGCGGTGTGTACTGGATGAAATCCGAGATCCTTGAACACATTGAGGTGACACCCTGCTCTCTCGAACAGGATGTGTTTCCGAAACTCGCCGCCCAAGGGCAGATGATCGGTCGGATATACCGGGGGTTTTTTATCGATATAGGCATTCCAGAAGATTTACAGAAAGCCCGGGATCATCTGTCGGACGATTTGCGAAAACCTGCGGCCTTCCTTGATAGAGACGGCACACTGAACCACGATGATGGCTATACCCACAGGATCGAGAAGTTTCGATGGATCGAAGGGGCCAAAGCCGCTATCAAGAAATTGAATGACGCCGGTTACCTGGTATTCATAGTGACGAATCAGGCTGGAATCGCCAGGGGCTACTACGATGCTGCGGCAGTAGAGGCGCTCCACGACTGGATGCAAAGTGACTTGGCCAGCGTCGGCGCCCACTTTGACGATATTCGCTACTGTCCTCACCATCCCGCCGGCACGGTGCCCGAACTCGCCATTTCCTGCGATTGCCGCAAGCCCGGGACGGGAATGTTGATAAGCCTGATTGAGCAGTGGCATCCTGATTTATCCCGAAGCTTCATGTTGGGGGACGCTGACAAGGATGCTGAGGCCGGAACAGCGGTTGGAATATGGAGTAAAAGAATTCAGCCTTCGCGGTTACTCTATGAAGTTGAACGCCTCACCGCACAACCTTGAGTTTTCCCTCCTGATTTCCTTCCACGCACCCGGGACCGGAGCAGCATTAACCCTCGACTTCTCGACACTTTCGAGCGAGATATATCTCTGGCCACTTTTGCGATGTAACGCGAATACTCCTATTTTTTATGTTTATATTTCAATTAGTTACGAGTTACTGCCTGCCATAATCCTACACTTTCGAGTCGTTGCTCCTTATTCATGACCTACCGCATTGATAAGGGAGCTCGTTTCCTAACAGGCGTATGGCTTCATCACGCCCCTCGTATCGTGGCCCTGATTCCCGCAGGGCGGTAAACGATTCAGTTGCACGTTTGCTTACCCACGCTACAATCTGCACTCCGTTTTCCTTCGGAATGCCATATGAAGTCTTTCTGGCAGCCCAGATCGCTCTCACAACTGATTCTGGTCAGCTTCTTTACCGCACTGGTCCCCCTCGGCATCGCCATCCTGTTCAGCGTACAAACGCTGGCGGCAATGGCGGAGAAGAATCGCGAGATCACTCACGTGGTGCTGGACGTTACCCGTCTGGGACAGGAAATACGCCAGGACGTACTGGAAATTGAGCGTCGCACCCGCCAGTACCTTGCAATCGCCGACCCCGAATTGGCTGATCTATTTGAACTGGAGCGAGCCAGATTGACGGTGAAGCTACAGACTTTGCAGGAGCGCATGCCTTCGGACAGCCCTGAAATCAACAAATTGCTCGGCTCACTGGAACGACTGGAACTGGTACCGGTCTATAGCATTGCTACTCTGAATGAGCTCGGCACCGTGTCGCTAACCCAAGGCGAATTGGATCAAAAATTTTCTGTCATCAGTGAACAACGTAAGGCGGTTGAATTATGGCTGCAGTCTGCCGTTGACCAGCTGCTGGAAAAAAATTCGGCAAATGCGAATTCCCATATTGAATCACTTCTATGGCAATTGTCGCTGCTGGCGGCAACCACGCTGGCCCTGCTACTACTGTTCGCACACTGGATCAACAAACCGGTGAAAGACCTGACCCAGGAGATACACAATTTGGGCACGTCGGGTCTGAGTCATCCTATAGAAATATCGGGTCCTCTGGAACTGCAGGCTCTGGGCAGCGAGCTCGAATGGTTGCGCCAGGGATTGCATGAATCGGAACAACAGAAGCAACTTTTTATCAGGCACATTTCCCATGAGCTGAAGACACCGCTGTCCAGTCTGCGGGAGGGTGCGGATTTGCTGGCCGAGCAAGTTACCGGCCACTTGTCCCAGCAGCAGCTTGAGATTGTCGAGATCGTGCGAAAGAACGGCATTGCGTTGCAGAGACTCATCGAAAACCTGATCGATTACAACCGCCTGCCGCACCAGAAATTGCACTTTGAGGAAATTGAATTGCGGGGTTTGTGGCGTGAATTGCTGGCCAACTACAGCATCAGCCTGAAAAAAAAGGACTTGCAGCTACAACAGCGGGGCAGCACGGAGACCTGGGTGGCGGATCGGTACAAGCTGAAGTCCTCATTGGATAATTTGTTATCCAACGCCATTAACTATACTCCCGCAGGCGGATTCATCGATATTCTGTGGCACTCTAACGGGGATCATCTGGTCATTGATGTGGCCAATTCTGGTGAGCCCATACCGTTCAGGGACACGGAACGTGTATTCGAGCCATTTTTTCAAAGCGTTGCCAAACGATCCGGCCCGATCAAGGGCTCTGGAATTGGCTTGAGTGTGGCAAGGGACTGTATTGAAGCCCAAGGAGGAAGCTTGTCACTCGCACCCCATGATAGGCTGCCGGTATGTTTTCGCCTGACTTGTCCCGCACATTAATTTCGCTGCTGTTCTGTCTATCCGTTTTGGCAGGCTGCGTCGCACCACCGCCCCAGCAGCCAGCAAGCGGGTATCCCATAGTAGATGTCACGTATACCAACTTGAAAAAATGGCTCGATCTACAGCAGGAAGTGGCGCAAATGAGCACAGTGGATGTGGCGAGCCGACTGGCGACCGTCGACAAGTCTTCCAATACCAACCAGCTGTACTACTTTGGCGTTTTAAATCAGCAATTGAAAACATATGGAGCCTGGACTGTAGCACGCGATACTTTTCAAAAGCTGCAGGAGAATCAGGCACTGGCCAAGGAGCAACGCCAGCTTGCAGGAATCTTGCAACAATATAATCAAAATCGCATCAACGGCTACGCTAAGCAGCGCGCTTTAGTCGATGAACGGACACAACTTCAGGAGGAACTGAGCCACGTAGAGGACGAGAAACGGCAGCTGGCACAAAAAATTCAAGCACTCACTGAGTTAGAAGCGGCGATCAGTACCCGCAGGGAGGAGTGAGCGTGCCTGATCGGCTGTTGCTGGTAGACGATGATACCAGCCTGCTAAAATTGATGGCCATACGGCTTGACGCTGAAGGCTTCGAAGTACAAACCGTCGAATCTGCAGAGCTCGCATTGCAGACACTGCGCAATAACCCTGTGGATCTCGTCATTACTGACCTGCGCATGGAGGGCGCTAGTGGATTGGAATTGTTTGAGCAGATCCAGCATTTCTATCCCGGATTACCCGTCATTATCATGTCGGCGCAGGGCACCATCCCCGAGGCCGTGTCTGCCACTCAGATGGGTGTGTTTGAATTCCTGCCCAAACCGGTAGATAAGACAGTTCTATTGACCGCAATCAGGGCGGCGTTGCAACGCTCTGGTTCCACGCAGGCGGAGATATTTGAGGACTGGCGGGAACATATCGTATCGCGCAGCCCACTGATGGACCGTATTCTTAACCAGGTTCGACAGATTGCGAGTTCGGATGTCAGCGTCCTCATCACCGGAGCTTCCGGTAGTGGAAAGGAGCTGCTCGCACGCGCGGTGCACGACGCAGACGCACTACGCACAGGGCCAATGGTAGCCGTCAATTGCGGTGCACTGCCAGAACAACTGCTCGAATCAGAATTATTCGGGCACGTGAAAGGTGCGTTTACCGGGGCCTTCCGCGAGCACATCGGTCTGTTCCGGGCAGCCAGTGGCGGCACGCTGTTTCTTGACGAAATAGGGGACATTCCCTTACTACTGCAGGTTAAGTTGCTGCGAGCATTACAGGAGCGGCGCATCCGCCCCATCGGCAGCACCTCGAGTGAGGAGGTCGACGTACGCATTATATCCGCTACCAATCGTGATCTGGAGCGGGACATGCGGGATGGGCTGTTTCGCGAAGACCTGTTTTACCGACTGAATGTGGTCAATTTCCATCTCCCCTCGCTGGCCGAGCGTGTGGAGGATATTCCCCTGCTCGCCAACCATTTTTTGCGTGCCACCAAAGCCTACCAGATGGGCCAGGTCACCAGTTTTGCGCCTGCCGCCATCGACGTTATGCTGGGTGCAACCTGGCCGGGAAATGTACGGCAGTTGGGGAATGTAGTACAGCGCACTGCTGTACTGTCCACCACCCCGGTGATTCCGGAAGCCCTGGTGCGCGAGGCACTGACCGTGCAGGATCAATACCTGCCGTCCTTGAGCCAGGCCAGACAACAATTTGAACACGACTATCTGGCAAAAGTATTGCGTTTGACCAGCGGTTCCGTCGCCGAAGCGGCAATATTGGCACAACGTAATCGCACGGATTTTTATAAATTGTTAAAGCGGCACCATATTAATCCGGATAGTTTCAAGGAAGGCAGGTAAGACTCACACCGGGAAGACAGAAATGGACCCCAAAAATTGGACAGCGTGATAAGTGCATCCTCGGGTCAAACCGCCAGTTGGGCGGCATAGTGGTAATAAACACAGTTCGGGGTTCTCCGGTAAATCGATTGATGTCTTCTTTGCGTGTTGTAGAACGTAAAATACCGGCCCAGTGAATCGCGGGCAGCGTTGATGCTGTCGTAGGCCTTGAGATAGACTTCCTCGTACTTCACACTGCGCCACAGTCGCTCTACAAAAAGGTTATCAACCCAGCGGCCCTTGCCGTCCATGCTGATCCGGATGCCCAAAAAAGGGCCAACAATTCATCGCTTTGATTTGGACGAAGCCCGTCAGAAGCATAGCAAGTGAGTCACGACAATTGAATACTCATTCAGGACTTGGCAAGTCGCGGGTCGGCTTCGGACCTTAAAACAGATTGCAGAGATTTGAACCAGTTAACTTACGTTCGCCAGGACCAGATGGTAGCATTAACGCCGGTGATGTAGGCGAGCGGGTTCACTTAGATTATGCAGCGCGCAGGTGAAAACAGGGGTTCCGAGAATGGATTAAGGCGCCATGGAATTCTTGGCACCTACTCGCCATCCTTCGACCCAGAGGAGTCAGATAACAGCATTACTACTCTGCAACATGCACTGCAGACCGCTTTGCCTGTGATTGAAGCAATTGGGTCGGATTATGCGATTGCCACCACAGGAAATTTTCATCCACTACCCAGCGGCGGGCTCGTTGTCATAGCGGGGCGACCCAGTTTTCGCAACAAGGACCTGATGGACACCGCCCAGGAGCAGGGATTTGCGGCGGCCGTGGCGCACGGTTACGCAAAATCCTCGCACGATATTTTTAAATTGCTGTTTGGTTCCTTCTGTTGCGTCATTATCGATTCTGCCGCCAAACGGGTTCTCATTGGAATTGACCGCCTGGGCCAGGAAGCCCTTTACTACCGCGCGACTGATGTAGCGCTACATTTTGGCAGCTCCGCAGGCATGGCTTTGGCCTGCGGCGCAGGCGAGCCCACCCTACTGAATCAGGGTATATACAACTATCTGTATTTTCATATGGTGCCTTGCCCGGGTTCAGTTTATCGCGGGCTCAAAAAAATACCCGCTGCCCATTACGTCGATTATCACAATGGCCAGTGCCAGTTAGTGAACTACTGGCTACCGACGTTCTCAGACTCCTCCGATGATCATCCCTTTGAGGAGTTGTCCCTTCAACTAAGGGACTTACTTCGGAGTTCCGTTCAAAGGTGCCTGGTTGGCACTGAAAAAGTTGGTTCATTTCTCAGCGGCGGCTTGGATAGCTCCACGGTAACGGGTGTACTCGCGGAACTCAGCGAGCATTCGGCAGCTGCTTATTCCATCGGATTTGCTGCTGAGGGGTACGATGAAATGGCCTATGCCCGCATTACCGCACGCCATTTCGGTGTCCAGTTGAATGAGTATTATGTCACACCCCAGGATGTGGTAGAGGCTCTTCCCAAGATCGCCACCAGCTACGATGAACCCTTTGGTAATTCCTCCGCCTTACCCGCCTACTTCTGCGCAAAAATGGCCGCTGAAAACGGCGTAGTGACCTTACTTGCGGGAGATGGAGGTGACGAAATCTTTGGCGGAAATGAACGTTACGTCAAACAACGCGTCT
>JANPDE010000295.1:0-9352 GCA_031431315.1 Haliea sp.
TACCAACCGCGGGTTTGAAGGCCTGGCTATCACGCCCGATGGCGCCTATGTCTATGCGATGCTGCAAAGCGCGATGCTGGACGAGGGCGGCGGCAGCGGCGTCTGTAACCGTATCGTGAAGTTCGACACCAGCACCGGCACAGCTGTCGGCCAGTATGCTTACCAGATGGACGGGTCCAGCCAAAGCCGCGGTATTTCCTCGCTGCTCGCGCTCAACAATTCCGAGTTTCTGGTACTGGAACGGAACAATCGCGGTGTTGGCGTGGGGGCGGACAATACTGCGCCATTCAACAAGAAGGTCTTCAAGATCGACCTGAGCAACGCGACGGATGTCAGTGGCGTCACCTTTGCAAGTGCTGGCTGCCCGAACGGTAAGGTCAATAAAGTTGCGACCCCCTTGCTCGACCTGGCGCTCAATGGACCGGCAGAGCTGGCTGGCCAGGTACCCGAGAAGTGGGAAGGGCTGGCGGTCGGTCCGCGTCTGGACGATGGCAGCTACCTGATGCTGGTCGGCACCGACAACGACTACAGCGTGACGCAGAGTGCCAGTAACGTGCAATATGACGTGTACTTTCGCCTGACCGATGCCAAGCCGTACCTGACTTCAATCCAGTGCCCGCTGGATTCGACCAGCAACTGCTTTTGGACGTCTGACAATAGTGCCGCAGTGCTGCCTGCCGATGGCAGCTACCAGTTGCTGCCCGGTGTTCTGGTAGGCTACAAAGTGCCCGCGAGTGACATCCCCAACTTCGTGCCGGCCGTGCCGCAATCGAAGAAATAACTGTGCAGATCCGTTGGCGTGGTCGCTGCCACGCCAACGGGTCTGGCATTGCTTCTCCCTGGTCCCTGAATCAATCTTTGAATCTTCACGCTACTGTCTTAAAGACGTAATCCTAGCAATCTATCGTCTACCTGCGCTTACTCTCCACGATGACCACATTACCATTCTCTTTGCTGGAAGGAGTCCCGCAAAACTTTCGTCGCAAGTAACCGGCAGAGTGGTTTACATCGTTGGGAGTGGCGCAACTATCTTCATTCTGTCTAACCACACACGGAGTATTGTTCTATGTTATTGAAAAAAATATCCATCGCTGTTGGTCTGGCGATCGCTACTTCTCACGCCCTGGCTGACTCGTCAGCGGCAACCAATTTCGATGAGTTCACGCCCATGATCGGCAACACCTTGCCTGGCACTTTGCCAGAGTCGGCGCCTTTTCGACTGTCCTCGGATGATTTTCGACAAGTGACGATTGTCACCAGGGATACGCAGCAACTAGATCGCTTTGACTCGGGCAACTACGATATGCACACGGTCAATGAAAACGGCCCTGAGGTCGGTAAATACCTGTTCACTGTCTTTGAAACTGGCCAGGCTGGCATTCAGCGGACGGATTTACGCACCATGCAGACCACCACAATCTGGAGCGCTGAAAATGAGCTCGATCAGGTAGCTTTTGATGCCTCCCGCTGGACCCCCTGGGGTTCTTACCTGACGGGCGAAGAGTCCTGGAGCGATCCAGGCCAGGCAGTCAGTCCCTATGGTCGTCTCTACGAAGTGACCAATCCCCTGGCTGATCCCGCTGCCATTGTGATCAAGGAACGCAAAATTCTGCCTCGTGTCTCCCACGAGGGCCTCGCCTTCGACAAGGACAACAACCTCTATTTCATCGATGAACGTAATGCCAGCCATATCTTCCGGTTCAAATCGAAAAATCCCAAAGCTGCAAGCGGAGACGAATATTTCGCCGCGGGCGAAACCTCTGTATTACGCGTGGGTGACGGCACCGTGAAAGAAGCGACCGGAAAGGCGCAGTGGATAGCCCTGACCGACAAGGACGGTATACCTTTGCCTGGCACTGTGTTGGTGTACGGGAGTCAAGTTGACGGGCGTGCCACTCCGAAACTCCCTGCGTTTCGCGGCACAGGATTTGATCGCCCTGAGGATATGGAAATCAAGACATTGACTAACAAAAGCCAGTTGCTGTTTGTCGCCACCACCACCAATCACAAGGTCTTTGCCATCGATCTCAAGCGGATGGAGGTCAAGTTGTTTGCCAGCCGCGACACTAACGATATGGCAACTGGTCTTCCTGCTGGTGGAGAGTTTACCAGCCCCGATAACCTGGCGATTGATGCCCAAAACAATATCTACATTGTCGAAGACCAGCCTGGTGGCCTTGAGGATACGTGGTATGCCGTCGATAAAGATAACGACGGTGTGGCCGAGGCGATTGGCAAGTGGGCCAGCCTGAACACTGTGGGTGCCGAGGCGACCGGGTTGTATTTCGATCCGTTTAACCCCCACCTTGCCTATGTCAACGTACAGCACCCCGACAGCGGCGTGGATCGTACCATCATGCTGATGGCGCCCGCTGTTACACACGGTGAAGGCAAATACGATTAAGGCAAGTCATTAAAGTCATACCGTTGGCTTTAATCTGTGTGCTTCGCTGTCATCTGGCCAGCGAAGCACGTTTTCTCCCTCCGCAGTCGAAATCGATACGTTCACCGGGATTGTGCCTTACGAGTGGCATAAGCTCTGCAAGATCAACGAGGTGAGCGCGATCTCATTGAGCGAAGCGACCATTTCGCCCTCTATTGATCGATAACAGGCACGCCTTTATAGTGCGACATCCCCACTGCGGAACACCGAGATCATGCTCAAGCTAGCCTTTGGAATCGAATATGCGGACCTCCACCAGCGCGCCGGGCTGGCGCGCCTGGACACGCAGTTCCTGGATTTTGTCGCGGCATCAGACCTCGCGCTGCGCGATGCCCTGCTGGCGGCACGGGCTGCACTTGACCTGCTTGCACCGAAGGCGGAATCCGAACTGTTGATCGCGCTGGCGCCGCAGCTGGAGGATTTCATAGCGCAGCTGTTTGGTATCGAGGAGGATGCGCGTGCGCTTGCCGAACAGCATCACGAGCTCGCACCGATTTTCAGCGTCAAACGGCTGTTCGTGCAGCGCCAGGCACTGTCGAAATTCAAACCTGAGGACGTTGAGGGGCTCGACGCGGAGACCACTGCGCAGACACTGCTGGGCGAGCCGTTCAGTGAGCTGGCGTTTGCGCGTAAAGTCACCGAGTGGCAGGAAGACGAGGCGGCCAATGCCGACCAGCTTGAGCTCGCCGCCCGCTACGCTGTATGGGCAGCCGGCACCGAGGCAGGGCGCGCGCGGCATCGCGGCGGGGTGCTGTTCAAGGCGCCCGCGAAACTCGACTATCAGAATCTGGTGTCACTGGTCACGACCGATGAGGCGGGCTTCGGGCGCCACAGTATCGATCACCTGCGCCGGCGCGAGGGCTTTGCGCTCACCGACCACGGCACTGACCTGACGGGCGCGCTGGACGAGGCAAACTACTGTATCTGGTGCCACAACCAGGGCAAGGATTCCTGCTCGCGCGGGCTGCGCGAGAAGGCGCCCAAGGGTGCCGACCCGGCCAGTATGCCATTCAAGAAATCACCCTTTGGTGTGACACTGGCCGGCTGTCCGCTGGAGGAGAAAATCTCGGAATTTCACCTGGTGAAGACGCGCGGTCAGCCCATCGCCGCGCTGGCGATCATCGTGGTCGACAACCCGATGGCCGCTGCCACCGGGCACCGCATCTGTAACGACTGTATGAAGTCCTGCATCTACCAGAAGCAGGCCCCGGTGGACATTCCGCAGGCCGAGACGCGCACATTGAAGGACGTGCTAGAACTGCCGTGGGGCTTTGAAATCTATGCGCTGCTGACGCGCTGGAACCCGCTGAACCTGCGTCGTCCACTGCCGCTTCCCGACACCGGACGCAAAGTGCTGGTCGTGGGCCTGGGACCCGCCGGTTTCACGCTCGCACACCACCTGATGAACGACGGCCACACGGTGGTCGGCATCGATGGGCTGAAGATCGAGCCGCTGCCCGCTGAACTTTCCGGCGTCGCCGTCGACGGCAAGCGCGTGCCCTTCACTCCAGTGCGCGACGTGAAGACACTGATGGAGCCGCTGGGCGCGCGCGTGATGGCGGGCTTCGGTGGCGTGGCCGAGTATGGCATTACGGTACGCTGGGACAAAAACTTCCTTAAGTTGATCCGTCTGCTGGTGGAGCGCCGCAGCGCGTTCGCGATGTTTGGCGGCGTGCGCTTCGGCGGCACAGTGACGGCTGAGGACGCGTGGCAGATGGGCTTCGACCACATCGCGCTGTGCGTCGGCGCGGGCGGCCCGACGGTGCTGGACATCCCGAATGGTCTTGCCCGCGGCGTGCGCGCCGCCTCGGACTTCCTGATGGCGCTGCAGCTAACGGGCGCGGCCAAGGCCGATTCGATCGCGAATATGCAAGTGCGCCTGCCGGTGGTGGTAATCGGCGGCGGCCTCACCGCGATCGACACCGCCACAGAGTCGCTCGCCTACTACGTGGTGCAGGTCGAGAAATTCCTGCACCGCTATGAGGCGCTGGAGCATGAAATTGACGAGGACGCGATCCGCGCCCCCTGGGACGACTACGAGCGCGAAATCGCCGAGGAGTTCCTGGCCCACGCTCGTGCCATCCGCAATGAACGCAAGCAGGCCGAGTCGGAAGGGCGCGAGCCGCGTATCGCCGCAATGCTGCGCCACTGGGGTGGCGTCACCATCGCCTACCGTCGGCGCCTGATCGATAGCCCTTCGTACACACTGAACCACGAGGAAGTGGAGAAAGCTCTGGAAGAAGGCATCTGGTTCGCCGAGGGCATGACGCCAGTCAGCGTCGACGTGGATCACTACGGTGCTGCGCGTGGTATCCGGTTGAAGAACGAAGGTGCTGAGCACTGGTTCCCGGCGCACACGGTGTTCGTGGCGGCTGGCACGCGGCCGAACACCGTGCTCGCGCGCGAACAACCGGAAGATTTCACACTGGACGGCAAGTATTTCTCGGCAGTCGACGAGGCCGGTCAGCCTATCAAGCCCGAATACGGCGCCGCCAAGCCCGCCACACCCCAGGTGCTGTTGTCGCGCGAGAGCGACGGCCGTTTCATGAGTTTTTTCGGCGACGTGCACCCTTCGTACTTCGGCAACGTGGTGAAGGCCATGGCATCGGCGAAGCAGGGCTATCCTGTCGTTTCGCGCGTGCTGGCGCAGCGCGCTCCAGCCAGCGACGCTTCGCACACGAGTTTCTTCGGCGCACTGGCCGCGCAGTTGCTCGCAACCGTGTACAAGGTCGAACGCCTCACGTCAAATATTGTCGAGGTGATACTCCATGCGCCGCTGGCCGCACGCAAGTTCCAGCCCGGCCAGTTCTACCGGCTGCAGAACTTCGAGACACTGGCGCCGCTGGTGAGCGGCACGCGCCTGCAAATGGAAGGGCTCGCGATGACCGGCGCCTGGGTCGATCCTGAGCGCGGGCTGGTCTCGGTGATTGCACTCGAGATGGGCGGATCCAGCAGCCTGTGCGCGATGCTACAGCCCGGCGAGCCAGTGATCCTGATGGGCCCTACCGGCGCCCCCACGCATATCGTCGGCAACGAGACCGTGGTGCTCTGCGGTGGCGGGCTCGGTAACGCGGTGCTGTTTTCGATCGGCGCGGCCTTCCGTGCCGCGGGCTCGAAGGTGCTGTACTTCGCCGGTTACAAGAAAGTGCAGGATCGCTACAAGGTCGCCGACATCGAGAATGCCGCCGACGTCATCGTGTGGTGTTGCGACGAGGAGCCCGGCTTCACACCGGGACGCCCGCAGGATCGCAGCTTTGTCGGCAACATCGTGCAGGCGATGGACGCCTATGCCGAAGGGTTACTCGGCGAGTGCACGCTCCGCCTGGACGACGGCGACCGCATCATCGCGATCGGCTCGGACCGCATGATGGCCGGGGTCGCGCAAGCGCGCCACGAAGTCCTGAAGCCGCATCTGAAGCCGCACCACTTCGCATTTGGCTCGATCAACTCGCCGATGCAGTGCATGATGAAGGAGATCTGCGCGCAGTGCCTGCAGCCGCACCGCGACCCGGTCACCGGTGAAACCAGTTATGTCTTCTCCTGCTTCAACCAGGACCAGCCACTTGACTGCGTGGACTGGAAAATGCTGAACGAGCGCCTGAAGCAGAACTCGCTGGCCGAGAAGCTCACAGCGAAGTGGCTTAAGCAACGCATCGCCCAGATTAAGAAGGAGCACAATTTTGTTTGAAGGAGGCAGCCACGATGCCACATGCAGACCGCGACCGTAGCCGTCATCGGAGCAGGATTATGCGGTGCAGCCGCTGCGGCCAAACTGGTGCACTCTGGTTATCAGGTCACTGTCTTCGATAAAGGTCGCGCGGTCGGCGGCCGTATGAGCAGTAAAAGAACAGAGTCGGGTTATCTGGACATGGGAGCGCAGTATTTCACCGCGCGAAGTATGGAGTTTCAGAGTCAGGTGCAGTCATGGCTCAAAACTGGCTGTGCTGAATTATGGACCTGTACCACTGCCTTGCTGACCTATGATGAGGGACACTCGGCTTTGGACATTTCACCTGATCAGCAACTTCGTTATGTAGGTACACCCTCGATGCAGGCACCGGTGAAGGCTGTCTTGCAAGGCATGCCTGTTGTGACAGCCTGCCGCATCTACAGCCTGCAACGGCAACAGAAGAGCTGGAGTGTGCACAGTGAAACCGGGGAAAGTTACACCGGTTTTGATGCCGTTTTGCTGACGATACCACCGGTGCAGGCTCAGCAGTTGCTGGTACAAAGCGGGTTGGGTGAGCTATTCGTTGTCCAGGCTTCGCTACTTGAGCCATGCTGGGCGGTGGCTTTACGTGCTGGTGCCAGCGGGCAGGGAGACGCTATTTTCTGCCAGCATCCCAAGCTGCGGTTTGTCAGCCATCAGGCGAACAAGGCCGGGCGTAGCGACTGTTACATTGTGCATTTCAATGCCACGTTCAGCCGAGAAAATTTGGAGCAGACTACGGAGTTCTGGTTTAAACAGGCGCTCGATATTATGCAGGTGGAGTTCGGCATTGATACGGAAATTGAGCTTGTAGCGGCGCATCGCTGGCTGTATGCCAGTCAAAATGCCGAACTGACACCACCGGGCATTATTGCTTTCCCCGATCAGCAACTGTGGGTAGGTGGGGACTGGAGTTATGGTGGGCGTGTTGAAAATGCGTATCTGGCGGGTTTGGATCTGGCCGGGTCGGTAATGCAGCATGGCAACCTGCGCAGTGTAACGGCATGAGTGCCATTCTCATTATTGGTGCCAGCAGCGCCATAGGGCGGGCTCTGGCTCAGCACTATCTTGAGCGCGAGAAGGTCGTGATCTGGCTGTCACGCAGCGCCCCCGATTTTACACACGACCGGCTTTTGGTGATCCTCTCTCCTGACCGGACAGATTGCGGCGACTGGGTGCTGCATAACAACTTTTTTGAAGACGTGATCGCTCAACTTAAACAGCAGCAGGTCAGTATTATCTTTAATTGTATTGGCTGGTTGCATCACGAGCAGCTAAAGCCAGAAAAAAGTTTAGGCCAGAGTTCTGCAGCGTTATTACGCCGTACGTTGCTGGTGAATCTGGAGGTGCCAATATTCTATCTGCGGGGTCTGTGGCCTTATATCACTCGAACAGCAGATATTAAGTATCTGCAGCTCAGTGCCAAAGTCGGTAGTATCAATGATAATCAATTGGGCGGTTGGTACAGCTATCGCAGCAGTAAGGCAGCGCTGAACCAGTGGATAAAAACCGCCAGTATTGAATTACAGCGCAGCAATAAAACCGCTGCGCTTGTTACCCTTCATCCTGGCACCACGGACTCTCCACTATCCAAACCATTCCAGCGTAATGTTGCAGTAGGTCAACTGCAAGATCCGCCTCAAACCGCAGAGCGGCTAGCAGTAGTTGCGCAGAATCTTACGGCCGAGCACAGCGGTTTGTTACTGAACTGGGATGGTTCTGTCTTGCCTTTTTAATGGTCTTTTCAATCAAACTTGTCGAATTCCGAGTAGGTTAACGCCAGCCCGATAGAGAGAAGCACGAAAACAACGATGCCAGTAATCAGGATAAGGTCCATAACTATTTCCGCCCCATTAATGCACACAGCTTAAAGTAGATGCCAAAGGCGAAGATCGAGGGAATCCAGATTGCTGTGAAGATCGCCTGCTGAGGATCCTTTATGATGAACCACAGGTAGGCTGAAATGAAAAAAGACAACATCACGGCTAAAAGAATAAAGTAATCTGATTTTTTGAACATGTTCACTCTCCAGTTGTTCTAATAATTGAAGTGGTCCTGCAGGCCATAACCAATGGCGCTCAGCAGGCAGCCAGCAATGGCCACCGTGGCTATGATGCGTATGCCCGATGACAGCCCAAACGCAAACCACTCTACAGGCATCAGGCCCAGGGAACCACAGACCAACCCCAGACACCCAACAAGTGTCAGTGTGTTCCCTAAATAGATGATTAGGGACACGCTGGTGCGAGGCTCAGTCAAGGTCGAAACGATCAAGGTTCATTACCTTGTTCCAGGCGGCGACGAAGTCGTGCACGAACGCAGACTGGCCGTCGGCACTGCCATACACTTCGGCAAGCGCACGCAACTGGGAGTTTGAACCGAACACGAGATCGACCACAGTACCGGTCCAGCTGAGCTCATCCGTGCTCCTGTCATGCCCCTCCAGCACACCTGCAGATGCCGCCGACTTCCGCCACTTCGTGTTCATGTCCAGGAGATTCACGAAAAAGTCATTGCTCAACGTCTCCGGTCGCTGGGTAAAAACGCCATGTGCGGCCTGTGCGACGTTCGCATTCAGGGCGCGCATACCGCCAACCAGCACCGTCATCTCGGGGGCGGATAGATGCATTAATTGCGCTTTATCCAGCAGCATTTCAGCGGCGGCGGCCTCATAGCCAGCTTTAACATAGTTGCGAAAGCCATCGGCAGCGGGCTCCAATACGGCGAAAGAATGCACATCGGTCTGCTCCTGTGATGCATCCGTGCGTCCCGGCGAGAACGGCACTGTCACGTCATGACCTGCCTTCTTCGCAGCCTTCTCGACGGCCGCACAGCCGCCCAACACGATCAGGTCAGCCAGCGAAATTTTCTTACCGCCACTCTGGACGCTGTTGAAGTCCTTCTGGATCGCTTCCAGATGCGCAAGGACTTTGGCCAGCTCAGCGGGCTGGTTAACGTCCCAATCCTTCTGTGGCGCCAGGCGAATGCGCGCACCGTTGGCGCCACCGCGCTTGTCACTGCCGCGAAACGTAGCCGCCGACGCCCACGCGGTCGTGACTAGCTGCGAAATGGACAGGCCCGACGCGAGGACACGGGCCTTTAGGTCGGCAACGTCGTGTGCGTAGACCAGGGTGTGATCCTCGGCGTGTATGTGGTCATGCGAGATTAGCGTCTCCTGTGGAACCAGCTGGCCGAGGTAG
>JANPDE010000296.1:0-3492 GCA_031431315.1 Haliea sp.
CAGTCAGCCCATCTGGAACCACCGCGTGGTTGGGTCTCGCCACCATGGCCGATACCCCCAGCATCGTGTCCACGACATCCTGGTCGCTGATATTTTTCAAGTGGAAGCTGGGCACTCCCAGAGCGGTGATGGTGCGGCTGATATGGTCGCCCCAGACATCGTATTGCGAATCGGCATCCTCCGTGTAGGGCAGAATCTGCGGGTGGGTGGCAATCGCATGGTAAGACTCAATAAATGCTTCCCAACCCACTTTCCAATTGCACGGTATGACCTTTTCGACGTGTATCATCTTGTAGCCGTTTTCCGGCTTCCAGCGCTCGAAGTGTTGGGGCAGTACGCCCAGATAGTCGTGCAGGCTCGGCGCTTGCAGGTCCATATTGATAAATACCCAGCCGCCCCAGGTGTCGACCTGCACTTCGGGCAAGCCGAATTCCTCGTCCTTGATATGGGCAAAATCCCATTTGCAGGGCGCGCCCTTGAATTCGCCACTGAGCTCCCAGGTGAACGCGTGATATGGACAGCGAAATTTTTCGTAGTTACCATTTTTGTCGACCAGTTGCCGGCCACGGTGCAGGCAAGCGTTTCGAAAAGCCTTTAGCTCGCCCGCTGCGGTGCGGGTGACGATGATAGAGAAGCGGGTGATGTCGTAGACATACGTATCACCGGGTTCCCCGACTTCAGTTTCACGGCACACGGCCTGCCACGTCCGCTGCCACACGTGCTCCACTTCTTTTTCGTGGAATTCGCGCGACAGATAACGATCCACCGATAGATTTTCCGATCCCAGGTAGGGGTTGGTGTTGTCCCGCAAACACTCGGGCACCGGGTTCACCTCCTGGTCCAGAAGGTCCTGGTAGGAAGGCCCCGGAGAGCGCGCCAGAATATGGGCTGCGGATTTTTGATGCACTTTCTCTGCCATGGGTGGCAACCTCCAGATTTACCCTGTTAGCTATTGAGTTTTAGTCCTTGCATCCAGTTGGCGTGAAAGCCATTTGGCACGCGCCCGGGCACATGTATTTTTGCTAGCGGTCCCGCAGCAATATTCCCGGCACTCAACACCGAGATAAAGGGGTCCTCGCCCGGGTTGTAGACGTAACACATCACGTAGCCATCCTCTTCCCGGTCGCTATCGGGGTTTGGCACATAGACAGGCTCTCCGGCATTGGCATCCTTGCCGTACTCCCACAGCTGGTGTTCGCCCGTTTCCATGGTGTAGCGCAAGGTGCAGTTATAGCCGTGCGCGTCAGCCCACTGCCGGTTGGAGGCGGTTGCGAAACCGTACTGGTAGGGTTTGCCACAGAGGCGCTCGTCCGATCGTGAGAACTCGCAGTAGATATCGCCAATTTTGTGATCGGTGACGGCCTTGGTTGCCAGATCCAGCGTCATGCGGTGCATATTGCGTGTCTGCTTTTCCAGACCGGAGTTCATGTTCTTGGCAAAGGGGATTTTTTCCATCCAGACATAGTCGATGATGAGTTTGCCATCGCGCTCGAATCCGTTGCAGAAGTGCCAGCTGAAAAACGCCGGTGTTTCAAACCACAGGATGTCACCGCCGTTGCGTGGAATGGCAATAATTTTGGCGGGTGTTGCCGGCTCCCACAGGAAGGGGTCTTCGCCCTTCAGAGCCTTATTGATATCGTGGTAGGCAGGGGGGTAGAAGATCACGACATAGTCACCGCACAGTTGCAGGTCGTGAATGATCGCTTTTCTCGGCATGGGTACTTCGATGGCGCGCAGTGGCCTGCCCTGCTTGTCGAAGATATGCAGCGTGAAATAAGGTTCATCCCAGCGCTGTGTGCAGGTAATCAGTTCACCGGTGTCGGGACAGACTTTCGGGTGTGCCGTCAGCGCATCGCCCGGTTTCAGGTAGCCATCGTAGTTGTATAGGCCCACCGTATCCAGGCCCGGGGTCATCAGGTGCGGAAAGCCACCCTCCCACAGTGAGTAGAGCTTGCCACCGTGTTGCAATACGCTGGTGTTGGAGGTGTTTTTGAGTGGGTTGGGCTCGCCGCCAGCGTCCAGCACGTCCTGGGGCACAGGCACCAACTTGCCGGGGCTGCCGTAGATCGTGCGATTGAACTGGCGCTCGGTTTTCAGGTGGCTGGTTTGCACCCAGCGATTGCGGTAGTGCACCTTGCCCTGGTCAAAATACAGGGCGTGGATCATGCCGTCGCCGTCCAATGGATAAACATAGTGGATCGGCTCAAAGACCGTATTGGCACCATTGCGCATAAAAGCACCGATCAGATTCACGGGAATGTTGCCTTCGATATGCAGGGCAGGTACTTCGAAATCGCGCTCTTCGTCAATCGGCGCATAGTTGCCCTGCAGGTAGGGAAAGCGGCTCAGGTCCATCACCATCTCCAATAGAGTTGTGTCAGTAATCTGGTCGAAATCATACGGTCAGCTCAAAATAAAAAACAGGACTGACTGTTTTAAATTGACCGATAGTTGATCCAGATCAAGATTTTTTGGGTATGCCTTCTCCCCGGGATACCCTCACCCATAAAACGGTCTCCGGGAGATGGCAAGGCAGAGTCTGCGTTGCACTGATTTCGTGCACAGACATTATTGGAAGAGCGACCGAAGGTAAAACGTAATCGACAGAATCCTGGCCCATCTTCGCGACAAGGAACCCGTTTTTTCAGAGATCAACCAGCAAGGACGCCGCTGAGAAACCGCTTGGCATGGACCCTTGCGCGCCGCAGTTCAGGAATGGACGAAAATGCACTACAGGTTCACCGATACGTGCAAAATTGCGGGAAGATAGGAAAACTTCTCGCGAGAACTTAAGACGGACCAACAGGCCACAGGTAAAATGTGCTCGCGACACACCGTTTATCCGTTTCGATACTTCTCTACTAGACGAATGTCTGCTGATAAAAGCCACCGTGAAAGCCAAAGGGAACATGATGGTCCAGGGGGATAACTGCCAGTTCCTTCTGCATCTCGGTGGCATCGAGAATCACCACCTCGCTCTTTTTATGCGCGTGGTTGTAGACGATGGCGATAATATAGCCCTCGTCTTCCGCCGCGTTTTGCCCCAGCGGAATAAAGTTGGGCTCGGAAGCGAATCGTCCTGCTCCAAAGTCATGCACCTTTAACTCCCCCGTCTGGTGGTCGATCTTCTGGTACGCGTTGAAACCATAGGGAGTGCCGTTTTCAATAATGGTGCTCAGCCAGGTATAACGATTATCACGCCCTGTGTAGTGCGGATTCCAGGCGGGAAACTCTCCCGCTATAGAGCCAGGCACTAACGCTCTGGATGCCTCGCCGGTCGCCAGGTTGAGGGTGAAGCGATTGAACGTGGCACCATTGGCCAGGAACCTGAAATCATCGCCCCGCTCCATAAACACGTTTGCCAGCCCGCCCATGATATCCATGTCCTTGACGTACAACACATCGACAGCAATCTCATCGCCCCGCTCGTGCGCATTGCCGATATGAAAACCGAAGAAGCTGTCAAATTCATACTCCCTGACAAGCTTTGCC
>JANPDE010000297.1:0-6866 GCA_031431315.1 Haliea sp.
GTTTCATGGTCGTGCCCCGCCGCTGCGCCAGCCCCAGATATACCAAGGGGCGTCTGGTCCAACATTGAACAGCAGGTCCACAACGGATACGCCGTGCTCAAAGGGCGGGAAGCGTTGCGGATACTCTGGATATCCGGAATAGCTCATCCATTCGAGATGAATATCGGCCTTTGTAAATCGCTCGGGATCAATGTACTCCTTGGCAGACGGTCCGGACAAATATGTCGTCGCTCCACTCTGCTCTGCCAGCTCCAGCAACCGGTCCAGTTTGTGTCCGTGCAGCTGCCAGCACCGCGAATCCGCAAATTCGGTTACGATACCCAGAAAATCGCGCGCGATATGCTTGATAAGTGAGTGATTTAATGCCGACAAACTCTTCCACTGCTGACCCAGGTAGACGTCTTCGAAGTAAGCCCTGTAGCGCTCGAAGTGCGGACTACGACCATAGTTCTGCTGCAAAGTGCGCCAGTGTTTGACCTGCCAGGCAGGGTCACTAATGGCCACGTCGCAAACGAGCCGATTTCGGTCGTCACCTACGGGGACGGAAACCCATTCCGCTCCCTTATCCGTCTTTATCTTGTTGCGATGTCTCCAATCCCTGACCGTGTATTGGACATCGTCATAGAAAATAAAAAGGTCTACTTGGTGGATGATGTCGAAGTAGCCCTTCCAGGGAATATAATTCGACTGCAGGATTGCAACGCGCTTGCTCACTGCTTCGATCTCGGTAGATTCGGCGTACTCGCAGCTGCGACTCGTATCGATGCCTCGGCGGGCGAACGATGAACGGCTCGAATAATATAATTCGGCCGCCCTTGAACCTGATTGAAAACCTTGCCCAGATAGATCCCGATCAGGCCGAGTCCGGTGGTCAATACACCCAGGGTCATTGCCATCAGCGCCATCACTGAAGTAAATCCGAGGAGCGCGTCACCGTAAACCAGCTTTCGCACGACGAGCAAAACTACATAACCAAAGCTCGAAAGCGTCAGCAGCACCCCGGCATTGAACATCCAGGTCAACGGGCGGGACGAAAACGAACTTATTGCATTGACCATCAACTGCACACGCTTCAGCAGCGTATACGTGCTTTGGCCTTGACGTTGCTTCTTGGGGATTGCCAGGCCGATCTGCCTGAAACCGGTCCAGCTCATCATCCCCCCCAGGAATACGTTGTGATCACCAAGACTGAGCAGCGAATCAACGAAACTTCTGGTCATCACCCGCTCGGTAAGAATGTTCTCCGGTATTCGGGTGCCGCTTAGCAGGTTGAAACCCTTCCAGAAGATGCTGCCACTGATACGTTCGAACCAGCCACCCTTGCGCGCATCCTGATAACCAAAGACAAGGTCAGCTCCGGTCTCTTGCTGCCTTTCTACGAAATCCGCGAGTGTTGCAGGAGCCACCTCCAGATCGCAATCAATGAGGAAGACATGCCTACCGCGTGAAACGCGTAAGCCTGCCTGCATCGCACAGTGGTGACCGAAGTTACGCGACAGATCCACCACCACCAATTGGGGAATGTCCTGCTGCCGAGCAATTGCACAGGCGAGCGAATCATCCGGCGAGCCGTCGTTGACGAGTACGATCTCAAAATCAGACACGGCGATGTCATGCAACGCCTCAAGGCACTCAGTGAGAAACCGCTCGAGGTACTCACGCGAGCGATACAGGGTCGAGACCACGCTCCAGGCTGGCAGGTGGTCCGGTTCGCTATTGGGTAGTATCTCCGCGCCGAACACTTGGCCGGGAAGGTAGGGTCGAATCATAGGCCTTCCTTTCTGGTGTAGCTCTCCAGCATGCGGACATATGATGATGCGGGGACAACGCCATGGTCTACCACGGCAGCACCGGCGCCAATGAAGGAATGAGCTCCGACTCGTGCGCTTGCAAGAACGGGCTGCCAGGCCGTCCAGCGTACAGGTAGATAGTGATAGCCAATGGCGAGCACAACACCTGCACCGGGAAACATCTCCATAGCGGCGTCAAAGGTACCGACCTTACCTAACCCCGTATTCACATGGTCCATCATTCCGATCACTTCGTGCCCACAATCACACCCCAGGTCTGCCACGGTACTGGCAAAGCTGCGAGATCCGTAAATCAACAACTTCATTAACTCAAGGAACTTCTGATTAGTTCGCAGAATATGTCAAAATGAGCACAGTGTCACGGGGGGCTTGGATCATGCGACAGCAATCACTTGGGTACTGACAACTTAATTCCCAATAATCGATAGTCCGGTGATGAATACCTATAAACGTCACCGGTTCCCTCCCGAAATCATCAGTTACGCCGTTTGGCTCTACTACAGCTTCAATCTCAGCTACCGCCGGTGTGCCTGACCATTCATCGAAGATCTCCTGGCCGAACGTGGCATCACAGTCAGTCACGAGTCTATCCGACTCTGGTGCACCAAGTTTGGAGCCAAATATGCCAGTCGGTTGAAACGCAGACATCAAGGCTACGGCGATACCTTCTACATTGATGAAGTCTTTGTGAAGATCAATGGGAAACAACACTATCTATGGCGCGCCGTAGATCAGGATGGTGATGTGGTGGATGTATACCTTCAATCTCGCCGAGATGGTGCTGCTGCCAAGCGGTTCTTTAAACGACTACTACGATCCCATAGTGGTGAGCCCAGGAAGATCGTGACCGACAAATTGCGTAGCGATGGAGTTGCTCGTAGGGAGGTGATCCTGGAAGCCATTCATGTAAATGACCGGTATGCGAATAACCGGGTTGAGCAATCCCATGATACCAGGGTGCGGGAGCGAGGAATGCGGAAATTCAAATTGGTCCGGCAGGCTCAGCGATTTCTGGATACCCATGCCACGGTCTACAATCTATTCAACTTGGGAAGATACTTGGTATCAGCAAACCACTACAGGAATCTCAGGAAAAGTGCGTTCAAAGAAAGGTCACTGGCTGTGGCCTGATTCTGGATGCTGAATTTTTTTGGGGTCTGTAGAAGTTAATTTGGCATATATCAACCATCCCCCTTTGCAAGTTGATTTCTGATGGATGTCATAGGTCTGAGTTGCAGTCATATTTTCGGCATGCAAGCCAGGCTTGTGCCCTGATGTAAATCCGCGCTCCCATTCCTCATCAGAATCGTGGCCTCTGCAGGCCGAGCCAAATTTCAGAATCTAAAGGAGCCGGTATGACCTATTCACCACCATTCCAATCAACAACAGCAAACTCGTGATAGTTTCCAGTTCGTTAAAAGAAGCTGTCCGATATTGAGTATCAGGCAGCGGTTGCTTGTGCTCCATAGTTAAATTCCTCTCCTGTATTCAACATCGACCAGATGATCCGCGCATTCTTGTTGGCCAATGCGACAGCCGCTTTGTTATGCGTCAGCGTCACCTTTTTCCTGTCAACCCAACGGGAATAGTCGTTATCCAAGTCCTTATAGTGACTCAAGACCGCCCGGGCACCGTGGATCAGTAATGTTCGCAAATAGCGATCGCCCCGCTTACTGATGCCCAGGAGGATCTGTTTGTCCCCACTAGACGATTGCCGTGGAACCAGCCCTAACCAGGCTGACATATGTCGGCCATTGCGAAACTCTTTTGGGTCAGGCACGGCTGCTACTATCGCCGTGGCAGTCAGTTCACCAACACCTGGTATCTTCAGTATGCGCTGGCAGTTCTCATTTCCCCTGCACAGTTGACGGATCTTAGTGTCCAGCTTTTTCAAACGGAGCTCAACATCAACAAGCTCCTCATAGAGATACTGCATACACTCGCGTGATGATGGCGTGAGCTCGTTCGAGCTTTCAGCAATAACTATGCAAAGTGATGATTTGACTTTGGCGGCTCCGGGGGCAATAACGACCCCATACTCCAGACATAGCCCCCTGATCTCGTTGATCAAGGCCGTTCGATTCTTAACGATTCGAGTGCGCACCCGGTGGATCGACTGGATATCCTGTTGCTCCACCTTCTTGATCGGCACAAAGTGCATCGACGGCCTGCTGGCAGCATCCACGATTGCCTGTGCGTCGTTAGCGTCGTTCTTGTTGGTCATTACAAACGGTTTTACGAACTGCGGACTGATCAGCTTCGCGGTGTGACCGCTGCGTTGGAAAACCCGTGCCCAATAATTAGCCCCTCCGCACGATTCCATTACGACTGTGCATGGCGCCAAATTTGCGACATAGGCGGCAAGTTGGTGTCGAGTCAGGCGATTCCGCATAACGGCTTTGCCGGTATGATCGGCGCCGTGAAGCTGAAAGGTATTTTTTGCAATATCAATGCCCAATATGCTAATAGTAGTCATGTCGATCTCCCATCCCAGGTTAAGGTCCTTCAGCTAGAAGGCTAGTCTGAAGACGCCCGCCGGGCTAGCGGCGAGGGTGGGGATGGTTCATAACATTAAAACCGCCGAGCAGGATGCAGATGATGTCTGGATTCGGACCAGGGACGCCGGAGAGTACGTCTACGGGAACGTCAACCGGCGGAGTGCGAATGCCACCTACAACAATACCGTCGGCGTCACGGCGGAATTTGGGAGGATTGGTAGATATCAGCTCAAGACGCTGTGCCTCGGATGGGGGTTCGCCTGTACGTACCCATTAGTCCAGGCTGCTCAGCGCGCCCTTGGCGACAAAGTGTTGTGGACCGTTATTGATTGACACGCCGCAATCGAGGTTATCGGCGTTTGGACCAAGCTGCCTGGCATCAACATGGGCAGTTCCCGCGACTTCCCAAAGCCGGAAAGTGTCGCTAGCCGGTTGTCGTACAAGTATTGAGTTCAGAACACCTATGACATCGTTTTCGGCTTGCTGGTTGAGGACAGGCACATCGAGATCGGTACGTATGATAGTCGGCAGGGTGCCGAACCCCCTTGCATTGTTGTGCGGATGCTCGGAGCAGCGTGCTGTGAAAACTCCCTTGTTGTCGCGGGAGTGCAGGCTCAGCGATTTCTGGGTGCCCATGCCACGGTCTACAAGCTATTCAATCTCGGTCGTCACCTGGTTTCCGCTAATCATTATAGAAATCTCAGGATAGGTGCGTTCAAAGAATGGACCTTGGCTGTGGCCTGATCCTAGATGAAGGGCTTTCCGAGTCTGGGGAAGTTACTTGTCAGAACCCTCATTGGACCCTCCACCTTTTTGAGGTATAACGAAACCAACCCCTATGAAATAACCATACAGTATTTGTAATTGAGATATAGGTTTCTATAATGAACATTGTTCCAGCTACGGATTAAATCCGAAGTTGTAACATTCTGTAGAAGGGCAAACCTATCGAAAGGTAGAGACGCAAAGTCACCGGTCTAAGGGACGAAAGTTCTATGACAGCGGGATTGCCGGAAGTAGAGCGATGTCCTATGGCACCTAATCGCCTTTGTGGGACATAGCTCTACATTCCTCTTTCTCCCTAAGTCATCCAGATCACCATCTTGCGTATGCGTCAACTGCGGATACCTGTCTTGCATTCCTACTGCTATTTTAGGGATTGTCAAAGGCAGGTCACGAGCATTCGGTCATACGTCTTTGGCTGATCGGGTTTGGGAGCAACATTTAATCAGAGGATATCAACATGAAAAAAATAGTACTCACTTTAGCAATATCTGTGATTGCCAGTACTGCTTATGCTGGTGGGGGTAAAGCTTCCATCTTGCATTGCGGTGTTGGACAGGGTGATACAGACATGACTTACAAGGCCATTTCTATATCGAAAAAAAGTCGGGGTCATGGCAAAAATCATGTGGTCGGAGCAGTCAGTTCAGTTGGCACCGGCATCATTGATGAAGAGACGCAAGAAGAGATACAGATCGACTATGTTAGGTCAGGCGCCGATTGTTTGCTGAAAGGCGAACCGGGCAACGCAGGTATTACAGCTCTTTGCGAAGAGGCAACGCAATATGCCGGTGCGATCTGTGGCACGAAAGTGCTGTAATTCGTCTAACATTCCTGGCAGATCACGGCCCAATCGGGCAACTGATACCGGCGGGAGGCCTGCGTATCCGCCCGTGGGTAAAACAGCGCCGCGAGTTGGTTGTCGTCCAGTGTGTCGGGCAGTGGCCAGCCCAGCTCCAGGGTCGCAGCCTGGGTGAGCAGCTTCTGAATGCCGCCGACGCTGGGCTTGGTGCTGCGGCTGATCTCGCGGATGGCCAGGCCGGCACAGAGCCGGAGCCTAAGTACGTCTCGTATTTTGCGCATTGTGATTCTCGTTGCTGGCATGGTTCCCCCAAAAAGCGAGGGAGGGTACCAAATCAATTGAATATCAATGCGCTGAGAGAGATTCCGGTCGAACGTAAACAGGGATTCCGGGAGGGTGAACACCGATGCCGGAAATTGCCCGAAAAGTGTTCACGTTCAGTCGGATTGGCTGTTCACGTTCGACTGGAACAGGAGTTCACGTTGAGCCAGAATGGGTGTTGATGATGGGCCGGAATATGCAGCACGGATTCCTTTTTTATTTTTAAGTTGAAGAATATTGGCAGGAAAGTTCTACAAACACACTCAGAATTGAGGAGCATGCCGAACCGTGTCTAGCGGCCGATACGGAGCTAGGCGAACCTTTCCACCGACTAGCACCCTGGATATCTGCCGATGATCCTTCCTGGTAATTCAGGCCAGAGTCGAAGTACTCAGCTACAGGCGTATATTGGGGATTGTGATTTGCCATTCACAGGTTGCGACCTTGGACAGCGCGCGATAGATTGCCTGCTATGACAAACGTAGTGACTCCGCCAAATCCTCCGCCCAGCGTAGAGGTCATAATCGAGATTTCCCGTGGCAGCTTTCTGAAGCGAGGCAGCAGCGGTCAAGTCGACTTTGTATCACCTGTTCCCTGCCCATACAATTATGGCTCAATTCACCAGTATATCGGTGGTGAAGGTGACTTCCT
>JANPDE010000298.1:0-20687 GCA_031431315.1 Haliea sp.
GGACAACATTGTCAACAACGCCGCCGTAGCGAAGATGCGCTTGCCCTGCGACACCACAACCAGCGAGCGTAATTGGATGTTCGACGTCAATGTCAACGCTCCTATCGACCTGGCACAGCAGGCGCTGTCCGGTATGCGCGAGCGTGGCCAGGGATGGATACTCAATATCAGCAGTAGCAGTGCGCTGCAGCCTGAAGTGCCTTATCGCGACTCACAGTTCGCGGCCCATATCATTTGTGCCTATGGCGCGACCAAGGCGGCCCTGGACCGCTACACGCAGGGCCTGGCGCATGAAGTCGCCGGGGCTGGCATTTACGTCAACACGTTGGCGCCGGAGAATATTGTGCTGACCTCTGGCGCCGATTACGTGCGCGACATCGCGCGCCGCAATCCAGATATGGCTGAACCGGTGGAGGTGATGGCCGAGGCGGCGCTGGAGTTGTGCAGTGGCCGCCATGTCGGAAATGTCAGCTACAGCCGCCGCTTCCTGCATTCGCTTGGGCTGCCGGTGAAAAGTCTGGACGGGAAGTCAGTGCTCGGCGATGCTTTCCTGCCCGCTGATCTGGAGGGCACTGCGTGAGCCGCCAGCCAGACAAGATGAATCGGCTTGCAAGGCCGGCCGACAATCCCGCGAGTGGCCTGCTTGTTCAAAAAGCTCATTCACCGCAGACCACTCGCGGAACCGCCGGCCTCCACCGTGCTATATGCGACGCATTGAACTGTGATCGGTCGGGTAGAGAGCGATAAGAGTTCCAGCGGCAGTGATGCCAGGTGAGCGAATGAGCTTTTTGAGCGAACAGGCCTCACAGCCGCTGGAACGAACAGCGCTAGCCAGTACCACTGGAAAGTCGTCGATGTAAATTCACGTTTGAAATCGGGAAGTCCAGAATGAGAAGTGAGGAGAAATCCAATGACGAGTGGACCTGAGAACGCGAAACAACAACTGCGCGCCGCCTGGGACGACATGATAGAGGCACTGCAGGAGGCGCGCGACGCGATCGACCAGCCACAGCTTATGCCGGCGCCTGCCACAGAGCGAAATTTGGCGGAAGGTTATCGCTACCTGATGGGTTACCTGCACAATGCGGTGGAGCGCGCCTTTCACGAAGACCCGGAGCGCCCGCATTTTCGCAATGCCCTGTCCATTATTACCCGCAGCACAATCGACAACGCCGATGCGATCTATTTCTACACTGCCATCGATGGCAGGCACAGTTATCGATTGCGGGGCAGGGCAGCGGACACGCGCCACTGGCGCGGTGCCGAATCGGCCACGGGGGTGTGCAAAGCGCCGCACTATGTCATCTTCGAAACGACCTGTGGCGCGCTGCCGGGCGATACGGGCTCGCTCATGGAATTGCGGCCGGGCCTGAAGACGCAAACAGGCCGCCTCGATTCCACCCGGATCGCGGTTGACGATGACGGCAGTTTCGAGATCCTGCTCGCGCCGCAGCGGCCACAGGGCTATCGCGGCAATTTCATCCCGACCCTGAAGCTTGTGCAGAAGTCCCATCCGACGGACCCGTCACTGCCACCAGAGCGTTACGCCAACTACATCAGTGGCCGGCAGTTGTTCAACGACTGGGAGCACGAGGAGGCCATTCATTTTGAGATAGTCCAGTTGGGCGCCGAAGGTAGCCATGCGCCACCTTACAGTGCCGATAAAGCCGCCGCGGAGCTGCGCCGCTGTGGTGAGATCGTGCGCAACCAGATGCATTTCTGGAATGCGTTCTGGACCATACTGATGGGCACTTACGGGGAGCGGGAAGGCAGCATCCCCGGCATTGCCTTTCCGCGCAACGCATTCAACACCATCAACGCCGCGTCGGGTGCGACTGGCGGCGGTCAGAGCACGAACCTCTACGCCGGCGGCGTGTTTGAGCTGGAACAGGACGAAGCGCTGATCATTGAAAACCGCATTCGCCTGGCACCCCAGTATATCGGTTTCCAGGTGGGCAATTTATGGGGTGAGTCCGTTGATTACGCCAACCATACGGGCAGCCTCAACGGCCACCAGACGACCGTCGATCCAGACGGGATCATCCGTATCGTACTGGCGCACCGCGACCCCGGTGTGACCAACTGGGTGGATACGACCGGTCACCGCGAGGGTTTCATGACACCGCGCTGGACGTACAGTGAGACACCCGAGCCCGCGGATTGGCCGACGATCAACGCGATCAAAGTGCCATTCAGTGAGATCAGGCAGCATCTGCCCGCGCGTACGGGTAAAGTCAGCCCCGCAGAGCGGCAACAGCAGATCAGCATACGGCAGCGGCATGTGCAGAAGCGATACCGGGTGTTTTAGGGATGAGTCTCACGATGCAAAATAAAATTGCGCTGGTCATGGGTGGCGCTGTGGGCACCGGACGTGCAACCGTTTTAGCGTTCGCGCGGGAAGGTGCGGCGGTAGTGATCGCCGACGTGAATGAGAAAGGCGGGCGTGAAACGCTGGCGATGGTTGAAGCGCAGGGTAGCAAAGGCCTTTTCATCGCTGCTGACATGGGCAAGGCCAGCGATGTGCAGGCAGTGATCGAGCAGACCGGCCACACGTTTGGTGGTTTGCACCTGGTCTCCAACAATGCCGCGCTGGGTGCGCCGAACAAACCGGTGACCGAGCTTAGCGAGGAGGAGTGGGACCGCTGCATGGCGGTTACACTGCGCGGCGTCTGGTTGTGCATGAAGTACCAGCTGCCGCTGATCGAAGCGTCCGGCGGCGGCGCGATTGTGAATGTGGCCTCGGTGTCGGGGTTACGCGGGGAAGCTTTCCAGTCTGCGTACGTTGCCGCCAAGGGTGGCGTTATCGCCCTCAGTAAGACCGTGGCGGTGGAGTACGCGAAGCGCGGCATCCGGGTGAATACCGTCTGTCCCGGTGGCATCAACTCCGGTGGCATGGCCTTCTACCTGAAAAAAATGCCCGAGATGCGCGAGCGGGCGCTCAACGCCCACGCCATGGGGCGATTGGCGCAGCCGGAGGAAATCGCGGACGCCGTGGTCTACCTGTGTTCCGAGCGGGCCTCTTTCATCACCGGGCACGACCTGGTGGTCGACGGTGGCGTCATGGTCAGGTCAAACGTGATTGACCTGTAGGTGATTACTTCGCTTGGGCTACTACAAACACCGAAACGCCAATAGGCAGGTTGATAAACTTTAACAAGACATTCTCCAATTTCATGATTGGAAAGAGAATAGCATTAAGGACGGGATTCGTTTTCTCCAGATCGCCCTTCACTTGCTCCGCTGTTTTCGATTGTAATCCTATTTTCTGAATAAGTTTTACAGCAGTCATGATGGGAAACAAAAAGAACAAACGATAAGTTGATTTTTCTACAACAAATCCCGCTTCGTTGAGAAGTCTCTCAATCAGTTTTTTGCTATGCCTTGAATAGATATTGCTGGCAACATCATGTGATGAATACAAAAAGTGCAATGTTGCCCAATTGAGTAACACCTTACCATTTGGCTTCAAACATCTTCGGAATTCAATGAAAGCATTCTTTACCTCTGATTCGGGTAGCATTACGATTACATCCATCGAATAAATGACGTCAAAAAAATGATCATCGAAAGGCATTTTTTGAATCAGTGCTTCCGATACATTTTTTGCTCCACGTTTTTGAGTAAAAGCGACTGCTTCTTTAGAAGCATCTATACCCCACATGTTCACTCCCCACTTTTCGAGCTCACGCAGGTTGATACCTGTTCCGCAGCCCGCATCCAGAATTCTAACCTGATCTGGAGGCCTGCCTTCTAAACATTTTCTTGTCGAGTAAAACAAAATATCCCTCAATCCCTTATACCACCAATGATCTTTTTCCACACGGTACATCGCTTCGTATTCGCCTGAGTTCATCTGAAAATTATTTTCATTCATAATTATTGATCACGGTTAGGTTTTATCAGCTGAAAATTTATAATGTAAAGAACGAAACTTACAAAATACACCAAAAAATGCACAATGCTTATTCCAAGTATTCCTAAGAAATAAATACTTGGGAAAGCTAAAACAGAAAATAAAATGAGGCGCACAGTCGCCACCCTTCCGACGAAAGCAGAAATTCCTTTGGCAAGAAAGAATTCCTGAAGAGGCATGCCCGTAACAAAAAGACACGTAGAAGCAAACATCAACAAGAAGACAATACTGCCTTCCTGTGCAATCGCCGGTGTATATACAAGAGCAAGAATCGTCTCAGAAAAAGCCGCAATAAATACAAATATTCCTGCCATGAGCAAGAATATACCAGCTGCCAAACTACGAGTGAGCAACCAGGCCTGAAACGGAGCAACTTTGATTTGTCTGCTTAAGATGGAGAGAAGTGGGGCTGCAATAAGAGTACCTAATACCATTGGCGCAACTCCCAGTAAGGAGGCTGGCTTAAAAATTCCTGCCAGCCGATCACCAAGCATTGCTTTAACAAGTAACACATCTACCTGGGCAATTAGTAGTTCAACTGAACTAAACCAGAATGTATGAAAGGCAAATAGCCATACTACTTTGGGAAGTTTCCACGCCCATTGATAAAGCCCGGATAGATAGATACGAGACAGCATCCAGCTGTTGACAAGAAACCAGCTCCCTGCGCGCGCAAGCAAAACGGACTCAACAGCACTGAAATGCCAGTAAAAAAACAACGAAAGTGAACCTGCAAAAAATAGACAACTTGCAATGGTTTGATAGATCCCTGATTCAACAAGCCGTAACAAACCACTGAACACTGAAACGATTACAGAAAAGGAAGAAGCTACTGTTACCCAAAAAAGATAAATTCCATATCCGGAAAAGCAATCCGTCAATGTATCGATTAACAATAAAAAAGAGCCAAAGAGTAATGCGAGAATGATTTCCCAGTTCAGTATTGGGCTTAAGAAAGAAGTATCTTCAGCAAGAAACTTATTCTGACAATTTGAAAGTCCTAATTCAGATAGCGAAGAGAAAATGGAGATGAGGGCGATGATAAAACTCAGGAACCCCAGCTCTTCTGTTGTAATATATCGGCTCAGCACCATCAATAACCCAATAGGTGCTGCCTGACTTAGAATTTTTCCAAATCCGTGTGTGCCAATGCCGATCAAATATAGTTTCTTCATCAGATTCAAAGATCTCTGGCTGTAGGCCGTCAAAGCATGCAGGACCAATTGACCTGATCCACTAAGCGAGACTTCTGATAATTTTTAACTAAAACAAAGGAGTCTTGACATGAGCATGTCAAACACCGGAAAGACGGTCAAGGATATCCGTCACAATAACTGCGGTGAATTTTCCATCGAAGAGTGTATGTCATCTTCGATCGCTGTCGGACTACGTGACATTGCGATTTTCCAGTGCAGTGAGGTCGAGATCGGGAATATACATCTGCGGCGGCTTGCAACCGTCGACCCGCAGGACCACGTCGGTAATGAAGGCGGCGGTATCGGACGCAGCAGTGCGTGGTACTATCTGGCAAGTGCCAGTGTGGCCGCACCTGCGATATGCACGCCACGGCTGTTGCGGCCGGCAAAATCCACCGTGACGCGGGATTCATTTTCGCCTCGCTCCAGTTTCACCACTTGCCCTTGCAGGACCATGGTGTCGCCGGGAACATTGGGCGCCTGCAGCTTGAAACGAAGATGCCGCAGCCGACTGCCCGCTCCTGCCCAGTCGCTCAGGTAACGGGCGCACAATCCACAGCTGGTGAGGATATTCATGAAGATATCGGGCATCGCGGCGGCTTTGGCCGCGGGCAGGTTGTGGTGTACGTTGGTAAAGTCCTGTGTCGCCAGCGCGCCACTGACAATGAGCTTGTGGGTGATAGGGATCACCAGTTCCGGCAACGCCTGGCCCTCGTGCAGGGAGCTGTAGCTTATATTGGTGAAATCCGTGCGCCACTGCGAGTCGCTGGCCGCAGGCTGCGACGGAGCGGAATCCGTCTGCCCCGTTTGCCTGACTGCGCCGTCTGCTCCCTTGGGCCGATACACGAAATACGTGATGAACGCTTCGGCAAAGAGAGCATCATCCTGATCCCGGAACTCGTTTCGATCGGTGACAAAGTAACCCTCCCCCAGTGCGGTGTGCTTCAGTGGGCTGATCGTCGCAATCGTGGAAAAGTGGTGCGCGCGGTCGCCCTCCAGTAAAAGGCGATGAAAGCTGATGTCATAGCTCACGGCGACAATACCCGGGAAGCCGTACTCCGCCAGTGCATCGAAAACCCGCGGACCCGCATTGTCGGCAGTGCCGGGTGCGTACGCGGCGTTGACATCACGCATCGTCCACATCTGCATCATGGCCGGCGGCGCGACCACCCGGTCAAAGCCGGCACGGCTGCGATAGTCGTCATCCAGGTACAGAGGATTGAGGTCTCCCATGGCCGAGCACCACTGCCAAACCTGTACCCGGCTTACCGCGTTGAAGCTGCAGTAGGGGCCGGTACGGTGCCCGGTCAATGCCGCGAGATCCGCGGCCTGGTCTGTTTCCCTGGTGGCGGGCATACGGTTCGCCTGGGCCTACATCGGCGGCACGGTATAGCCACCCCACACCGGGACATAGTTTTTGTCATAGTGGGCGGCCAGCGATGTGTGCAAGTCCTGCACCTCCCACTTTTTCGCTCCCTTGGGATTTACGAAAGCGGGGGAGAGAGTGGGACGCCGCAGAATCAGGACTTCGTTACCCCATACCACGAGCACTTCGCCTGAGATTTGCGCTGCCTCGGGCGAACAAAGATAACCCACCAGGGGCGCGACATTGGCCGCGTCGAACATGTGGAAACTGCCATCCGCCGGGGCCTGGAACATTTCCGCCGTCTGGCCACTGGCGGTCATGTCAGTCAGGGCCCGCGGCATGATCACGTTGCAGGTGATGCCGTACTTGGTCAGCAGCTGGGCCGCGCCCATGCTCATGGCGATAATGCCTGACTTGGCAGAGGCATAGTTGGGTTGCCCTGCCGAGCCGAAGATGGCGGCTTCGGAGGACGTGCTGATCAGTCGGCCGTAAACGGCATCACCGCCTTTCGCCTTGTCGCGCCAGTACGCGGTGGCATTGCGCATGTTGACGAAGTGGCCCCGCAAGTGCACGCGCACCACGGAGTCAAACTCTTCATCACTCATGCCGAAGATGGTCTTGTCGCGGCAGAAGCCGGCATTGTTGACCAGGATATTGAGGTCACCATAGGCCTTCAATGTGGACTGCAACAAATTTTGTGCATCGGCGCTGTCGGCGCAGTCGCCCAGTACAGCCATTGCCTCGCCGCCAAATCCCTTGATGTCCTCGACCGTGGCGTGCGCTGCTGCTGCCGCGTCGGACCGGTTGATGTCATTGATGACCACCCGTGCACCCTGGCGTGCGAGTTGTAGCGCTTCCTCGCGCCCGAGTCCGCGGCCCGCGCCGGTGATGATGGCGACTTTGCCTGTCAGGTCTCCCATGGAACTGCTCCTTGAATTGCGCTTTGAAAGGGCCCGCCTTGCCGGCCCGGAAAATTAGATTCGTTCGATGATGGTTCCGGTACCAACCGATGAGCCGCAGCACATGGTGATGAGCGCCGTGGTTTTGTCAGAGCGTTCCAGTTCGTGCAACGCTGTGGTGATCAGGCGTGCGCCGGTGGAGCCCACGGGATGGCCGAGGGCGATCGCGCCGCCGTTCACGTTGACCTTGCTCATGTCCGCCTTGTACACCTGTGCCCAGGACAGCACGACCGCCGCGAAAGCCTCGTTGATTTCCACCAGGTCGATATCCTGCATGGTCATGCCGGTTTTCTTGAACAGCGCGGCGGTGGCGTCCACCGGGCCGTCCAACAGGTAGTACGGGTCGGTGCCTACTACGCAGTCCGCCAGTATGCGGGCGCGGGGTTTGAGGCCGCGGGCCTTGGCTTCATCGGCGGTCATCCACAACACCGCGGCGGAACCGTCGGAAATCTGCGAAGAATTACCCGCTGTGTGGATGGAATTTTCCATCACTGGTTTGAGTTGGGCCAATGCTTCCAGCGTCGTATCGCGCAGTCCCTGGTCGCGGTTGACGGTACGGGTTTTGCCGGTGGGCTTGCCGTCTTCGCCATTGATGGGCGCTTCCACGCTGAAGACTTCGCGGTCGAAGCGACCTTCTGCCCAGGCGCGCTTGGCGCGCAACTGCGAGTTGTAGGCCAGCTGGTCGACCATTTCGCGGGTAATCCCGCGATTGTTGGCGATGCGCTGGGCACTGGAGAACTGGTCGGGGCTGGAATCCCAGGGCCAGTCGCTGGGAATGAAGTAGCCCGGACCGTTGTACACGTTGGCGCCGAGCCCGACGCGGCTCATGGCTTCCACGCCGCCGGCGATGCCGATATTGATAGACCCGGAGGTGATGAGGGAGGAGATCACGTGATTGGCGGTCTGCGCTGAACCGCACTGGTTGTCGAGTGTGGTGCCGCCGGTGGACCAGTCATTGCCCATCGTCAGCCAGGCATTGCGGGCGATGTTGCCGGCCTGTTCGCCCGCCTGGGTGACGCAGCCGGCGGCGAGGTAGTCCACGTCAGCCATCGCCAGTCCGCTGCGACGCAGCAGCTCGCGGTAGGACAATGCCAGCAGTTGCGTGGCATGAAACTCGCACAAATCCCCGACGCCGGGTTTGCCGCGCGCGATGGGAGTCCTGACTGCTTCTACGATGACTGCTTCACGCATGTTTGATCCTCGTAATTGGGAAGCCGCACTCAATGCGCCTACCGGGAATAAAAAGTTGGGCAGCCCAGTGTACTGGACAGAGATTGTTATGCAATGACGGTTGGGGTCATGCGAGCGGACGTATTTTGCCGTGATTGCGCGCCAACAAATAGCGCTGCCAGGGCGAGAATCGGTAAATGGTATAGATGATTAGGCCGTCAATTGTTTGGTGCGGTTGGTTGGTGACGTGTCACAGGAGAACTTGCACGGCCTTTGGAAAAACAAGGGCTATCAGTCATGAATAGGCGCATCCCACCAAGGACATACATCGCCCTACTGTCAGGGCGCGAAAATATCCGAGCCCGCGGCATATTCCTTGATCAGGTCAGCGTCCGCCGGCCGCAAAAAGCCTTTGCTCACAGCCTCATCGGTTGCAGTATTGAGGGCATCGATGTAAGCGGCATTGTCTGTGTACAACGAGCCGAGTGTGGCCGCGTCAAATAGTTTGGTGGTGCCGGAGTAGGCGCAAACGTCTAAAACGGCAGAAACCTTCCCTTGCCCTTCGCCCGACAGCTGGGCAATCGGGGCATCGACGTAGGGGGTTCGCACGCCGCCCTGCACATTGCCCAGAGCATCCAGCACAAAAGCGGCCGGCTCTCCTGCCACTTCAAGCCGGTCGGCTGTTGGCGGCGCGGTGCCATCGACAACCCAGGCGTTCAGGGCGTGTACCGCGGCATTGGCGACGAAGTGCAGGGGCCCGGCATTCACAGGGAAGTCGCAGTCAAACAAGCCAGGGACCGGTGAAGGGTTTTCAATGACGGCCGCAATGGCTGGGTTGGTGCCCGTATCAAATTTGTTATCAAAGAAGGTGTAGAGATCGGCATGGGCGGTTCCGGCTACTTCCCAGAGTCGGAACTTGGCGCTGTCCTGCTGGTTGTGGGGGTACGAGCGAAGAATAAAAAGGTCCGACTCCGTTTGCAGCATCAGCACCGGGGTGCCAAGATCGTCCCGGATGTGGAGCACCTCAGGGACCGGAATCGTGGGCCGCAGGAACTCGCCCTGCAACCCTGCACCATTGGATAATCGGCTATGGATTAAATAGCCGTCGTACAGGGCGTGCAGCGGTGCAAAGGCATTGACGTGGGTCACCATGTAGTAGGCGGATTGTGATTGCCCGGCTGCGATAAAGTGTTGCGCTTGCAGATTACCCAGTGGCGATACCGCGCCGGGTTCCCTGAGGGCCTGGGCTACCTGCGAGTAAATGTCGAAGACGTAGTTGTCGCCCGGGTGATGAAGGCTCTTGTAGCGTTCGGCACTGGAGCCGTCGACGAGCGCGTCAACTCCCACCTTCTGCACAGAGACCCCCACCCAAGCATAGCCGCTGCGCATCATTTCGGTGTGTGTCGTACCCCATTCGGAGGCAGCGTCAAAACCGGCAGTGACGTTTAGCCATTCAACCATGACGGTGCCGTTAAAATCTGCCGGATCACTGGGTCGAATGACGACTATTCGGGTTCGGTAGTCAGTCTGCTCGCTCGCCTCTACCTGCCAGTTACCATCAGAAGTTAGTTCATTGACGTTGGTGTAGGCATTGGCGGTGCCGGACATAAAATACTCAGCCTGCTCATAGCCCAGGGGCGCAAGACGATAAAACGAACTAATCAGTACCGGTGCTCCCGCGATGGGGCCTTCATTCTCGGCGGCGGGCACCGCCACGGTATTGGGGTTACCCGCGCCGGGTACTCCCAGAGTGGACTCCTGAATAGCCTCATTGTCATTGCCGTCGCTGCAGGCCGACAACAGTGTAAAGAGCAGGGTTAACAGCAAAGAAATAATGCGCAAACGGTATTGCAGGGGGCGGTTCAGCATGGGGCGGTTACCTGTTGTAATTGTCAGTGGCAATTATTTTGCGTGCGCCACAGCGCGGGGACGAAAGGATAGATATAATCCACTAGTGAGACCAGCGTCACACACCTAGTGGTTCCGGATGTCAAAAATTTTTACATTTACTGCGAAACCTACGAGGCGAAAGCCCATTTGTATTTAAAATTGTTATTAATAACAATGGATTACGGTATTTGGCCTAGATCTTGCTTTATATCGTGTAAGAATAGCAAGTTAGCTGGCTGGCAGAGCGGGCAGGGTCCGCCAGGCGCTAAGGACAATCAGGAGAGTACCATGTTTGGCAAGGGGCAAAGAGTAGTAGGTTTGGCGGCTGCCACTATGCTAGCAGCCTTATATTCAGTTCCCAGCCTGTCAGCTGTGCAGACCTGGACGTTTGCCCAGGTGTCCCAGAGCTTCACTGGTACCGGCAACGGCAATTCACTCGGCCAGTCTTCCGGTGGCATCAATTTGACCACTACCGGTTGGGCAGACACTGCTGATGTCGCTGGAGCCGGGACCAACGATACCATCCAGACAGCTGAGCTCATCTGGGCGAACTCCACTGCACTGGGTGTCCAGGACCAGGACGAACCCGATGCTGCGGGCTCCTCGACCACGTCTTCACCCCATCACTCCACAGACAGTGTCCGCTACGTCAGCGGTGACACTGACCCCGACGGCGAGTTCGACATGCTGTTGCTCGACTTCGGTTCTACCCCCGTCGACCTCAACGGCATCACTCTAAACTGGGCTGTGGGCGGGAATGCGGCCAGTACGGCGGATGTGTCGATACTCGCCTGGAACGGCACCGGTTCATCGACACTGACCGGTAAAACCTGGTCTAATGTCCTTGCCAGTAATGGCGGCGGTTATACGGTAGTCGGCAGTTACGCCAACGTCGGCCTGAGTTACTTTTCCATCCCTACCAGTATCGAATCCACCAAGTGGCTGATTGGGGTGTATAACCCGGTATTCGGTACTTTGGCAGGTGGCGACTCTGCGGACGATGGTATGAAGCTGGCCTCTCTGCAAACCTCTACTACACCGCCAGATCGTGATGTTCCGGTGCCCGGCACAGTCGCGTTGATCCTGGCAGGTCTGGCCGCACTGCGAGTTCGCGGCAAGCGCAACGGGATGACCGCGTAACTACCTCGATCCCTTCACAGGATCAATCAAAAAAACGGAATATTTAGTTCCGTTTTTTTTTGCCTGCGTTAACATGATCCGAGTTACGGTTATCTACTTATAAAACTCGGGGTATTGATAGTGAACAGGCTTTTTGGCCGGGCGTTACTGCTGTTTATCGCTTGGTTTGTGACAGCGCTAACTGTTGCGCAGGACGCAAGCCTGAATTATGAGAAGGCGCTGCAGGCGTACAACGCTGGCGAGAACGAAGAAGCGTTTATCCACCTCAAGAATGCCCTGCAGGAAGATCCCGATCTTGTCTCCGCCCGGCTGTTGCTGGCTCAAGTGCGTTTCAACGCCGGGGATATCGGCGGGGCTGAGAAGGAATCCGAGGAAGCCCTGCTGTTGGGAGCGGATATCAACCTGGTGTTGCCGGTCTATGGCCATGCCCTGATATTGCAGGAAAAAATAGACGAATTGTTGGAAATCGAAAAGGTAAAGGACAGCTTTACCCCAGCCAGCCAGTTTGAATGGGCCTTGCTGAAAGGCCAGGCCTACATGGTGAAAGGCGATCCCAAACAGGCGCGCAGCGAGTTTGAGAGGGCTGCCACCTTACTGCCGGACGACATACGGGCAAATAACACGCTTGCCGCGATCTATATGCAAAGTGGCATGGAAGCAGAAGCGCGTGCGCTCGTCGAAAAAACCATAATCCTGAATCCACTGAATGCGAAAACATGGGAACTTCGCGGTGAACTCGAATTTGATGGAGGACATTACGAGCAGGCGCTTGAATACTTTCTGAAAGGATTTGAACTTGATCCAGAAGACATCAGGCTGCAGCGCGCACTCGCGCAAGTTTACTTGCAGCTTGATGATAAGGAAAAAGTGAAGGAATACCTCGATTTGATCCTTGAACAGTCCGAAGATGATCCGGCCGCGACTCTGCTCAGTGCCATACTTCTCATTGGCGGGGGTGATACAGAACTTGGCGACAGCATGTTGACCAACCTGAGTAGTAAATTGTCCACACTGGAATTCGTACAGGAGCAGTCCGGCGACGGCATGTTGTTCATTCAGGCGTCCGCTGAGTACGTGCGGCGCAACGATGCCACTGCGATCTCGCTGTTCAACGCCTATCTGTTGAGAAACAAGGACGACGTTGCCGCCATCAGGCTGCTGGCGGACCTGTACCTGCGCAACGGTGAGTTCAAGCAGGCGACCGAATTGCTGGGCAGTAACGAGGATCTGGTGTCTGGGGATCTTGGGCTTTCTATCCAGCTTTTGGACCTGTTTATCCAGAGTAAGAATTTCCACAGGGCCCAGGACTTGCTGAAAACCCTGAAGAAAAATGGCGCCGGGGATAATCCCTACGTGGTGGTGCTGGAGGGAGAGTTGTTGCGGTTGCAGGGGCAATCCGAGGCGGCTCTGACCCTGCTGGAGGGGCACAGCTTTGGTGACAAGGAACCGCTTAGCTATGGCTTGTTGCGCGGTGTGTTGCAGTTAAAGTTGCAAAAGTATCCCGATGCGCAAGACAGTGCGCAGCGTTTGTTGAGCGCTTATCCCGACAGCGTGGCAATCAGTAACTTTGCCACAGTCACCTATCTTACCGTGGGGAAATTGGATGAAGCGGAGACGTATATTGCGCGCAGTATCAAGTTAGCCCCTGATAACGTAGATGCCAAATTCAACCAGGCAATGCTCTACAAGAAGCGCAACAATCTGGAAGAATCACGCAACACCATTAAAAAAATTATCGAGCAACACCCCAATCACACCAAGTCGTTACTGCTGATGGCACGCATCCTGTTCCTGCAGCAGAAGTACGATGAAGCCATTGAATGGAGCGACAAAGTCTTTGCTTATGATGGCTACTCGAACAGCGCCGAGGAACTACAGTTAGAAGTCTATTCCCAGATGGGTGATTGGAAGAAAGCCAAATCCAAAGTTCAGAGGATGGTGCGGGAGGATCCGCGCAACACCGACTATCTGGTACGCCTGGTGGATATCGCCGGAAAGCTCAAGGACAAAGAGCTCGAAGAAAATACTCTGCGCAGGCTCTACCCGCTGTGGAAAAAAGATCCTGAAAAGTTGCGACAATTAGCCGCTTTACAGTTACGCGCCGGCCATACAGAGGAGGCGCGCAAGTGTCTTCAGACTGCCCTCACGCTGGATGAGCACTCCTTTGGGGTGCAACTGGATCTGGCCCGCCTGGATTTTACCGAGGGGCATCACGACAAGGCGGAAAATGCCGTCGATGCGCTGCAAAAGGAATTCGGAAAACGCACTGAATCGGCGTACCTTCTGGGAGAAATTGCGCTTGCCCGGGCTCAGCCGGAGGCCGCCCAGAAATATTTTATGAGTGTATTCCAGCTTGATAAAAACAACACGGATGCCATCGCAAGACTGTATGAGTTGAGCGTGCAGGGTGTTGGAAGCCAGGCGTTCAGCGATGCAATGGAGAGCAGCTTGAAGAACTCCTCGCTTCCTCCGACGTCGGTAAAGCTACTGGCTGACGTTTACCTGATACAGGGGAAACCCGCCCGGGCTGCCTTTTACTACGAGAAATTGCTCGAACTCCCGCTCTATGCAAAGAGCCCTGATGTCCTCAATAACCTGGCCAACATCTATGCCACGCAAAATCTCGACAAGGGATTGGCCACGGCCATGAAAGGTCTGGAGGCAACCGCTGAGCCGAGCTGGGCGTTGCTGGACACGGTCGGCTGGATACTGGCGCAGCAGGGTGAAAATGAGAAAGCGCTGTCGTACCTGCGCAAAGCATACGCCAAGAACTCTACCGACCCGGAGATCCGCTACCACACCGGCGTGACATTACTGGCATTGGACAGGACAGCGGACGCCGAGACGGAACTGCGTGCCGCTATCGATAGCGGGAAGCAATTTACCGGCCGCGAGGAAGCCGAGCGGCTACTTGCATCATTACCCGAACCAACGACAGAGCAATGATTCAGTATCCATAGCCTGTCAGTCCATCCTGCCCAGCAGTGCCCCTCCGGTCGGGATGCCCACGCCGGACGTCACCAGCGCATGGTTTACCGTCTTTTTCGGCTGGTTGAGCGAGGTGCCGCGTACCAGTTTTGTGGCTTCGACGATCCCGTTGACGCCGTGGATGTAGGCTTCACTTAACTGTCCGCCGTGGGTGTTGGTCGGCAGCCGTCCATCGGGCCGCAGCGCCCCATCCAGTACGAAATCGCCAGACTCGCCGTAGCCGCAGAAGCCCCAGGCTTCCAGTTGCCACAACACGATGGGTGAAAAGGCATCGTAGATGACCGCCGCGTCGATATCTTGAGCGGACAGGCCGCTCATTGCGTAGCAGTTTTTCGCCGCGATCTCCATTTCAGGAATGGCAGCGAATTCCTCCCGGTAGAAGGAAGTCATTTGTTCCTGGTCGGCCGCCGCGGCCTGGGCGACGCCGCGCACGCTCACGCCAGGTTGTTTCAAGTCCCTGGCGCGCTCCGGCGTCGTTACGATTATTGCAGACGCGCCGTCGCTTTCCTGACAGCAGTCGAAGAGCTGCAGCGGGTCGCAGATCGTGCGCGCGGCGTCGTATTCGACGCGGGTGAAGGGGCGCTGGTAGAAGAACGCGTTGGGGTTGTTCACCGCGTATTCGCGGGTGGCGTGGGCCACCTCGAATAATGCGTCCTTGGTGACGCCGGTGTTGTGCATCCAGCGCTGCGTGAACATGGCGACCCAACTGGCCGGAGTCAGCAGGCCGTAGGGCATGTACCAGCCCCAGTGGATGATGTCAGCGGTCATGACACCCTCGGATACGCCCGCAGAGAAACGGTGTCCGGAGCGGCCGTTCAGGGCGCGGAATACCGCCACACATTCGGCCATGCCGGTGGCGACGGCCATCACCGCCTGGTGCAGGCTGCCAGTAGCGGCGCCGCCACCGTAGTGTGAGCGGCCCCAGAACGTGATATCGCCGACGCCCAGGGCGCGCGCAACCTCGATTTCGTCATTGGCATCCATGGTGAAAGTGGCGAAGCCGTCGATGTCGGAGGGCTTGAGGCCCGCATCATCCAGTGCGATCTTGACGGCCTGCGCGGCCAGCGATAATTCCGAGACGCCGGAATCCTTGCTGAATTTCGTATTGCCGACCCCGACGATAACCGCTTTGTCCTTGATGTTCGCAACCACGGCTCAGGCCTCCTTCGGCAGTGTCAGTTGAACGGTGCCCTGCATGTGCATGCCCCAGATATTGTTTTCCCCGACCACGGCGATATCGACCAGGCCGCTGGCCGCGTCGATAGCCGTCACCTCGCCGGCAATGGTCATCACCATGCCCGGCACGTTGGGGGCGCCGAGGCGCAGGTCGACGGACTTCACCACCGCTTCCGGGCCGCTCCAGTCGGTGGCGTAGCGGGTCATCAGTCCCTGGCTTGTGAGGATGTTCATGAACACGTCGGGCAGGCCGGTGGCCTGCGCCGCTGCTTTGCTGTGATGCACGGGTTCGAAGTCTCGGGTGGCCAGTGCGCCGCACACCACCAGAGACGTGGTAACGTCCACGGCCAGGGGCGGCAGTTTGTCGCCGACGGAGATGTCGGCGCAGGTCAGTGTCTTGTGCTCCCTCATCATCGCTCTCCTGCTTGCGCCGGATAGAACTGTGGCAGCACAGTTTTCTCATCCACCCGCTCTACCTTGCCCTTGACTTTCATGCCGATGAATACGTCGGCATACTCGCAGCCCACCACGTTGGACACGAGATGGGTGCCTTCGCCCAGCCGGATCACCGCGCAGATGGGGTCGTTGGGATAGCCGGGTACTTTCGGGTAGCGTACCGCGGTGTAGGAGAGCACCTCGCCGTGCAGCGTGGACTCAATGGAATCCCACTGCATGGACTGGCACTGTCCGCACATGGGGCGGGGCGGGTGTCGCAGCGTCTGGCAGCTCGTGCAGCGCTGGATCAGAACCTTGCCCGCGTCCACCGCGTCCCACCACCAGCCGTTGTCGTGGCCGCGCGCGGACGCGATGCGGGTGGGGGCCTCCAACTTGCTATCGGCGGTCGCCGCTGCGGGCTGCTCCTTGGGAATGAACTTCAGCACTTTGAAGCGCTGGGTGCCGACTTTTTCTCCGCGCTGGTTCGTGAAGTTAGCGAGGGTTTCAAAGAAATAACCCGGCCCCCGGCCCGTGGTTTTGCGCTCGGAGATATTGTCGATGACCATAGCCATGCTGACGCTGTCGCCGGGGCTGACTTCCTTGTAGTACTCCTGCCTGACATTAGTGCCCAGCACCCCCGTATAGCCGTGCTTGTTGAATAATGCGACCAGATCAACCTGGGCATTTGGTGCGCGCCCGCTGGTGGCACTAAAGCCCTCCTGGCCCCACACATACATCATCGCCGGTGGTGCGATGGATTTGCCGCGCGCACTGTTGGCCGCCCATTGTGCGTCGGTATAGGCCGGATTGGTGTCCCCGATAATCTCGGCCCACTGGCGGATCATGGCGACATTGACGTCGTCGCTGGCGGGCGTAGGCGGACACACTTCACGGCCCACAAAGGCGTGGATTTCGCGCTCAAAGGCCTCAAGCTCTGTAGCTGTCATCAGTGGTGCTCCTCCTGCAAAAGTGTCGTGCGATTAACGGTGTGTTGGCATGCCCAGTCCGTGCGTGGCGACCAGGCCGCGCAGGACCTCCACCACACCACCGCCAAAGGTATTGATGGTGGCGCGGCGGTATTCGTGTTCCAGGTTGCCGTGCAGGACAGAACCCTCGCTGCCGGCGGCGATCAATGCATGGGGACCCACCACATCCATCAGCATACGACAGATTTCCAGCATGCTTTCAGTGGAGTACACCTTGATGGCTGACGGAAAAACGGGATTCATCTCCTGCTGGTCCAGCTGCCAGGACATGCGCGCGTTCATGACACGTATGGCTTCCAGGTGGGCATACACCTCCGCCAGGTTGCGCTGTGCGAGCGGGTCGTCGATCACGCGCTGGCCCTGGGCATTTTTGGTATTGCGTGCCCAGTCCAGGGTGGCGCGGAAGATTTTCCAGCCCTGTATACCCCAGGCTGCCAGCCCCACCCGCTCGTGGTTGAGCTGCTCCGTGATCAGGCGCCAGCCGCCGTTTTCCGCGCCGATTATCATGTCGAGGGGCACTTTTACGTCGGTGTAGTAGGTGACATTGGTACGCACACCACCCATCGTGTGAATCGGGCCGTAGGAAAAGCCCGGGTCGTTAGTGTCCGCCACCAGGATGGAAATGCCTTTGTGCTTGGGTGCTTCGGGGTCGGTGCGCACGGCCAGCCAGACATAGTCGGCACCCTCGGCGCCGCTGGTGAAGACCTTGTTGCCATTGACGACATAATGGTCGCCCTGTTTGACAGCGGATGTCGACAGCGCGGCCAGATCGGTGCCGGCACCCGGTTCGGTATAGCCGATGGCGAAATGCAGTTCACCGCTGGCAATGCCAGGCAGAAAGCACTGCTTTTGTTCGGTCGTACCCTTGCTCATGATGGCCGGTCCGACCGTGTTCAGCGTGACAAAGGGGGTGGGGGCGCCGGCCAGTAACGCTTCTTCATAGCGGATTAACTGCTCAGTCTGGCTCAGGCCACGCCCGCCGTATTGCTCGGGCCAGCCGACGGCCAGCATGCCGTCCTTACCCTGTTGCCGGATCAGGGCTTTGTAAAGTTCGCCGCTCTCGGCATTGCGCAGTTCCTCCCGGTGTTCGGGTTGGATCAGCTTGCTGAAATAGTCGCGAAATTCCCGGCGCAGTGCCCTCTGGCTCTCAGTGTAATCGACGAACATTGGCCTGACCCTCCATAATTGCCCCCTCCGCTTTAATGCACATATAATATTGATTTTGAATTCAAATTCAACTATTTTATTACCCCATGTCAACACCCACTGTCAAAACTGCAAAGAGTAACGGCGTCCGCAGCGCACGCGGGGAGCGCGCCCGTGCCGGTCTCAAAGAGGCTGCGCTAATCGTGCTGGAACGCGAGGGTTACCACAAAATGCGTATCGCCGATGTCACGAGCGAAGCTGGCGTGGCCCAGGGCTTGTTTTACCACTATTTCAAGGATTTGAAATCCCTGACGCTGGAAGTGCTCACGGATTACGCCATGGCCAGCAATAACCCGCTGGAAATTGAGAAGAATGTGGCAAGGGGAGACTGGTACGCGCGCATCCATGCACACAACCTGGTGGTCGTGCGCAGCTATGCAAAACGCCCCGGCGTCATGCGCTGCCTGTTGCAGTTGGCGGATGAGGATGAGGAATTTTCCAGCTGGCTGCGCGAAAATTATCGTCACCAGTTGATGTGGCTGGTGGATCTCATGCCCAAACTATTTCCGCAGGTTCGTTTCAGGAAGCACCAGGCGCTGATGGTGGTGTACTCCCTGGCCGGCATCGGCGAGGGCCTCATCCGTGAGTATTTTATCAATGGCAGCAAAACCCTGCGCGCTGCGGACTTATCCGTGGAGCAGTTTGCCGAAATGCTCACCACCATGTTTTATCGCGCACTGTTCCTGCGCCATCCGGACGAAAAGCAGCTCAAATACACCCGCAACCTGACCGCCATGGTCAGGTCACACTGAGACATAGCGCCATGGAATTTGATTTTAGTGATGACCAGAAAGCGATTCGCGAACTGGCTTACCAGATATTTACGGATCGCGCGAGCGATGAGTTTTTGCTGGCGTTCTCGCGCACCACACAGACCTATGACGAGACCTTGTGGCAGACGCTGGCGCAGCAGGGCCTGCTGGGTATTGCTATCCCCGAATCCGCCGGGGGCACTGGCCTCGGCCTCGTCGAACTGTGCCTGGTGCTGGAAGAGCAGGGGCGCCGCGTGGCGCCGGTTCCGCTGTATGCCTCGCTGGTGTTGGGAGGTCTGCCTATCGTGGAGTTCGGCTCCGAGGAACAGCGGCAGCGCTACCTGCCGGCGCTGGCGGACGGCACCGCCAAATTCAGTGCCGCCATTGCGGAACTGGGCATGAATGCCGCCATTGCCACCACGGTCACGGCGACGCGAGCCAACAACGCCTGGGTATTGGACGGCCACAAGGCCGTCGTTCCCGACGGCGCCGCTGCGGATTTCATCCTGGTTCCCGCGCAGGAGTCCGCAGGACGACAAACGGTATTCATCGTGGATACCCGCGCCACGGGAGTGACTGTGCAGCCAGTAGAGGTCGGCCTGTCCGGCGCACGGGCCGCCCATTTGACACTGCACAATGTCAGCGTGAGTGACGATACAGTGCTGGGAATCCCCGGCCAGGGCGCAGCCATTCTGGCGTGGCTGGAGGAGCGCGCCAATATCGGTCACTGCGCCCTGCAGGTGGGTGTGACCGAAGAGGCCATGAAACGCACGGCGGCCTTTCTGGGTGAACGCCAGCAGTTTGGGGTTGCGCTGGGTACCTTCCAGGCCCTGGCCATGCGCATGGCGGACAGCTACATCGATGTGGAGGGGATTCGCTCGACGTATTGGCTGGCGCTGTGGCGCCTGAGTGAGAACCTGGATGCGCGGGCCGAAGTCCGGGCGGCCAAGTGGTGGGCCTGCGCGGCTGCGCACCGGATAGTCTCGACGTCGCAACACTTGCACGGTGGTATCGGCGCCGATGTCGAATACCCCATCCACCGGTTTTTCCTGATGGCCAAGCTGATCAGCTACTCCCTCGGCAATGCCAGCCAGCAGTTGGAGCAACTGGGTCGACTGCTGGCACAGGACGACAGCCTGGGTTTTCGTGCCCTGGAGGTCTAGAACGTGACGACGCGCATCAAACCACCCATGGGACTGGACAACGCCTGGTGGTGGCAAATGGCCGAGGAGGGCAAGCTGGGTATCCAGCGCTGCCTGGGCTGCCAAACGCTGCGCCATCCCCCGCGCCCCATGTGCGGCGATTGCCACTCGTTGGAATGGGATGCGGTGGAATCTTCCGGCAGGGGCAGCATCTGCAGTTTTACCGTGCTGCACCATCCGCAATTCCCCGGCTACGACTACCCGCTGATTATTGTGCTGGTGGATCTGGAAGAGGGCACCCGAGTGACCTCGCAGCTCGTCGGCTGCCAGCCGCAGGATGTGGACTTCGGCCTGCCGGTCGAGATGCT
>JANPDE010000299.1:0-5752 GCA_031431315.1 Haliea sp.
GGAATACAAGGAGGGCCGTATTTTATGGGATCCCCAATTACCTGACGCCGCCGACAATGCAGAACGCACGGCGACCTACGATGCCATGAATCAAACCATGGCGGCCCTGCACAATGTGGACGTAGCCGCGGTAGGTCTAACGGACTTTGGCAAATCGGGTAACTATTTCGAACGTCAGCTGGGCCGCTGGAGCAAACAGTATCGCGCTTCCGAAACCCGCCACATCGCCTCTATGGAGTCCCTGATGATCTGGCTGGCAGCGCGCATGCCCGAGGACGACGGCACCGTCAGCCTGGTGCACGGTGACTACCGGCTGGACAACATGATGTTCCACCCCACGGAGCCACGGGTTATAGCGCTGCTGGACTGGGAGTTGTCCACTCTGGGCCACCCATTGGCGGACCTGGCCAACCAGTGCATGGCGTGGATGCTGCCGCGTAATGGTCGCATCATGGGGTTGGGCGGTGTCGACCGCGCGTCTCTTGGTATCCCCTCCGATGAGGAGTACATTGCCCGGTACTGCGAACGCACCGGGCGCGACGGCATCGACAACTGGAACTTCTATCTGGTGTTCTCGCTGTTTCGCCTTGCCGCCATCCTGCAGGGGATCGTCAAGCGCGCGCAGATTGGTACCGCGTCCAACGCGGCAGCGGATTCCCACGACGACGCCGTGACACAACTGGCCGATTTGGGCATGCTGCTGACTGACTGATCGACACCCCGGTAATACAAAAGCCGGTCCACTGTTCAATGACCGCTAATAGAGGAAATAGATGATGGCTAATGAAGTACTGGTAGACGTAACCGACGGCATCATGACCGTTACACTCAATCGGCCCGAAGCGAAGAACGCGGCAAACAAGGCCGTGGCCGTGGGCATAGCAGCAGCCATGGACCAGCTGGACGGCGACGACAGTATTCGCGTGGCGATTCTCACCGGCGCCGGCGGCACCTTCTGTGCTGGCATGGACTTGAAAGCGTTCGTCAGTGGCGAAATGCCGATGGTCGAGGGCCGCGGTTTCGGCGGCCTGACCGAGTCGCCACCGCGGAAACCGCTGATCGGTGCCATCGAGGGCTACGCCTTGGCCGGGGGTCTGGAACTGGCTTTATCCTGCGACCTGATAGTCAGCGCGGACAATGCCAGGTTCGGCATACCGGAAGTGAAACGCGGCCTCGCCGCGGCGGCTGGCGGCCTGATAAAATTACCGCGCCAGATTCCCTCGCGCGTGGCCATGGAACTGGCCATCACTGGCGATTTCATTACTGCGCAACGCGCCTACGAGATCGGCCTGATCAACCAGATCGTACCGGCAGGCGCCGCACTGGAAGCAGCCAGGACCCTGGCTGCTAAAATCGTCGCCAATGGCCCATTGGCGGTGGCAATTAGCAAGCAGGTGATTCACGAGTCGGCAGACTGGTCTGCAGACGACATGTGGAAAAAGCAGCAGGACCTGGTGATGCCAATATTCGCCAGCCACGACGCGATGGAAGGCTCCATTGCATTCGCCGAAAAACGCGCACCCAACTGGAAAGGTAAATAAGGAGCATGGCTATGTCAGACGCATGGATCATCGATGCCTGCCGCACCCCGCGCGGCATTGGCAAAAAGGGCAAAGGCGCCCTGGCTGAACAACACCCGCAGCACCTGGGCGCTACCGTGCTCAAGGCGATCGCCGAGCGCAACAAGCTGAACACGGCCGAGGTCGACGATGTCATCTTCGGCACCAGTTCACAGCGCGGCCGCCAGAGCGGCGACCTGGCGCGCATGGCAGCGCTGGAGGCTGGCTACGACATACGCTCCAGTGGCATGACCCTGGACCGTTTCTGCGGCTCCGGTATTACCGCGGTGAATCTCGCGGCCATGAGTATCATGTCCGGCACCGAGGATCTGGTGATCGGCGGCGGTGCGGAGATGATGTCCATCTACGGCGAGGAAGGCGCCATGCCGAGCATGTTCATGGACAACGGCAACCTGACATTGCGCACGCTGCACCCACAACCGCACCAGGGCGTGTGCGCGGACGCCATCGCCAGCATGCAAGGAATCGACCGCAAGGCGGTGGATGCGCTGGCCTACGTATCGCAACAGCGCGCGGCGAACGCGATCAGCAACGGCTATTTCAACAAGAGCCTGGTTCCCGTGTATTCCGTGGACGGCACACTGGCGTTGGACAAGGAAGAGTTCCCGCGTCCGCAGACGACGCTGGAAGCCCTGGCGGAACTCAAGCCTTCGTTTGCGCCCATGGCCGATTACCCACTGGATGACAGCGGCATCACCTACCGAAAAATGCTGCTGCAGAAATATCCTGGCCTGGAAATCACCCATGTGCACCACGCCGGCAACTCCTCCGGCGTGGTGGACGGGGCCGGCGCGGTGCTGCTGGCATCGCCCACGTACGCCAAGGCACATGGCATGAAGCCGCGCGCGCGCATCAAGGCTATGTGCAATATGGGCGATTGCCCGACCCTGATGCTGAACGCGCCAGTCCCCGCCGCCCGCAAAGTGTTGCAAAAAGCGGGTCTCTCCATCGCGGATATCGATCTGTTTGAAATCAACGAGGCTTTCGCGGTAGTGGCGGAGAAATTTATCCGCGACCTGGATCTGGACCGCGACAAGGTCAATGTCAACGGCGGCGCCATGGCGCTTGGCCACCCGATCGGGGCGACCGGCGCACTCCTCATTGGCACCGTGCTCGACGAACTGGAACGCCGGGACCAGCAGTTTGGACTCATCACCATGTGCGCTGCAGGCGGCATGGCTCCGGCGATTATTATCGAACGCATCTAGCCTATTGTGGAGATCTCCGCGCCTCGACGGCTTTTTTACTTTGCGTTGCGGCACCGACGAATGGCCCTGCTGCAATTGTCCCTCGCGATTATGGGCACGCTGTTAATGCCCATTTTTCCGGGGGTCACGCAGTGGTTTTTTGATGACATCATTCCTAACAATCGCACCGACCTGATCGCACCCGCCGCACTGCTGCTGCTGGGTGCCTTTGCGGCCATAGAAGTGCTGTTCTATTTCCGCACCCGGGTCAACAGCGCTTTTGAACAGCGCATGGTCTTTGATTTGCGCGGCCAACTGCATCGCAAAATTGCACACATGCGCATGACCTGGTTCGATACACAAAGCACAGGCGATGTGCTCACCCGGATGGCAGACGATGTACCGGCAACCCAGCGGGTTGTCCTTGAGGGTATTGAACAGGGCGTGACCGCAGTGCTCCAAATCGTGATGGCGGTTACGATGATGGCGCACACCAATGCTGCCCTGACCTGGATAGCGCTGATTCCTACACCATTTTTAGCGGCCGGAGGGTGGATCTACGCGAGACTGCTTTCTCCGCGCGCGACGCAAGCACGAGTCGCAACAAGCGCCATGAATTCCATGCTGTTCGATACCATTGCGGGGATTCGCCAGATAAAAAGCTATTCGTTTGAAGATGAGCAACAAGGGCAATTCAATGCCTTTAGTCTACGTTTACAAAAGGTACAGAATAAGTTGATGGCAGCATCGGCACTGTATTCTCCGTTGATGGCACTCTTCGGCAAGGTAGGCCTGGTGCTGGTCATGCTTATGGGTGCCCGGTGGTGTATGAATGGTTCTGATGGCGGCATTGCAGATCTAACAAAGGGCGAACTGGTCGCCTTTGTACTGCTGGTTGGCATGCTGTATGAACCGATTGCACGACTGCACGGTGTGAACCAGATGATGGTCACTGGCATGGCGTCGGCAAAACGTGTATTTGCCGTGCTGGATGAAAGCGGTGAAGAAGATCTGGAATCGGGATTGAAGCTCGGCCATACCAGGGGCGAAGTGGTCTTCGATAAAGTCAACTTCGGTTATATGCTGGGCCGGAGCGTAATAAACAACATCAATTTGCGCCTGGAGCCGCAGCAGACCGTTGCCCTTGTGGGCGCGACCGGGAGCGGCAAAAGCACGTTATTTCAATTGCTATGTCGTTTCTATGATCCTGACAGTGGCAGTATTTCTTTTGACGGCCGATCCATCACGGATTACTCCAAAGCCAGCGTACGCGACGCTATAGCTTATGTGACACAGGATGCGTTTTTGTTCGCGACGACAATTCGCGAAAATTTGCTATTGGGAAAGCCAACAGCTACCGAGGCTGAACTGTGGGACGCACTGCAATTGGCGTGCGCGGAGGATTTCGTGCGCCGCATACCGGAGGGATTGGACAGCGAAGTCGGTGAACGCGGTACTCGCCTCAGTGGTGGTGAAAGGCAACGCCTTTCAATGGCTCGCGCTTTTCTTAAAAATGCACCTATCCTGTTGTTAGACGAAGCGACGTCAGCCGTGGATAACAAAAGTGAGCAACTGATTCAGGATTCATTGCAAAAGTTGCGACAGAACCGTACCTGTCTGGTGATTGCACATCGCCTGTCCACAGTGGTTGAGGCTGATCGAATTTATGTCATGCGCCTTGGTGAAATTGTCGACAGCGGTACGCATGAGCAGCTGCTCACGTCCAGCCCCTACTATGCTGAACTGGCCGCTCTGGCGTTTGATACACAACGAAAACCCGTCTAACAGCGGCCAAAATACCCCCCACACATTAATTTCCACGGAGGCCAGCATGTTTGAGTTCAGTGAAAAATCCCTCGGGTATCAAGCCGTGCTCAACGAGTTTATGGCGCAGCACATATACCCCAGAGAGGAGGAGTATGCGCAGCAACTGCACGCGGCGCAAAATCGCTACGGTTACCTGCCCATCATGGATGAGCTCAAGACGAAGGCCAGGGCGGCAGGCCTGTGGAACCTGTTTATTCCCCCATCGCTTGCACAATTCAGTGAGCACGACGGCCTGAGCAATTTCGACTATGCGCCGCTGGCCGAAACCATGGGCCGCGTATTGTGGTCGCCGGAAGTGTTCAATTGCAATGCACCGGACACCGGCAACATGGAGGTGTTCATGAAGTACGCTACGCCGGCGCAACAAGCGCAGTGGCTCACCCCGCTGTTGGCCGGCGAGATTCGCTCGTCCTATGCCATGACAGAACCCCAGGTCGCTTCTTCCGATGCCACCAATATCGAACTGCGCATCGAACGCGAAGGCGACGAATGGGTATTAAACGGTCGCAAGTGGTTCATCACCGGTGCATTGTATGAACGCACCCGAATATTTATCGTGATGGGCAAGTCGGACCCGGACAATCCCAATCGCCACCTACAGCAGTCCCAGGTGCTGGTACCCAAGGACACTCCTGGCCTGCAACTGATTCGCCCCCTGACCACATTAGGCTATGACGATGCACCTCTGGGCCACGCCGAGATGGTATTCGACAACGTGCGCGTACCGCTCAATAACATACTGCTGGGCGCGGGACGCGGTTTTGAAATCGCGCAGGGCCGCCTGGGGCCGGGTCGCATTCACCACTGCATGCGCCTGATCGGCGCTGCCCAGCGCGCACTGGAGTTGGCCTGCCGGCGCGTGGCCTCCCGCACCACATTCGGCCGCACCCTCAGCCAGCACCAATCCGTGCGCGAGGATATTGCCCGCAGCTTTTCCGAGATCGAGATGGCGCGCCTGCTGGTGCTGAAAACCTGCAAAAAAATGGACGCTGTGGGCGCCAAGGGCGCGCTGGATATGATCGCTGCCAGCAAAACCTCGGTGCCGCTGATGGTCCAGAATATTATCGACCGCTGTATGCAGATGCACGGCGCCGGTGGATTGACGGCGGACTACTGCATGGCGGAGGCCTTCAATTACGCGCGCTGGTGCCGCCAGGC
>JANPDE010000300.1:0-19528 GCA_031431315.1 Haliea sp.
CGCGGTCTTACCCAAAGCCAACTTATAGCGACTAGCATAGCAAACGCCGTGTAAAAAACCGTGAAGACCCAATCCGGCGCCGAGTAGTAGAGCAGTTCCTGCAGCCAATGAGAGATGAAGGTCCCGCCGTAAACCACATCGCCCGCCCGGGCGCGCAGCGCCATTTCGATAGTCGTGAGCGGACAGACCAGCCCGAGCCACGCTTGAACCGCCACTACAGCGATGGCTAACAAATGCACGATACGAAATATGGGATTACGTACCCACGCCCACGATAACGCCGCGCCAATGAACACCGCAAGCAGGCCGAGTCCTACAAAGGCAACGAACAGTACATGCAGCAATAACAATGTATCAGCGGCCAGCAGGTAAAGGGAAGGCGTAGTCATTACCGCAATCTATCGACCTCGCGGCAGCCTATATCAGGTATTCGCTTGCAAATCACAACAGTTTTCGAAAATAAGATGCCGACTCTTCATAGCCTATTGCATTATAGAACGATGCAGCACGTCGAGTTGCGAGTGCCGATAGAACAGCTCCTTCGTTCTTCGCCCAACTTTCGAAAGTCTCCATCATCGCTTCGCCAACACCACGCCTTCGGTGCGAGGCTATCACCATGATTTCCTCCAGCCATGCAACTCTACCATTGGCATAGAAAGTGTCGTGGCAGAAACCCAGACAATATCCGATCAGGTACTTCTCCTCCTCGGCAACAAGGACGAGGGCGCTGCGGCTTTCCAGAAGTTTAATAAAGGATTCACGAAATATTCGCTCATCGGTGTCAAAGCTGGTCGCAAAATCTATAACCAGAGGGAGCACTGCCTCGACATCCTCACTGGACGCTTTACGAATGCGGATCGGCATGATGGACTTGCCCATAATTAGCGCTCCCGAGTCGCGAAGTACCAGCGTGCCGTCGCTGGTGAATTGAAATAGCACTATTTTTCAACGAGTAGCCCTTTGCCGGGGACATAATTTATTTCAATACGAATGCCATCTGGATCCTCAAACAATGTGGAGTAGTAGCCAGGCGCAAAATTGTCGTCCTGCGGTTGGTGGATAATGGTTGCGCCCAATTCACAGGCCACTTTTTACCACAAGCTTAAAATTTGCCATGAGCCTTTAAATCCTCCAAAAAAGCTTCATAGCGCATTGTGGGCTCAGCAGCCCTATCCTCGAATGCCGCCAAATCTTCCTGGTCTTCTGCCAGTGCTGCCCTCACGGCATCATTGACTAGTTCGGACACCGTGCGGTGCGTATGAGCGGCCTTGAGCCTGAGTGCGGCGTGCAATTGAGGGTCAAAGTAAACCGTTGACCGCTTTGACGTTTCACTCATGATCTTCTCCCGCCTGCGCTTATCAGGAAAGCACTATACCGCTAAAACGTCAAAACAATCTCAGTCTTTCAAATTCGACAGGGTCACCCGACCCAACCACCAAACCAGCACTGGAGGAAGTAACAGCTCACTGGCTAACAGATAGAGAATCAGCGGGGGTGGGATGCCGTGAATGGCAATGGAAACCAGCCGAGCAAGCCCGGCAGCAAAGAAAACCCAGAGCACACAACGAAGCACAGTAGCCAATGCTTGCATAAATCCCCCAGAGTAAAACTTTCCTCGCGAACCTGGCCCGATCTTGTCACGGACTGGGTGACCCTACTTTGGCCTTGTTATACAGTGATCTTGTAGGTGAGGTCTTTGACTTCATCACCGGTCATTCCTCTGAAGCCCCAACAATAAGGGGGTTGTTGGTGAACAATGATTTCCACGTCAGCTGGAGCTATTGAGCGTCAGTACGACCGTCTTGCGACGAGTAAAAATAATCTTCCTTCGCCATTGGAATGAAACGGTGAAAGCGTTTGCGCGCTAACACCAAAATGTTTTTTACTCTATCAACGAGCTGTAGGTTTAGATACCGTAAAGTTCCGCGTAGTGGCAGCAGGTTTGCATCGTGGCGTCAGCAGGTTTAGTTTAGGCTCTCGTCCTTGTTGCGGAGTATCTCTATGCGTTGGTTGCTTGGCCTGATTGCTGTCATTGTCGCGGGTGTTATTTTTTTACTGGTACTCCCTGCGCCCATCGATCCGGTGAGTTGGACCCCGGATCCCAATCCCGATTTGACAGGCCCCTTTGAGCCTAATACGCAACTGGCCGACGTCGAACGGTTGCTTGATGGGGTGGGGGTGGGTCCTGTGGATGTGGCCTGCGCGCCGGACGGCGCGCGCTACACCGGCTTTGAGGATGGACGCATTGTCCGCTTCGCAGCTGATGGTAGTCATACTGAACTCGCCAAAACCGGTGGTCGTCCGCTGGGTATGCAGCTCGATGACGCGGGCCGCCTGATTGTGGCGGATGCCATGCGCGGCCTGCTCGCGGTATCCGCGCAGGGTGAGATCGAGGTACTGACCGACAGCGTAGGCGGCCAGACAATGCGGTTCGTAGATGACCTGGACATTGCGGCAGATGGCACAATCTGGTTTTCCGATGCGTCCATGCGCCATGGCTATGCGGACAGCATGTACGACTTTATCGAGGGGCAGCCCACGGGCAGGCTGCTCAGCTACGACCCTGCCAGCGGGGAGACGCGGGTGCATCTCGACAAGTTGTTTTTTGCCAATGGCGTGGCGCTGGGTCCCGACGATGAGTATGTGCTGATCAATGAAACGGCCGCCGGGCGCATTCATCGCCTGTGGCTCAAGGGCGCGAAGGCCGGTCAGCGCGACCTGTTCGCATCCGGCCTGCCCGGCACACCCGATAATATCTCCTTCAACGGCAAGGATACGTTCTGGGTTGCCATGCCAATGTTGCGCGCCGCCTCCGATGCCCTGGCCGGTTATCCGATGGTGCGCAAGCTGCTCTCGCACTTACCGATGGAAGCCCTGGGGGCGGGGGTCACTCCCTACAGCCTCGTGGTCGGCCTGGGTTTGGATGGTGAGGTTATGCAAAACCTGCAGGACACCAAGGCGGGCTTCCATATGATTACCAGCGCCAATGAGTGCGACGGCAGCCTGTACCTCGGCAGCGTGCTTATGCCTGCCCTGGCGCGGTACCCGTTGTGAGGGAGAGGTATGAGCAGGTCGGCGCTGCCTACATACGTTCTATATAAAGCACAATGATCAACAGCATGCCGAGCAATGCCACAATGGCGTTTACTACCATGCCCCACCTCGCGCCATAGCCGGGCGGAAATTCAGCAGGACTGAGAGTTTTCAGTAGCGTGGCATATTGCCGCGACGCATACAGGGCTGAAACCGCACCGAGCAGGATGAACGCGAGGCCCAGCCAGAATGTAAGGTCGGCGCCCGCATGCCCGGATTCCAGCACACGCATCAGCAGTCCCGCTCGCTCAATGACAAAACCGAAGCCTATCAATGCAAGACTGGTTCTATTCCATGCCAGCAGGGTGCGTTCGGCTGCAAACAAGACCCTGGGATCCTTGATATCTGACATGCTCGCTCCAAAGCGCACAATGCCGCGCCAGGCGGTGGTTTGACCGCGACTTTAGCGCGGGCGCCGTGCAGATTCCACAACAGGCGGATCGCTGATGCGAAATTCCGGGTGCTGGATCTGCCCTCCGGCCCTGGCGACGACACTCGCGCCCCCGATTCCCGCAAGCGTTACCACGGCGACCAGCAGCGCAGCCCACAGCAGCAACGGGCGACGCGCCATACCGATCACTATGGCAAGCACCGCCAGTGCTGTGTTGGTGTAGAGCAGCGGCATCCAGGTGTCCGCCAGCTCGGCGTGATAGTCGAGCCAGCCGCGCCCCTGCCTGTCCAGAGTGTCGTAAATTGCCGGATACGCGGCATCGCCGTAGCGGGCCACGGGAATGCTGGCACCAGCGGCAATAGCCACCAGCACCAGTCCCGTGAACAGCAGCGCTGTCTGTCGCGCGGCCAGGCCTGTCAGAAGTACTGCCAATGCCACGAATAAACCGATGATGGGGATGTGGTTGAGCAGCATGTGCCGGTAAGCGGGATTGCCCAGCAGGTCGAGATAATCCATACACTCAGCCCTGCTCGGGCATGATGATGAACGCCGGCACCGCGGCAAACCGGATGACGGTCGAGACCGAGGTGCATTGCCCGGTCTTGGGATCGGGGTGTCCGTCGGCGACGCGCGGTATGGCATGGTAGAGGCCGGCGCACTGGTAGCCGAGATTATTCGCCGCCGCACGGCCCAGGTGCACCGGCCCGATGTAGACCTCGGTCATGAAGTCGAAAATATTCTTCGCGTCCCAGTAGCCTGCCAGCAGGCCGCTGATCGTGCCGTCCGGCAGTATGTCGGCCTTGATGCGCAGGTCGCGAAAGTAGTAGTAGTTGTCGATCGCCTGTACCTTGAATTTCAGTTTGGCGTCGACCGGTCCTGCCGTCAGCACGCCGTTCTTGATCTCGCCGGGAAAGGCGGCGCTGTGGAACATAGGGTCTTCGTGCACCACCTGGCTCATATCGGGCACGACCTTGCCGTTCGCGTCCTTGGTCACGGGGCCGGCGCTGGTGAACAAGCGCACTTCGACGCGACCGTCGGTCGGTGTACCTGAAATTTGCTTCAGCTCCAGCAGCGTCGAGTAGCCGTTTTCCAGGATGGTGTTGTTGGTGGAGAACAAGCGGTCGTAGAGACCGTCGGGGCGCATACCCTTCACGCAGCCCATCAGCCGCCAGTACTGGTAGTCAATGCCGGTGTCGCCGTTCTTGCCGGTGAAGTCATCGTGCGGGCACTGGCCGCCCGCCGCGACGGTGGAGTTCACGCCGTCGAGATCCAGCCCGCTGACGCTGGCATTGCCCTCAAACAGGATGAAGCCGGGATCTGGCATGGCGTTCGGGTCCTTGCAGGCGTCTGCGGGCAACAGTTTCAGTGCGCCCTCCCGGTCGCCACCTTCGTAGCGGCGCTTCACCTCATCGCGCACAGCCGCGTACTCGTCGGAGAAAAATTCCTCGTCCGTGATGTTCATACCCTTGGCGCACTCACCCGCGTCGTCCCTGGGAATGTCGTACTCCCATTTGGAGAACACGAAGCCGCGCGTCTGTTGTTGCTGTGCGGCGGCGAGGACCTCTTTGGTCGGCGCCACAGTCGCTGACTTGTCACCGCAGGCGCCCAGCACCAGCAGTACCGCGAGGGGAATAATGTAGTTCATGAAAAAGTTCATGACCTGATTCATGGTGCTGCTCCTCTTGCGGGTGCGGCCGGGTTAGTCTTATGTTTTTTGTCTTATAGTCATGCAAGAATTTCGGTGATGGGCTTATCCGTCTGGTTCTGGTCGGTGCCCCACTGGCCTACATTCAAACCCATCGCTTGTTGCAGAGTCAGTCCGACGCGACTGGCGGAGTCACCCACGCCGCTGACATGCAGCCCGGTGCGCAGTCGTCCACCGGCGCGGCCCGCGGTCATAAAAGGCAGTCCCACCACGCTGTGCGTATTGGCCTCGGAGGTTTCGGAGTGCGCCATGACCAGGCAGTTATCCAACAGCGTGCCAGCGCCCTCGGGTACCGCGTCGAGGGTTTGCACGAAACTGGTCCACGCTTCCATGCCTTTCAGCACAAAGACGGTTGCCTTGGGCTGGTAACCCAGTGTCGCATCACGCGGCTCCTCGTGGGTCAGGGTGTGGTGGGTATCCGTGCTGCCGGGCATGCGCAGGCTGGACGCGCGGTCGGAGAACTGCATGTTGAATACACGGGTCTGGTCGCAGGCCAGGGCCAGGGCCAGGGTCTGCGCCATCAGGGCGTGGTTGGCGATGACATCGTCGATCTCGGTGTCGTGCGGCAGGTCGACAGGCGCGGTGGGAATGCGGCAGGCCTGCAACGGCGGCGGCTTTTGCAACTGCAGTTCCAGTTGCTGCTCGAGCTGGCGCACCGCAGTGAAATACTGGTCGAGGCGCGCGCGATCGCTCTGCCCGAGCTGGCGCTCCAGTCGCCGTCGGTCCTGTGTGACGACCGACAGTGCGCTCTTGCGCAGCAGGACACTGGGATCGGGGGAAAAATCCGCGGCATTGGGATCGGCAAATCCCGGTCCGAAGATGCGCGTGTACAGGCCCAGCGCACTCGGTTCGGCAGGATTGACGCTGCTGACGTCGCGCAGGCTGTTGCTGTGGCGGGGATTGCCTGTCGCTGCCATTTCCAGTGAACGAAAGCGGGTGCGGGTGCCGATGGCGTCGGAGATCAGCACGTCAAGCGTCGGCCCTGCGACAGATTCGGTGGTCTTGGGAGCGCCGCCACACAGTGCGCCGAACACGCCAGAGCGATGGACCTGGTTGGCCTCGCCATCGAGCAGCACACTGAAGCCGCTCAGTATGTTCATGCGATCACGCATGGGGGCAATCGGCAGTAATTCCGGTGTGAGTTCCCAGTCGTTCCCTTGCGTGGCCGGATCCCAGCGCAGCGGATTCATACCGCAGCCGAAAAACCAGGTGCCGAAACGCTGGGGCAGTGGCGCCCCGGTGGCCGCCATGGCGTCGCCATTGGTATTCAGGAAAATATCGAGGAACGGCAGGCCGACGGAAACGGCCACGCCCCCGAGCGTGCCGCGCAGGAAACCGCGACGAGTGAGTTTCGTATAGCGCTTCATGTCGATTCACTCTTGCTGGCGGGAACATTGTCATGCGATGGCGCCCGCGCAGCTGTGTTGGATACTGGTGCCGTGGGGGTGGGCGCCGTCGCGGTCCGAAATGCTTCGCTGGTGGCAATGTCCCGCATCAGCGCGGGCACCTGGTAGCCGCCCTCCGCAAACGCGTCTTCCAGATGGCGCAGCAATGGGCGCTCGCCATTCGTTTGTTCGCGCCCGACCGCATAGCGATAGAGATTACGCACCAGGCAGGCGCTGACCTGCGGGTTTTCCGCGAAGGCCTGCCCCAGCTCTGCTGGACTTGCGAATGCGCGGCCGTCGAATTTGCCGCTGCTGTCGATGGGGGCATCGTTCTCCGTCGTGCGGAATTTGCCGATCCCATCAAAGCTCTCCAGCCCGAGGCCGATGGGGTCGGTCAGCGAGTGGCAGCCGCGACAGCTGGCCTGGGTGGAGTGCACATCGAGACGGTCGCGCGCTGTCTTGTGGACGGTTGCAACATCCTGCACGAACTGGGTGTAGTCGACGTCTGCCGGCGCGTCCGGACTGGCCTGGCACAACAAAGCCTCGCGCATGAATACGCCGCGCAGGGTGGGCGAGCTGCGCCCAGGATGGGAAAGGAGCATGGCGAAGCTGGCCTGTGACAGCAGGCCGGCCCGCGGCTGGCTTGCCGGCAGGGTCGCATCTTCCCATCCCTCCACCGAGCGTACCGGAATGCCGTAAAGAGGTCCCAGGGAGCGGGTCATGGGTAACTGGCGCGAGGTGAACAGGCTGCGATAATCCGCCTGCTGCGTCACCAGTTGCTCGACGACAAAGCGCAGCGTCTGTTCGCGCGCATCGGCGGCGAGGTGGTTGTTAAACAGGGGATAACGCGTAACGTCCTTGCCGAGGTCATCGAATTTATCAAAGGCAAACACATCCTCGAAGTAAGCCCTCACGCCATCGGCGAGATGCTCCGAGGCCAGCATCCGATCCACTTCACGTGCCAAGCTTTCCTGTTGCGTCAATTCGCCGCGCTCGGCCGCTGCCAGCAGTGTTTCGTCCGGACCGCGATTCCACAGGAAGTAACTGAGCTTGCTCGCCAGGCTGAGGTTGGAGAGCAGTAGCCTGTCCGGTTGCTGTGGCAGGGGCGCAGGCTCAGCGGTCTCGATCCGGAACAGGAAATCAGGCGCCACCAGCAGACTGGTCAGGGCGAGTTGGGCGCCGGCGTAGAAATCTTTTTGTGCGGTGGCCGTCTGTGCGGCGGCATCAAGCCGCGACTGCACGTCCTCCTCAGCCAACGGACGACGCCACAGTGAGCGGCCAAACTGGCGAATCAGTTGTTCGGTACAGGTGCTGTCGGCGGCATCGGGAGCGGCCGGCTGGCAGGGCAGGATCTGTGCACGCAAATCCGTTGAAGTCACCTGGGTAGCAATACTGTGGGCCAGGGTCTCATACTGTTCGAAGCCGCTGGGTGTGACCGCGACCAGTGAGGCGCCAAGTGCATTAAGTCCGTCGCGCCGATTGTCCGGTTCGAAGCGACCCGCCACTGCAATGGCTGCGCCAAAGGTATCCTCGATGGCATTGCGATACTGCTCGGCGGTCAGGCGGCGCATGGCGACCGGTCCGCCGGTTACGCTAGTGTCCGAATTGCCACAACCGAGCAGGGTGAGGACAACAGCCATCACCAGTAAACGATTTACGCCACCCATGATCTCCACCCGGACGGGATTGTACCTCGACATTAGAAAGTATAGCTCGCAGTAAGGCCGTACTCGCGCCCGGGGAACTGTAGGCCCCGCAATGTCTGGGTATTCTCGAACTGCTCCGGGTCGACGTTGAGATCTTCATCCGTGATGTTCTTGGCCCAGAGTTTCACTTCCACGCCGATGCCCTGTTCAAAAACGGAGAGTGAGAGATCGACACGACTCTTCGGTTCGTCGAACTGGCTGACGTCCGGCACATCGGGGTTGTGACTTTCAGCCAGGACCTGCCGCGCGGGTTTGGATTGCCACGTCCAGTTGATCCTGGCCGCCATGTCCCAGTTGCCGGTGAGGGGGTATTCATAGCCGAGTTGGAAATTGGATTGCCAGCGCGGCAAGCTGTTGAGTGCCTCCCCGTCCTTGGGGCAGTACAACTGATCCGGAATGGGCGACTGCCCGGGCAACAGTGGTGGCTCCTCCCCGCCATCGCACAGGCGTGTACTCCAGTTGTCAATGGTTGGGTCCGAGTAGGCGCCGCGCAGGGCGGCCTCCCAGTGCTCGGCAAACAGGTAGGTGACATCGAATTCGACACCCTGGGTATACACCTCATCCGCATTAGCGAGCTGACTGTTGAACAGGGCAGCCAACTGGCCAAGTGCGGCCACGTCGTCGGGCATGCCGATCTGGTGATCCTGGAATTCCTGGTAGAACACGGCCACGGAGTAGCGCAGCCGGTTGTCCAGCGCGATTCCCTTCATCCCCAACTCGTAGGAAAGCGTTGTTTCGTCATCGTAGATCGCCACTTCGCGTCCGAACGCAGCGACCTCCGGGAAAATCGGCTCCAGCGCAAAGACGGCGGGAACCAGCGGGTTGAATCCTCCCTGCTTGAACGCATTGTCTACTGCGGTGTAGAAGGTCAGGTTGTCATTGAAGTAATGGTTGAGCTTGACGCTCCAGGAGACGTGGTCAAAGCCGAGATCGTCATCGATCAGCGCGACGTAATCCAGGAAGCGGATGTCATTGTCCAGTTGGGTGTTGATATCGTCGTAGCGCGCGCCCAGCCCCAGTTCCCACTGCTCGGTGAATCTGTAACTGACATTGCCGTAGGCGGCGTTGCCGGAGTCCTCGCCGGTGGAATCGCCAAAGACTTCTACACTGCTTAACAGGACATTGAATTTGCCGTCGGCGGGCCGGTCGAAGTGGTACAGGCCGGTGACGTACGTGATATCACCGACGTCATCGGAGAAGCGCAGTTCATAGGTGGTGATTTTATAGTCGAGGTCGATCCTGAAGGTTTCGTTGGAGCCCGGATAGGGCCTGCGATTCTCGTTCGACGCATTGCTGAACTCCTGGTACATCGTCAAAAAATCCACGTTCGTGACGTCCGCTTCCCAGGACCAGTGTGCGCTGATGTCCTTAACATCGCCGTCGACCTGGCCTCTGAAGTCTCCGAAATCCTCACGGTCTCTGAATTTGGTGAATGTCGCGGGATAACCGGTCGTCCCGCCGGTTCCCGGCACCTGACCCTGGTAGGCGAAGGAAGAAATGTACTGGGTCAGGTCCTGGTAGTTGGCAGTGGTATCCAGTTGCATGGTGTCGCTGATAAGCCAGCGCAGCCGACCGCGCAGGGCCTGGGTGTCACTGCCGCCATTACTGTCATTCGGCGAGGCCGGGTTGACCATTTTGATATAGCCGTCATCGTTGCGGTACACGCCCGCTAGCCGCAGTGCCAGTGTGTCGTCGAGCAGCGGGACGTTGACGGCACCGCGTGTGTCGTAGGCCGCCAGCTCGGAGGAGTCGAACTGGCTGTAGCTGCCTTCCACGTAGCCGTTGATGCCGTCGAAATTCGGAGCGCGGGTGGTGATGTTGTAGGCGCCGCCTGGGGCGTTGATGCCATACAGTGTGCCTTGCGGGCCGCGCAGCAATTCGAGGCGTTCGATATCGACAAGGGTGGAAAACACTGTGCCGATCTGCGCCTGCGCAAATTGATCCATGAACACGACAACGCTCTGGGGTGAGTTCACGGCGAAATAACCGGGACCGACGCCACGCAGGCGGATAGAGGCCGATTGCAGGCCGCCAAACAGCGACACGCCCGGCGTGAGTTGTTCCAGGTCATCGAACGTAAACGCGTTGATATCGGCGATGTCCTGGGCCGTGACCACGCTGATGGAAATGGGCACATCCTGAAGTGTTTGTTCGCGCTTTTGTGCTGTCACCACGACCTCTTCCAGCGTCTGCGGCACGGGAGTCTGGGTATCGGTTTGGGCATTGCTGCCGAGTGCGGTCAGGGACAGGCACACAGCACAACTGAGATTTATGGCCGAGGGGGGCATAGTCTTTCCTTCTTGTTTATTATCGGAGGAGTATAAGCACAGTTTGGAAGAAAGGGGAACGCGTTTATACTCCTGCACCTGCCTTGTGGCTTTTCGAGAGTTGCGAGTACCGCTGTATGGACTGGAAAATATTCCTGACGATTTTCGCCTCAGTGTTTATCGCCGAGTTGGGCGATAAAACGCAATTGGCCACCATGTTGTTTGCCGCCGATAAGGAAGTCAGCAAGTACACCATCTTCCTGGCGGCTTCTGCTGCATTGATTTTCGCTTCGGCCATCGGGGTGTTGGCCGGCAGCCTGCTGGCGGAATACATCAATACGCGCTACCTGCATTACATCGCGGGTATCGGCTTTATTGGCATCGGGATTTTTACGTTGTACAACGCCTGAATTCGCGGAGGTAGTGCATGAAGAGATCTACGAAAGCGGTGCTGCTCTCGGCTCTGGTATTTCCCGGCATCGGCCATCTGTACCTGAAGCGCTGGGCAGTTGGCGTCGTGCTGCTGGGCGTCGCCGGGTATGCCGTCTATACCATAGCTTCGGTAACCATGCGTATTGCGATGGACGTGGTGCAAAAAATCGAGAGTAGCGGTATGGCACCCGACGTCGCCGCTATCTCCAATCTGGTGACACAACAGCTAAGCGGCAGTGAACAGGCAACTGACCTGGCAACCTGGGCGTTCGCAGCATGCTGGCTCGTGGGGATTATCGGTTCCTACATTCACGGGCGGGCACAGGACCAGTTAGACACTGCGCCAGGCATGCGACTGTAGCTAAATGAAGACACTGCAACGGGTACTAAAACTCTGCGCACCGGTATTCTGCTGGTGGGCATACTCCATCTGACCATCGGTCTGCAGGCTTACGTTCTGCGTTACATATTGTGGGTGTTCTTTGCGGCCGGCGTTGCCCATCTCGTGTCTGTTGCCATCCACGGGCTGCCGCCGCCGTCTACCTGATTATTGCGTTGTGGTTAAATCTTTGCGCAACGATACATTGGGTGCAGTAATGCGCGCAGCTCGCTTTTCCAGGTCTTCAGCCGCCACCACGCGTTGATTGGCCCGGTAAAGGGTTGCAAGGTTGTTCAGGCTGGTGGCGACAACGGGATGGTTGGGCCCCAGCGTTATCTCGAAGATACGCAGTGAGCGCTTGTACAGTGGTTCGGCAGCGTTGAAGTTGCCCTGTACTCGGTAGAGTTCGGCCAGGTTGTTCAGGCTGGTGGCGAGGGCGAGTTGATCGGGGCCGACATCTTTCTCGACTGTCTCCTCGGCAATGATCAGCGCTTTTTGTGCGACGGGGAGCGCGCGGTCGTAATGGCCGCTCCGGTACAGCGCCATGGCTTCGCCATTGAGGATTTCCCACTCGATTCCTGCGCTGGCCTGCGCGTACAGCTGCACAGGTTCCACAAAAAGGACGGTAAGGCTGGCCATCGCGATGAGTATTCTATTCATTGCCCATTCCTGCGTTATGTGTACTCAACCGCATGCTATCGAGTATAGCGACGTATCAGCGATTACCATCATTGAATCCACTTCTTGCGAGCTGACGCCAGCGTCTCTGCCTACGCAGGTAAAAACATAGAGCGAACAACCAGATAAACGGAGTGAGTATTCCCGCCTGCATGGTCACCCGGTCCCGATACAACGTACTGCTGCTCGAAGGTGTGATGTATCAGTCGCCCCTGCTACTGCTACTGTGCCACGTTGATGACAATCAGCAGGTCATCGGCAGCCACCTGCGTGCCGGCCACCGCCAGCATCTCGGCGACTGTGCCTGCCACATCGGCGACAATTTCATAGTGCATCTTCATCGCCTCCAGCACCGCCAGTGTCTGGCCCGACTCCACGGTGTCACCCACCGCGGCGCGCACCTCGCGCAACAGCCCGTGCATGGGCGCGGCGATCCGGCCGCTGCCGCCGACCAGATTCTGCGCGCCGTCGAGGCGAATCATGTCGCGGTACACGGCGGCGCGTCCATCGATGGACAGATTCAGTTTTCCCGCTTCGGACAAGTGGTAGCGCACCACATGCCGGGACTCATCGATGCCCACATGCGCGGTGCTGCCTTCCATACCCAGCAACTCCACCGTCACGGCGCGACTGGCGTCGAACACGCGATAGCGCGACTGGACAAATGGTGTCACCGCGAGGTCATGCACGTGATCGCCATGGCTATATTGCTTGCGCGACACCAGCGGGCTGGCACTGGCCCAGTCGCGCAACTGCGGCGCAACGTTTACGCTTGATTCTTACAGCTCGCGGTGTTGCAGCGCCAGTTCCAGCACGGCGGCCACGGCGCTGTCGTTGAATGTGGGCAGTGGGTCGGTGATGCCACCGTCGCCGAACTCCTCGGCGATGAAGGCGGTGGTGGCCTGCCCCTGGGCAAACTTTTCCTTCTCCAGGCACGCCACCAGGAAATCCCGGTTATGCCGCGGGCCAAACAGGACCGTGTTGTGCAGCGCTTCGATCAGGCGCAAGCGGGCGACTTCGCGCGTGGGACCACTGGCAATGATCTTGGCGACCATGGGATCGTAATACGGAGAGATGTCCTGGCCACTGCAAATGCCACTGTCCACTCGGATGCCGGTGCCGACTGGCGGCGACCACAGGTCAACAGGACCTGAAGTGGGGAGAAAATTCTGGGTGGGATCTTCGGTGTATAACCGCACCTCGATGGCGTGCCCGGTCAGCGTGACGTCGTCCTGTGTGAAACCCAGCGGCTCGCCCTGGGCCACCTGCAACTGCAGTGCCACCAGGTCCAGGCCGGTGATCAGTTCGGTGACCGGGTGCTCGACCTGCAGGCGCGTGTTCATCTCCAGAAAGTAAAACTTGCCACTTTCATCCAGCAGGAATTCCACGGTGCCCGCGCCGCGATAGGCTATGCTGCGGGCGGCCGCTACCGCTGCGGCGCCCATTTTCTCGCGCAATTCCTCGGTCATTACCGGGCAGGGCGCTTCTTCCACCACTTTCTGGTGCCGACGCTGCACCGAGCAGTCGCGCTCTCCCAGGTGCACGAGGGTCCCAAAGCTGTCGCCAAATACCTGCACTTCCACGTGACGCGGGCGGGCAATGGCTTTTTCCAGGATTAGATCGCCATTGCCAAACGCGGCCGCCGCTTCGGCCCGTGCCAGCTTGATGGCGTTGGCCAGTTCGTCCAGCTTGTGCACCAGGCGCATGCCGCGACCGCCGCCGCCAGCGGCGGCCTTCACCATCAAGGGCAGTGCTATTTTTTTGCCTTCGCTTAGCAGGGTGGCGTCGCGCTGGTCCTCACCCTCGTAGCCCGGCACGCAGGGTACGCCGGCGGCGATCATGCGGCGCTTTGCCTCGGCTTTATTGCCCATGAGGTGAATGGCTTCGGGGGTAGGGCCGATGAACACCAGGCCAGCGTCCTCGCAGGCCCTGGCGAAGTCGGCATTCTCGCTGAGAAAGCCGTAGCCTGGATGAATCGCCTCGGCGCCGCTGGCGCGGGCTGCGGCAATGATATTGGCCGCGACCAGGTAGGACTCTTGCACCGGGCTGGGCCCGATATGCACGGCCTCATCGGCCATGTGTACGTGCGGCGCCTTGGCATCGGCGTCGGAATACACAGCCACCGTGTGGTAGCCCTGGGCTTTGGCGGTGCGGATCACGCGGCAGGCGATCTCCCCGCGATTCGCCACCAGGATGCTGGTAAATCGTGTCATCGTGTTCTCCGCCGTCTAGTCATGGGCCCACTCATTCGTTAGCCCGCTCATTCGTAAGCCCATTTGGGTTTGCGCTTCTCGACAAAGGCAGCCATGCCCTCGCGCCCCTCGTCACTGAGCATGCAGGCGGCGAAACCGCGCGATGCAAAATCCAGGGCCTCGGCGCGCGGTCGGCGCGTGGCCTCGAACAGGATGCGCTTGGTGGTGGCATTGGCGCCGGGCGCACACAGGCTGATCTGCGCCAGCACCTCCGCGCACTTTGTTTCCAGGTCTTTGGCGTCCTCTGCGAGGATGTGGCCAATGCCGTAGCGCACCGCGTCTTCACCCTTGAAGCGGGCGCCGGTAAGCATCAGGCGGCGCGCCTGTGTGAGTCCCACGCGGTCGCTGACAAAGGGCGCGATCTGCGCCGGCGGAATGCCGAGGCTGGTCTCCGACAGGCGGAAGCTGGCATCGCGCGTGACGATGGTGACATCGCCGACGCAGCACAGCCCGAGACCGCCGCCGATAGCCGCACCCTGCACCAGCATGACAACCGTCTGCGGCTGCTCATTGAGCTTGATCATCAGGTCGCCGAAGCTGCGATTGCCGCGCGCCACGGCATCCGCATCCTGCTGGCCACCCTGCGCGTCGGCCCGGAAGCCCTTGATATCGGCGCCGGCGCAGAAGATATCGCCCTTGCCGCGCAGGATCAGCGTGCGCAGCGATGGCTCCTTGGCCGCCGCGTCCAGCACGGCGTGCAGCTCATCGATCATCTCGACGGACAGCGAATTCTTGGCGGCTGGTCGATTGAACCAGACAGTGAGTACGCTGCCTTTGCGCTCCAGTATCAGGTGTTCGGTGTTGGGTAGTGATGCCATGCGTGTTAACTCCTGCGGTGACGCCTGATCCGTGTACGATCTACCGGGACACGCCAAAAAGCATACATCCATGTATAGGCTCGGGTGGCGACGTCCTGTCGCCACACGGTCCCGGTAGGTCGTACCCGAATCATGCTCGCTCCATTCAAACTTACATCCGCGCTATGCCAAAACTGTTCGGTCGCACCGTGCGGTGGCGTGTCTCCCACACCGTCTCCAGTAAAAAGCCCAGCGTCCTGCGCGCATCGCGCGGGTCTATCATGCCGTCGTCCATCATGTGACCCGAGGTATAGAACGCGCTGGACTGACTGTCGAAGATATTGGCCAGGTAGCTTTCCTGCTTCGCCAACGTGTCCTCGTCTACTGTTGCGCCGGTGGCCGCCGCCTTGCCGCGCGCCACCTCAGACATGGTTTTGGCCGCCTGCTCGCCGCCCATGACGCCGGTGCGGGCGTTGGGAAAGGTGTACAGGAAATCCGGCTCGAAGTGGCGGCCGCACATGCCGTAGTTGCCGGCGCCGAAGCTGGCCCCGGTCATCAGCGTGATGCGTGGTACATCGAGGTTGCGCACCGCCTGAATCATCTTCGAGCCGTGCTTGATCATACCGGCGCGTTCGGACCTGGTGCCGACGATATAGCCGGTAGTGTTCTGCAGGAACACCACCGGAAGATTGGACTGCTCACACAACTGCAAAAACTGCGCGGCCTTGGTCGCGCCGTCGGGATCGATCGGGCCGTTGTTGCCGAGGACGCCGCAGGGCAGACCGAAGATATCCGCCTGCAGGCATACGGTCGCGGCGCCGTAGCGCGACTTGAATTCCAGGAAGTCCGAGCCGTCCACCACGCGCGCCACCAGTTCGCGCATATCGTATGGACTGCGGTAGTCGCAGGGGATCACGCCGGCCAGCTCGTCGCTGTCGTACTGCGGCTCACGATAGCCGCGCCGGTTGGGCGTGGCGCAGTCCTTGTTCCACTGCAGCCGGTGCAGCAGTTCGCGGCACATCTGCACTGCGTGGCCGTCGTCCTCCGCCAGGTATTCGGCAAGTCCCGACACGGACGCGTGCATTTCGGCGCCGCCGAGTTCCTCCTCCGTGGCGATTTCACCGGTGGCCGCTTTCAGCAGCGGTGGTCCGGCGAGGAAGGCGCGGCCATTGTCGCGCACCGCGATCACGTAGTCGCTCAGGCCCGGCATGTACGCACCACCTGCAGTGGATGACCCGTGCAGGATGGCGATCACGGGTATACCGGACTTGCTCAACCGCGCGAGGTTGCCGAACAGCGCACCGCCCTGCAGAAAGCCTTCCACTGTGTAGTTGAGCAGGTCGCCACCGCCGCTCTCCACCAGGTGCACGAAGGGCAGCTTCTGTTGCAGGGCAATCTCCTCGCAGCGGCGGATGCGGTAGCCGCTGGCACTGGTCAGTGTGCCCGCCTGTATGCCGCTGTCGTCGACTACCACCATACAGCGCACGCCACTGATGAAGCCGATGCCGGTGACCACGGTTGAGCCGGCGATGGATTTGTCTGGATCGGGACTATCAACTAAATAACCGGCGAGATTGCCGACGGTGAGGAAGGGCATGCCCGGGTCTAACAGTCGGGCCAGCCGCTCACGCGGCGTCAACTGGCCGCGCGCCTCGAAGCGCGTCCTGCGCTTTTCCGAAAGCAGCGCGCCGCGGGCATTGAGAGTCTGCAGGTGCTGAACGAGTTCGAGCATCTCGCGGCGGTTTTTCGCATAGCCCTCGGAATTGACGTTGATTTTCGAGTGGTACACCGTCATGACAAAGTCTCCGCGAGGGCCGCTGGTATGCGAACAGGGCAGGATAACAGGAGTTGCGCGTAGCCCTTGCCCTGGGGGTCATTGCGAATGCTGGCCACACCGCCGCCGCCCAGTACATCGTGCAACAGGAAGTTGATGGCGTGACTGCCCGGCAGCAGGAAGCGCTCCACGCTGCCTTCCGACGAATCAGCGAGGAAGTGTGCAAAGCGCTCCCGCACGACGTCTTCAGTCAACGCAGCGCAGATATAAGGCAGGTATTCCGGTTTGCGCGCGATGATGCCGACATTGGCCTTGTTGCCCTTGTCGCCACTGCGACCCCAGGCCAGGGCGATGAGCGGCACCGTCGTCATCTTCCTGGCCTTCGTCACCTTGGGCATGTCTGGGCGTACGGTAGCCGCGCTGTCTCGAGCTGCGCCGACCTGCGCGGCCCGGCCTTGGGCGCCACCGTGCACTTCATCGCAGGCCACGGCCTCGTCGCCCAGCAGAATGCGCACCTGCACCTGTGATTTGGGCACCGTGCAGGAGAACAGGCGCACCACCGGCGAGGGACTGGGGCGACTGCCGGCGAAACCGGACAGGCCTGGGGGTGTCGCCAGGCCCAGTCCAACGGCCTCCCTGAGCATGATGCCGATGCCCGCCATGTCCGGATGTTTGGCGGCGAGTTTCATCGCGACTTCACGGCTGCCTTGAACTTCACTGAACGCGCCGTACTGGCTTTCGGTGCCGATCAGTTCGATGCTGGTCTCACTGAAGTCCGCCAGACCATAGGTTTTGAACGCATTACGTGCAGCCTTGAACACGGCCTCGCCCAGGGCGCGGGCTTTTTTATCGGCATCGACGCCATAAAACGTGAGATAGGTGCCGCCGCGAAATTCATCGGCGTAGGTGGCGCTCACTTTGTAGGTGTCCGGCGCGGCGCGGCCGGTAGCGCCCGACACGCGCACGCGGTTCTCGCCCACTTGCTCGATGCGGGCCGTGGAGAAATCGCAGACGACGTCGGGCAGGATATAGGCCTGCGGGTCGCCGATCTCGTACAGCAATTGCTCGCTCACCGTACCGACCGTCACCAGCCCGCCGGTGTTGTCTGGTTGGGTACACACGAAGCTGCCGTCGGCGGCGACTTCTGCGACGGGGTAGCCGATGCTCGCAATATCGGGCACTTGCTCCCAGTCGGTGAAGTTGCCGCCCGTGGCCTGCGGCCCGCACTCCAGGATATGCCCTGCGAGTGAGCCCATGGCGAGTCGGTCGAGGTCCTCCCGCTCCCAGCCGAAGGCATGGATGCACGCCCCCAGTGTGACGGCGCTGTCCACGCAGCGGCCGGTGACCACGATATCGGCGCCCAATTCCAGCGCGCGGGCGATGGGGAAAGCGCCGAGGTAGGCGTTGATGCTCAGCACTTTCTCTGCAGGTGGAAAGGTGGAGCCGGAAAACATTTCAGTGATGCCCTGCGCCTGTAGCTGGTCCTTGCGGTCCAGCAGATCATCGCCCACGATACAGGCGACCTTCAGGTCCAGGCCCTGTTGTGCGATCACCGCGCGCAGTGCGAAGGCGCAGGCGTGAGGGTTGACGCCGCCGGCATTGGAAATGACTTTGATGCCGCGCTCGGCGATCAGTGCCAGATGCGGCTGCATGGCCGCGCTGACGAAATCCGTGGCATAGCCCTTGGTGTCGTCCTTCGCCCGGGCCCTGGCCATGATGGACATGGTGATCTCGGCCAGGTAGTCGTACACGATGTAGTCCAGGCCATCGACATTCAGCAATTGTGGGGTCGACCGGGCGGCGTCGCCCCAGAAGCCGCTGGCGCCGCCAATGCGCACTACCTTGTCTGCCATGTTCTTATTCCTCTCAGGCGCGTAGTTCGCAGTATAGTACCTGAGGCAGTGGCCGATTCCATCCGGGGTCAGCGTGTTGTTTTTTTTGGGGTTTTACTGAAATAATAGCGGTAGGGCGATTAACGGGCGTTGATGGGGTTCCTTCAAGTTTAATTCTCGCTATGTACGAGTAGATAAAAACACCATCGCCAACTCGTTGCTCCAAATGATAATTTGGTCTCGAATCATTTACAGCGAGTGGAGTTAGACGGAATGAAGACAACGAGATGCGTCCGTTTAATATACTGTTAGGCTTCTAGGAGAAATCGCATGATTGCAGTTTTACAATTTATAGCGGTTTTAACTTCTGCAATTTTTGCAGGCGCTGCTATTTATATAAGTGTTGCAGAGCATCCCGCCCGCATGGGCTGCGACACAAAAACAGCAGTTACTGTTTGGGCTCCAAGTTACAAACGCGCCTATGTTATGCAGGTTTCTTTGGCTGTGCTAAGTTTTCTTTCTGGCATCGCTATATGGTTACTCAGTGGCGGCATTATGTGGCTGCTTGCTGCAGCTTTCATTGGCGCAGTTATACCATTCACATTCATTGTCATTATGCCAACCAATCAAAAATTGCTCGCACCAGAACGAGACTTAAATTCTGCGGAAACACGCGAACTTTTAGTAAAGTGGGGCAATCTTCACGCCGTCCGTAGTATTCTTAGTTTTATTGCATTGGTTATTTATGTCGCTTTATTACTCAAGGCCTAACCAGGCCCGGCAGCTCGCAGCCTTCGGCTGCTGGACTCGCTACGCTCGCCGCTGCGGGCAACGTTA
>JANPDE010000301.1:0-7008 GCA_031431315.1 Haliea sp.
CGCCCACGAACATCTCCACAAAATCTGAACCGGAGATCGAGAAGAAGGGTACTTTCGCTTCACCGGCGATGGCCTTAGCCAGCAAGGTCTTACCCGTGCCTGGCTGGCCCACCATCAGCACACCCCGGGGAATCCGTCCTCCCAGTTTCTGGAAGCGGCTGGGGTCGCGCAGGAATTCCACCAACTCCTGAACATCCTGCTTCGCTTCATCCACCCCTGCCACATCGGCAAACGTGGTCGTGATCTGGTCCTCCCCCAACAGCTTGGCTTTACTTTTGCCAAAACTCATGGGGCCACCGCGGCCGCCACCGCCACCCTGCATCTGACGCATGAAGAACATAAATACGCCAATAATGATGAGGATGGGAAAGCTGGCGACCAGCAATTGGGTCCAGACACTCTGCTGCTCAGGCTTACGACCCTCAACCACGACCTTGTGCTCCAGCAGGTCATCCATCAGCTTGGGATCTTCTACCATGGGGCGAATGGTCTCGAAGCGGGAACCGTCGTAGCGCTCGCCAGAAATCGTCAGGCCATCCACCACTACCTTCTTGACCTGTTCGTTCTGGATCACAGTGATAAGATCGGAATACCCGACCTGCTCTGGACCACCTTGGATATTAAAGTTGTTGAATACGGACAACAGCACCGCCGCAATCACCAACCAGAGCAATAAATTCTTAACCATAGCGTTCAATACAATTACCTCAACGAGGGTGTTCGATATTCCGTCGCGTCGAATGGGAAACCAGCGGTTACACTATGCCCATCAACGCTGCCGGTCGCGCAGCACGTCACTACCAGTCAATTTACTATACTTGGGGCAATCTCTCCATGTTTCAAGATGACCGAAAACAGCACTTTCAGCGCCCCCGAAACTCCTTTGCCACCATGTAAACCTCTCTGGAGCGGGGTCTTGACGCCTTGGGCTTGCGCGTCAAAACCTTGAAGAATGAGCCTTTGGCCATCTGGAATACCTCATCAAAACCTTCACCATGGAATAATTTGGCTACAAATGTACCGCCCGGCGCCAGGACCTTTTGCGCCATATCCAGGGCCAGTTCTACCAAATAGATCGCGCGCGGTTGGTCCACGGCATTCACGCCGCTCATGTTAGGCGCCATATCGGAAATCACCAGATCGATCACCTGGCCACCCAGGGCCACCAATATCCGCTCGAATACAGTATCCTCAGTAAAATCACCCTCGATAAAGGTCACGCCGGGCAGACTGTCCATCGGCAAGATATCCGAGGCAATCACCCTCCCATTTTCACCCACCCGCGCCGCCGCCACCTGTGACCAGCCGCCTGGCGCGCTGCCCAGATCCAGTACGGTCATGCCAGGCCGGATCAGTTTGTCCCGCTCCTGCAACTCCAGCAACTTGTAACACGCCCGCGAGCGATAACCGTCGCGCTGCGCCTGCTGCACATAGGGGTCATCGCGGTGCTCTTTTAACCAGGCTTTACTGGAGGGTCGCTTCTTACTCATGACAGATCACTGTATTTTCCGTTTCTCGCCCGGGATGCGTTGTGTAGAATAGCCCGCCCCGTGATCGCAAGCATGTACCTTGGAACAACGATGAGCAAGAAAGCAAGCCAGGGCAGCAAGCAGCTGCGCGCAATGGGCCACAAACTGAAGCCGGTGGTTACCATCGCTGGAAAAGGCCTGACCGAGAGCGTTATCGTCGAGCTGGATCGAGCCCTGACCGATCATGAGTTGATCAAGGTTAAGCTCGCCGTGGGCTCGCGCGAGGCACGCACGCAGATCGCCCAGGAAATCAGCGCACGTTCCGGAGCCGAAATCGTACAGAGCATCGGCAATGTCATCCTACTGCTGCGCCGCTCCGTTACGCCGGACCCGCGTCTCTCCAACCTGATTAAACCTCTGTAAATATGGGTGATATCCTGGAGTTTCCGTCGCAGCGAACCCAGGGCCTGGCTTTTTTGGACCGCCAGCTGCGCGAATTGCTCACAGCGAAAGGCGCAGATGATGAACTGATCGATTTCGCTGCCCGGCAACTGACCAACATGTACGCCCAACTGAACGAATCCGAACAGTACCTCTTCACGGTGGAGCTGCCCGCGCATCTCGAAGCTCAGGATAGCGCAAGCTTATACCAGCAGATCAATGCGGGCCTGGAAGGGATTCGCAAGGAAAACCACGCGCTTCTGGTCAGGATGGTGGCGCAGCTGGTATTGGCTGAGGTCAGGCTGTTTCAACACGAGCGGCCAGAGTAGCCATCCGCACTATCCGGTAAGGAGGCTGGTCAATTGATACACCGCCAGTGCAGCCACGTAAGCAAACAGAAAGTAGCCCATGAACATTTTTACCGCCAGCGAACTCGACCCACTCTCCTTGGCGAGAATCGCCAGGGTAGAAACGCACTGCAGGGCAATGGCGAAAAATACCAGCAGGGCTAGCCCGGAGCCCAGGGCCAGATCACTGTTTTGAATGTGCTCTACCAGCGGCGCCATCTGTTCGTCCGCGGACTCAATTCCAAAGATCGTGCCCAGCGTGCCCACAAAGACCTCCCGGGCCAGGAAGGAACTTAAAATAGCCACCCCATAACGCCAGTCCAGGCCCAACGGGGCAAACAGGGGCTCGATGAACTGGCCCATATGTCCCAACCAGGAAGTACCCAGATCGGCGCCGAAATTAGGAAAATAGCCTAACACCCACACGCCTACCGTAACCGCAAAAATGATCTTGCCCGCCTTGGTCACAAAGTGTTTGGAGCGATTCCAGCAATTGCGCAACAGGGGCCGCAGGCTGGGCACCCGGTACGGCGGCAACTCCAGTACAAAGGGCAGATCGTTATAGTGGTCTTTGCTAGTCCGTGACACCAGCGCGGTCACCAACAGGCCACAAATCATACCGAAGAAATAAATGGCAAACATGGCCAGGCCCTGCCACCCAACCAGGCCCCCCAGCGCTGTGCTCGCAGGAATAAAAGCGGCAATTAATAATGTATAGACCGGCAAACGGGCCGAACAGGGCATCAGGGGTATCGCCATGTAGGTCAGCAAGCGCTTGCGCGGCGAATCGATGGCACGTGCGGCGTAAATCGCGGGAATAGCACAGGCCACACCCGACAACATGGGAATAAAACTTTTTCCTGTCAAACCGAACAGGCGCAGCGGCTTGTGGCAAATCAGGGCGGCACGCGCCATATAGCCAGAGTCTTCCAACAGGCCGATCACAAACGTCAGGACAAAGATCTGCGGGACGAAAACCAGAAAGGCGCCTAGGCCGCCAAACACGGCGTCAGCGGTAAAATCCCGTGCCGTCTGGTTGCCAATCAGGGGCACAACTACGTCGGCAATGGTGCCCAGCACGTACTCTACCGCATCCATAAGAGGCGCGGCCCACGTGAATATGGACTGAAACAACAGGTACATGATGAAGAAAAAGGCAATGCCTCCGGTCAGGGAGTGCAGGAATATGCCATCCAAGCGGGTCTGGTTCCTGATCAACACATCGCCCTTGGCGCCAAAACGCTGCGCCAGTTGATGGGCGGTGATACGCAACTGTTCGTCGCTTGTTGCTAGCGGCTGCTCACCCGCCCCGAGGTGCGGCAGTAACGGCGCCTTTTTCAATTCTCCAATAATCGCATCCAGCCCCTTACCCGAACGGGCGGATACAGGCAGCACCGGCGCCCCTACTGCAACGGCCAGCGCGCCGACATCGAGGCTGAGCTTGTGGGAATCCAGTACATCTATCATGTTAGCCAGTACGGTGACTCGTTTGCCGTGCCGCGCGCAGTCTCGAATCACCTGCAAGGTAAAGTAAAGACTCTTTTCCAGCCGCGTGGCATCAATGACACACAGTACCTGGCTGACATCCGGATCAAGCAAGGACCGCTCGAAGTACTCGACGGCAACCTGCTCGTCCGCTGAAATAGCCTGTAAAGAGTAAGTGCCGGGGAAGTCAACCAGCTCCAGCTCCGGCAGGGCCTGCAACCGACCCACGCTGACATCCACGGTGATACCTGGAAAGTTGGCCACTTTGTGGTGCAAACCCGTCAGGCGGTTGAACAGCAGGCTTTTGCCCGAATTGGGGCTGCCCATCAATAGAATTTTACTCATGGCGAATAGGTAATTCTGACCAGCACGTGGGCAGCCACCTCATCGTCCAGCGAATACACCGTATTGCTGACGCGGTAGACTTTGGGCGCTCCGAAAGCGAGTGACTGCAAACAGGACACCGACTCACCCGGGTGAAACCCGAACTCCATCAAACGTATGCGATATTTCTCATCAAGCGCGTTGTCGTAACCGAGAATTTCACAGCAATCGCCAGTCTTCAGGGTCCAGAGGGAAGGACTCATAATATTCATTCAGCCGGAGTAAAAGCTCGATCATAGTTTAAATGAGAATTATTTGCATTATTGATTTTTTGGACATCAAATATGGTGTACCTGCTCGATTTCGTACTCGATATCGCCAACGGGAGCCCTGACGATGACGATATCCCCTTCCTCCTTGCCAATGAGGGCGCGGGCAATGGGTGAGCCTACAGAGATCATGTTGCCTTTGATATCGGCCTCATCTTCACCGACGATGCGATAGCGCACGGTGTCTCCCGATTCGGCATTTATCAGGTCAATCGTGGTCCCGAAGATCACCTTGCCGGTCTTGGAAATGGCCGTAATATCAATCACCTGGGCATTCGCCAATTTACCTTCGATCTCCATGATCCGGCCCTCGGTGAAACTCTGCTGTTCCCGGGCGGCGTGATACTCCGCGTTCTCTTTGAGATCCCCGTGCGCACGCGCCTCGGCTATCGCCTGCACTATGCGCGGCCGCTCCACCTTTTTCAGCCGTTCCAGCTCCTGCCGCAACAGAGTTTCACCCGCTAATGTCATCGGAAACCTGCTCATCGTTTGATCCTTCCGTGTAAATCCTGGAGGCGACGCACTGTCTTTTCACCTTTAAATTTCAACGCCATACAGATCGCCTGTGCCGCCGTGAGAGTGGTTGTATAAAATACACGGTGAGCCTCGGCGCTGGCGCGAATGGAAGCGGAATCCTCAATAGCGCGGCGACCCTCGGTGGTATTGATAATAAAATCCGCTTCATCGTTCTTGATCATGTCGACAATATGCGGTCGCCCCTCCGTCACTTTGTTGACTCGACGTACGGCGATGCCCGCCTGCTCCAGCACCTGTGCTGTGCCACTGGTTGCCACCAGGGAAAAGCCCAACTCACAGAGGTCCCGGGCCACAGCCACAATGCCGGGCTTGTCCACATCACGCACGCTGAGCAGGGCGGTGCCCCCGGTAGGAGGTCCGTTGCCGCCGACACCCAGTTGAGCCTTGGCGAAGGCCTCGGCAAAGGTGTCGCCGGTACCCATGACTTCGCCGGTGGATTTCATCTCCGGCCCCAGGATCGGATCGACACCGGGAAATTTGTTGAAAGGCAGAACCGCCTCTTTCACACTGAAGTAGGGCGGTACAATTTCGCGGGTAAACCCCTGCGCCGCCAGCGTTTGCCCCACCATACAGCGAGCGGCAACCTTGGCCAGCGATACCCCGATACATTTGGACACAAACGGTACAGTGCGCGATGCGCGCGGGTTCACCTCGATCACGTAGATTTCACCGTCCTGCCAGGCCAGCTGTACGTTCATCAGACCTTTAACCCCCAACTCCAGGGCCATTCTCTTAACCTGGGAACGCATTGCATCCTGAACTTCGGCGGCCAGACTGTACGGTGGCAGGGAACAGGCGGAATCTCCCGAATGCACACCGGCCTGTTCGATATGCTGCATGATCGCGCCGATCACGACTTGCTCACCATCGCTCACGGCGTCGATATCCACTTCAATCGCAGCGCTGAGAAAACTGTCCAGTAACACCGGTGCGTCATCCGAGGCCTGCACCGCATCGCGCATATAGCGCAGCAGATCCTCCTCCCTGTAGACGATCTCCATGGCGCGACCGCCCAGCACGTAAGAGGGACGCACCACCAGTGGGTAGCCGATCGCCTTGGCCGCCTGCAGCGCTGCGCCGGTACTGCGCACGGTAGTGTTAGTAGGCTGCCTCAGCCCCAGCTTCTGGATCATGTGCTGGAAGCGCTCTCTATCCTCTGCCCGATCGATAGCATCCGCAGTAGTACCGATTATCGGCACACCCTGGGCTTCCAGCGCACGCGCCAGCTTGAGTGGTGTCTGGCCACCGAACTGCACGATCACGCCTTTCGGTTTCTCCAGATCAACAATCTCCAGTACGTCCTCCAACGTCACAGGCTCAAAATAGAGTCGATCCGAGGTGTCGTAGTCCGTGGAAACCGTTTCCGGATTGCAGTTGACCATGATGGTCTCGTAACCGTCCTCGCGCAGTGCCAGCGCTGCATGCACGCAGCAATAATCGAATTCGATACCCTGTCCGATGCGGTTGGGCCCCCCGCCCAACACCAGAATTTTATCGCGGTCAGTAGGCGCGGCCTCACACTCTTCCTCGTAGGTGGAGTACATGTAGGCGGTCGCGGAGGCGAACTCGGCGGCGCAGGTATCCACACGCTTGTACACCGGGCGCACACCCAGGCCGTGGCGGTGCTCGCGCACTGCGGTTTCAGACTCGGCCAGTAACACAGCCAGGCGTTCATCGGAAAAGCCCTTGCGCTTGAGCCCGAACATCTGCGCGTGATCGATCTCTTCCAGGTTGACCCGTTTCAGGCCATCTTCGGTGGCGATGATGTCCTGAATCTGCACCAGGAACCACGGATCCACGCCAGAGTATTCATACACCTCATCCACGCTCATACCAGCACGGAATGCATCGCCGATATACCAGATACGATCCGGCCCGGGATTGGTCAGCTCCGACACCAGTTCATCACGCAGCTCAGGATCATCCACATCAATTCTGTGTTCAAAGCCGGCGGAGCCCACTTCCAGGCCGCGCAGGGCTTTCTGCAGGGACTCCTGAAACGTGCGGCCAATGGCCATGACTTCGCCCACGGACTTCATCTGGGTGGTGAGACGGGTATCGGCGCCGGGAAATTTT
>JANPDE010000302.1:0-3872 GCA_031431315.1 Haliea sp.
CAAACCTATGATCATGGCGGTCGCTTCGAAATACACATGACGCGCCATTTCCGGCACCATATCCGGTACTAAAACGACGACCATGGAATACAACCAGGCTGTACCCGTGCCCAGCGCTATCAGGGTATCCATATTGGCGGAGTGGTTCCTGAATGACTGCCACGCACCGACATAAAAGTGTTTGCCCGAAAAGACCATGACACCAAGAGTCAGTAGGCCCACAAGCAACCAGGCCATGCGCTCGGCATTGGTGGACACCGTCATCGCCCCGCCGGCAATGCCGTAGAGCATCAGTGGCACACCCAGCGCCAATGCAATACTCATCTCCAACAGCAAGCGCTTGTAATAAGCCCATTCCGCCTTTTCTTTCTCTTCCAGCGCATCAGCGTCGGAGTCTGCTGCGATGGTGTTCGCGTTGTACCCGGCTTTTTCAACCGCCTTGATCAGCGCTTGCCTTTCGGCATCTCCTGTCACAGTAACCGTGCGCTGGGCAAAGTTCATTTCGGCGCTGACCACGCCGGGTACTTGCTTAAGCGCAGCCTCGATCTTGGTCACGCAACTGGCGCAACCAGCTCCTTCAATGAACAGTTCTTGCTGACTACCCGCTGTGGTGGCCACGGCATGATTGCTCGCCACTGTCGCAGTGTCGTGGTGTTGATGGTCATGGTGTGTCGGTTGTTTCATTTAGTCTCCCTCGGTGCGTACTGTGTTCTCTCCAACCTCTAATACGATCTACGCTACACCTTCCTGGTGCAGGAAGGTCAAGTATCTTATCGTTGCCGTAATGCAGCAGGCCTTTGACACCGGTTTCCACTCAAGTCGGTTTACGACGCGGAGGATTACCAAAATCCGGGTCACTACTGACGCGGCTGGCGATGGTGCCCTTGGGGGCCTGATACCAGCCCGGATCCGCATAGCTGTCCCGCGCCATTTCGTCCCGCACCTTAACTGTGGTGAACATCCCGCCCATCTCTAAATTGCCGTATGGCCCCTTCCCCATCATCATCGCCAGCGTATTCTCCGGGCCGGAGAGCATGCCCATGTCGGCATGCTTCTGGTGTTCGGCCATACCATTGCGACCCATGGCCATATAGCCGGGCAGCATCTGTTGGATGCTGGTGTCGATACCGCTTTGGTCTACGCCCAGTGTATTGGGAATACCGTGGCCCATGGCATTCATGGTGTGGTGGGACATATGGCAATGGAAGGCCCAGTCGCCAGGAACGGCAATAAATTCGATATCCCGTGTCTGGCCCACGCCGACGATTTCAGTGACTTCTGAGCGCCATTGACTGTGCGGCCAGCGCCCGCCGTCGGAGCCGGTAACCTGGTACTGTACGCCGTGCATGTGGATCGGGTGATTCCACATGGACAAATTCCCCATGCGGACACGCACACGCTCACCGGTACGCGCGACCAATGAATCTATCGCGGGAAACACCTTGCTATTGAACGTCCACAGATCGAAGTCCTGCATGATTGAAGGATCCGGGCGATAAGTGCCGGGATGCAGCGCCCAGTTGTGCAGCAAAAAGCAATAGTCACGGTCAATGGGCACCGCCTCCCCATCTTTCGGATGGATGATGAACATGCCCATCATGCCTACGGCTAACTGCACCATCTCGTCAGCATGGGGGTGGTACATATGGCTGCCGTGTTGTTGCAGCGTGAATTCATAAGCGAAGGTTTCGCCCGGCTGGATAGTCGGTTGATTAAGACCGCCGACCCCATCCATGCCGCTGGGTAGCAGAATGCCATGCCAGTGTATCGTGGTGTGCTCTGGCAGGAGATTGGTCACGAGGATGCGAATACGATCACCTTCGACTGCCTCAATCGTGGGGCCGGGTGTGCTGCCGTTGTAGCCCCAGCATTTAGCGCGGCTGCCCGGCGCGAACTCGTGGTCAACCTCCTCGGCAACCAGATGGAATTCCTTCACACCGTCTTTCATTACATATGGAAGTGTCCACCCATTCAGGGTACATACAGGCACATACGGGTGCTGTGTAGTATTTGCCGGAACTCTGGGAGCTTCGTTGGCATTGACCTTGCCCGTGATGGGACCGACGACGACTGCCAGCGCGCCAACACCGGTATACGCCAAAAATTCTCTACGTGATGTCACTTTGAACCTCCATTATTCATTTCGTCAGACATAGTGTGTCCCGGCTCGTTGGTGGTGTTGCTATCCATCATCATGTGGCCCGAGTGATCCATAGGCATGGAGTCCATGCCTTCCATGCCTTTCATGCCCTTCATTGTTGATCCGTTACCCATCGCGCCGTTCGCTGAGTGGTCCATACCGCCGGCTGCCGGCGCGGTGAACTGCTCAACGCCTATCCATTGCTCGCCAATGTGGGCATTGCTAGGCAGCGCTGTGCCTGTCGCCAGACCCAGATCTGTCCGCGCCAGCCAATAATCGCGGATCGCTTCTAGATAGCCCTGGTAAGCGTCATATTCGTCCTGCTTGAGGGCGATCAGTTCGAAGGTACCAATCAACATGTAGCTCGCCTCTTGTTGTGCAGCGGCCACGGTTGCAATGCGCTGTGGAATCATCACCTCCTGGTATTCCGTTATGCGTGCTCGGCTATTGTCCAGTCTTGCATAGGCCAGACGTACGCTATTGTCGACATCCGTGGTAATACGACGTACTTCATTGAGCGCGATTTGCAGTTCAGTATCCGCGCGCACCAGCGCGTCCTCGTGCTGATTGAAGAGGGGCACTTCCAACGCCAGCGAAGGGCCGCTAAGGCTGCCACCCCCCGACTCCCGTTCCTTCTCGAAGCCGATATCCAGTTCACCCAACCACCGCGTCCAGCCTACAACGCCCAGTTGATCGGCCCGCACCCCGGCTTGTACCCGCGCAGCGGCTAAATCCAGCCTGGACTCCTGTGCCAATGACAGTAGTGCTTCGAGGCCATCTTCCTGTACAACAGGCAGTGGCAACTGTGCGGGAACGGTCCAATTGTCGGCAACAGACAAACCCAACATCTGAGCCAGTGTCGTGCGTGCGGCATAGGCTGCGGCCTGCGCTTCAAGTGCTACCAGCTGCGTTTGCGACGCCGCAGCGCGCTCCAACGCCAGTTCGCGCGGTGTGAGATTGCCAGCCTCCTGATAGCGCGTGGCTAAATTCGCGGATAATGCGCCCGCTTTGGCAATCTGCGCACGCAGTGCGGCCACCTGCTGTGCACCGACATAATCGTAGTAGGCTTGCTCGGTCTGCGCCGCGACGTTAAGGACCTCGGCCCCAATCGCTTGTTGCAGAGCCGCAAATGTGCCCTCGGCGAGTCGGGTGCGAGCCGGCAGCGTGATCAGGTCAGTGAACGAGGTCACCAGGCCGAAAGTCACCTGGTCGCGTTCATCCGACCTACTTGAGCTCAAAACTGAAGCACCCAGGACAGGATTGCGAATACGACCAGCTTCATACACATCGGCGGCGCCAAAACCAAGGCTCGCGTAGGTGGACTGCAATGCCGGATTATTGATCAGTGCAATTCTAATCGCACTGTCTGGTGTGAGTGGTGCCCCGACCAGTGAAGCGAGTAAATCGGACGTCGCATCATCGACGGACCTGCCGCGATCTATCAGTAGTTGATCGACTTCACCACGTCCGTTATCGGGAGGTAATCCTGCACAGCCGCCAAGTATAAATATTGCACATAACAATAGACCGCGCACTGATTTTGTCCTGGGTTTAGAGGTTGCGTACTTCATGATCGATTCCTGCTTTTATTGCAATCGATCCAGACAACACGATTGGGTGCCTAAGCTGCCGCTACGTTGCCTGGATAGTAAGAGGCGCCAAATTTCAGGCGCAGCTATCCTGTATTAGCAGGCGATGGGTGGACGAAATAAGGAGAGGGAGATTTGACTCA
>JANPDE010000303.1:0-12493 GCA_031431315.1 Haliea sp.
GGCGCTCCGTGTTCAGGCAACTGGTGGCCCGGGGCCACCTGAGCGTGGACCTGGAACAATTCGGCGCACTGCGCCTGGAAGAAAAATGCCGCCCACTGTTGCGCGGCGAACAGGGCATTCAGTTGCGTCGTGACACCGGCAGCACCACTGCCAGGAAACAAACCAAAACGTCGCTACCCGGCGCTATCGATGTCGCACTGTGGGAAGCACTGCGGGAGTGCAGGCGGGTATTGGCCCAAGAGCAAGACGTCCCGCCCTATGTCATTTTTCACGATCGCAGCCTGCGGGAAATGTGTACAACCCGGCCCCGCAACGCCATGCAATTTGGGCGGATCACCGGCGTGGGCGAGCGCAAATTGGAGAAATATGGCGAGGACTTTTTACGGGTAATTAATGAGCATCTGCACGCCTCCCATGCGCACACAGAGTCACCCGTTTGCGGCGCTTAACGCACTGTAAACACCCTTCCCGCGGATTGACCTGCTGTGCCGAAGCGCGTAATTTCAACGCCTCATCACGTTTGAGGTAACGACTGTGAGCAAAAAAATACCCCGGTCCAATGAAGACGATTACAGCCTGGGCATAATCAGGGAGCGTCAGGATTTCATCGAACAGCACACACCGGCCAAACTGGAACACACCAAACAATTTTCCTTCGATCCCGCAGTCATGTCCGGCAACATTGAGAATATGTTCGGGGTAGCCCAGATTCCCATCGGCCTGGCGGGCCCACTGTTGGTTAATGGTGAGCATGCCAGGGGCGAGTTCTACGTGCCCATGGCCACTGTCGAGGGCACTATGCTCGCCAGTTATAACCGGGGCATGCGCGTGATCCGGGAGAGTGGCGGCGTGATCACCACTGTTTCTGGCGAGGCCATGCAACGCGCGCCCGTGTTTGTCTTTCCCAGCGCCAGGGAGGCCCGGGATTTTGGCCTCTGGCTGGATGAGAACGTCGAACGTATCAAGGCGATCGCTGAGGCAACCACCTCTGTGGGCAAACTGAAGGAAATAGAGCACTACCACGCGCACAACATGGTTTTCACTCGCTTCGACTACAGCACCGGAGACGCAGCCGGGCAGAACATGACCAGCAAGGCCACCTTCGCCGCTTGTGAGTGGATCAACAAGGAATTTAAGGCACTGTCCCACTACCTGCTGTCGGGAAACTTTGATACAGAGAAGAAGACCTCTTCTGTCAACCTGCTCAAGGGACGCGGCAGGAGAGTCACCGCCGAAATCACCATTCCCCGCGAGGTTATGCTTAACAACCTGCGTATTTCGCCACAGCAAATGCACTATGGCCAGGGCATCAGCACCCTGAGTGCTTTCCTGACCAACTCATCCAATAACGCTGCCCACCCGGCCAACGGTCTCGCGGCCCTTTATCTGGCGACCGGGCAGGACATCGCCAATATCGGCGAGTCTAACCAATGCACCACCTATAACAAGGTAACGCGTGACGGGGATTACTATTTCTCCATTACCCTGCCGGCGCTGATACTGGCCACTTACGGCGGCGGTACGGCCCTGCCGACCCAGCGTGAATGCCTGCAGATCATGGACTGCTTTGGCCCCGGCAAGGCCCTCAAATTGGCCGAAATTGCCGCAGCACTTGTGCTGGCCGGCGAACTCTCGCTGGGCGGCGCCGCCAAAATCGACAAAGAGACGCGTACCAATGAATGGGTTGATGCCCATGAACGGCTGGGGCGCAACCGCTAGCGGTTCTGCAACGCTGCGCGCTCCGTTATAGAGAGTCGTCATTCCATGAGCCTGAAAATATCACACCAGGTCAGCATTCCGCTGGTGGAGATCCAGCTACAGGCCATACGCGCCCAGGGCGCGGGCGGCCAGAACGTCAACAAAGTCTCCTCGGCCGTGCACCTGCGCTTCGATATCAACTCATCCTCGCTACCTGAGACGTACAAGGAAAGCCTGCGCAAACTGCGTGACCGACGCATCACCAGCGAGGGAATCATTATCCTCAAGGCGCAGCGCTTTCGCAGCCAGGAAAAAAATCGCGAGGATGCTCTGGACCGGCTGCGGGAGCTGGTAAAAGCCGCAGGGGCAACGCGCAAACGACGCAAACCCACCAAACCCACCCGCAGCAGTCAGAAGAAGCGGGTGGATAGCAAAACCAAACGCGGCCAACTCAAATCCCAGCGCGCCAGGGTAGATGTCTGACACGCTACGATCCCACGTTAACCGGACACCAAGCATGAGTGTAGATAACAGTGTATCCAATAAGGCAATCATCACACGATTCTTCGACGCCCTGAACCGGGGTGATGTCGATTTCATCGTTGACACCTACGCCGCCGACGGCTGCGTGCAAACCATGGGCAACACGCTGATATCCGGAATTTTTTCCAGGGAGCAGATCGCAGCTACCGCCGGGGGAATATTCGATGTCTTTCCCGAGGGAATAAAATTTACGGCGCTGAGTATGGTCGGTGAAGGTGACAAGGTCGCCGTAGAGGCGATCAGCGCAGGGCAACACATTTCCGGTCAGACCTACACTAACGAATACCACTTTCTGTTTGAGTTCCACGGCGGTAAATTGCTCAGGTTGAAAGAGTACATGGATACCGAACGCGTCACCGATGTGCTGTGCGGTGGCCAGCGTCCACATTCTGGCAGCTGAAGCGTGTAAGGCAAATCCAGCCACCCACTATTGGAAGAGTTTAGTATGCAACGTCGCGATGTATTGAAAGGGGTGGCTTTGAGTGGCCTGATCAGCGGCCTGCTGGCGCAGACAGTGGCGTCAGTAGCGCAGGATGCAGTGGCGCTGGACAAACCCGACAGCGCGGCCGCACAGGCGCTGGCAGAACTGCAACAAGCCCTTGACCAACTGGAGGTCGCATTCGCCAGTCCCGAGTGGAAGTTGCGCACACCCCAGGATTTCGCCGAGGCGCGCCGTGTCATGCTGCACACACTCATGCACGGCCTGGAGTGCTGGCTGGAAGCGGACCCCGCCAGGCCATTCTTCACACTCTTTACCAACCAGCATAAAAAACTGCTGGGGGACAATCCCGATGCGCGCTACTACTCTGCCGTTATCGACGACCAGCACAGCTACCGTATTCGCGGCAATCTGGCCGGGGCCACCTACACCAGCTTCACCCTGGAGCTGGGTGCCAGCTCCGACGGGGCAGGTATCGGCTCCACCCTGAACGACACCCAGTTCAAAGCAGACGAAAACGGCAATTACGAAATTATTCTCAGCGCGGAAAAGGTGGATGGCAACTGGATGCCGATGAGCAAAGGCGCCTCCAGTCTCACGACTCGCCACTATTATGAGCGCAAGCAAAGTATCAACAATGACCGTCTGCACCATATTCCAGTGGATATTAATAATCTGCAAAAGGTGCCGCCGCGACGCTCGCCCACCGATGAAGATATCGCCGCGGGAATCCGCCGTGTCACCACGTTTGTGAAGGGCAACGTGATTTCGATGACCAGCGAAAATAGTCCGCCCTGGGTGTCGCGCACACCCAATCACTTTAACCCGCCGAAAAAAGACGCTACCCACGATGCCATCACCTATGCCGCCCGGGACAACGTCTATAGCATGGCGCCTTTTGTGTTGGGCCCCAACCAGGCACTGCTGATCCGGGGTCGATTTCCCAAGTGCCGTTTTTCCAATTTGGTATTGTTCAATCGCTTCCTGCAGACCCTGGACTACGAGGAGCGCAGCATCTCTCTGAACCGGGCACAGACCGAACTGCAAGCGGATGGCAGTTTTGAAATAATCGTGGCGCACCGCGATCCGGGTCGTCCCAACTGGCTGGATACGGAGGGGCGCCCCTACGGCATCATGTTCTGGCGTTTTCAATTGCCGGAAGGCGATATCGCACCGCTGGAAACCGAGGTGATTACGTTGTCGTAGGCTGTCTGGTCTACGGCTGCGGACAGCCTTCCACCGAATCCTCGATGAGCCAGGTCAGCGCGTTAGCGAGCAACTGGCGAAACTGCGGCTGTTCGAAGGCTTCCGCTTTGTGTCCCATGGCAGCATAGACGCTGCGACCGGCCCCAACACAGTTGCTCCACACCACCGGGTGATCACCCATGCTCAGGTCCCGCTCCTTGCCCATGAACTTCTGCACCGGGCTGTAGGAGTCTTCATCGATGGTGGCGAGAATGGTAAAACCCTCGGCCCGCGGACTGTGTTCGAAGGAGTACCACTCGTCCTCGTGCTGCCAGACATCCAGTACACCGCGCAACACCGGGTGTGCATTGTTTTCCAGCACTACTGTGGCACGCTGGAACTGGGGACCCATGGGATGGGCGGTAAACGTTGCGCCGATCAGCTTGTCGCGGTACCACTGCCACGCCAGGTGTGAATCATCACCCGCCGCGTGAATACCCAGCCAACCGCCACCGGCTTCCAACCAGGACTGGAACGCACGCTCCTGCGCCTCGTTGAGTATGTCTCCGGAGGCGTTGAGGAAAACCACTGCAGAGAATCGCGCCAGGTCCGCTTCGTTGAACACAGCACCGTTTTCGGTATGGAACATGCCCCATTGATGCTGGGCTGCGATGGACTGCAAAACCTTGGCGCCACCGGCGATACCCTCTTCGTGGCGGAAACTGTTGGTTTTGCTGAAGACCAGCACCGCAGGGGAAGCCATGTTTGAAGAGATAAGGGGGGCTGCGGTATCGTGCTGCTGGGACGGAAAAACCAGATTCCAGGCGCCTGCCCGCCAGATAGTCACCAGTGACAAAACAACGCCCACCACAGCCAGCAATAACACCATCCTCATGATTCTCGACAGTAAACTTCTACGCGTGGCCATGGTGCTCTACACCTCAGATCTTTCGTCGGGAACAAGTATAGCGGTACGAGCCGACTATTGTGCCTCGTTGCGAGGACGGTGGCTATTTCGCGCCGTCGAACCAGTCGTTGAACCCCAATACTGTCGATGGCCCTATATGCATCTGCTCCAGTACGCCGTGGCCCACCCTGTCACCACAGGTTGCTTTGATGATTTGCTGGATATGGAGATTTTCCAAGGCGAGCGGGTCCAGATCGCTGTCCTTCCAGCTTTCACCGGCGATAGCCAGTTCCCCCTGCCACTTGCCGTGTCCCCATTGAGGGTGCTGGTAGCCCAGACCCTTCATGCGATGCACCAGCACCGGTTCCAGATGCACTTCCATACTCTCACCAGATCGGTCGCGCATAGTAACCATAGCGGAACGCGCCCGGCGGGTGCCCGGAATCATCGTAAGCTGGTGTGCTACCGTGCCCTGCCACACACGGGCCTTGGGATCGATGGTGCCGGGGATCAGCTCCATACTCGGATAGTGCGGCAAAAAGGCCTGATCGTTATGCCACTGATGCCCTGCGCCATCCTCGAACCAACCGGCCAGACTACACTCGTGCTCCCAGTGAATCGGCATCCAATTGAAATGTACGGCCTGGTACTCAGCCAGCGGCGCACCGCCGGTGTAAGCTTCTCCCACCGGACGGATTCCCCAGGAGCGGTCTTTCAGGCCAAAGGTGGTGCGCCCGTCGACCTTGAGTTCACGGCCGTCGTAGCGAATCCAGCCGGACCAGAAGCCAAACTGGTCGAGGCGGGTCGCATCCATCACGATGTGCCGCTCGTTGCGCAGCGTCTGGCGCCCCTCCTCTATACAGGCCGTGCGGGGGGTAAACACCAGGTCGCACTCAATACCGGTCTCATTGGCAGCTATCACCAGGCGATGGCGACCCATGGGTTCGAGGATCTGCAATGCAAAGGGGCCGACGGTGGTGTCCGTGGGTTCCTGGGGTGCCCGGCGCGAGCCGTGAAACGCGTACTGGTGCCCGTCTATGGCCAGGCTCAGGCTGCAATCCAGTATGCCGAGATTGGCGTAGCGGCACAGGCCCACACCGAAATAAAAGCTGCCGTCCCGGGCATGGCCGTTGTACCAGTAACGATCATAAAAAAACCGATCGCTGGATGCGGTGTGGAAAACAGGCTCGGCCGTCTGGTGTATGGGGTAATCGTCAAATTTGGATAGCATATGTTTCGAACTCCCTCACGGTGATGCGCGCCAGCATGGACCACATCAGAGGCGTCAACAAGTCATCATGAAATAGTCTGTGCACATGTATACTTAATCAAACCCGAACGCCCTCATTGACTTTGGCAGAGCGCCACCATGAATAAAAAATACGATATCCACCCGGACTTTGCCAAATTTCCCGTGCTGACCTTCAAGTTCAACGCGCAATTGATGGGGCTCTTAAACAGCATCTCGAAAGTCCTGCGTTTCTTCTCCAGGCGGTCACCCGACATCGTGGTCGAGAATCACTTTATCGCCAGGGCCGATGGCAGCCGCTTGAAGGTCTTTACGATGACGCCGCGTGGGCTGGCAAAACCCGCCCCTGCTCTCGTTTACTATCACGGCGGCGCCTTTGCCATGACCTATGCCAGCCTGCAACTGCAGAATTGTGAGCGCTACGCCAGTGAAGCGGGCTGCACAGTGATATTCGTCGCCTACCGCCTTGCGCCCAAATACCCTTTCCCCGGTGGCTTTGACGATTGCTACGCCGCCCTGCAGTGGGCCGTGCGCGAGGCTGACGGCCTGGGAATTGACCGCACTCGCATTGCCGTGGGCGGCGATAGCGCCGGTGGCGCGCTGGCGGCAGGCGTGGCGCAGAAAGCGCGGGACGAACGGCTCATCAAACTCTGTGCGCAACTACTCATTTACCCGGTGCTGGACAACGGCTGCACAACGCCTTCTGCTACCGACTTTATCGACGTACCGCTGTGGAATGCCATCTCTAACCGGCGCATGTGGGAAATGTACTTGAGCCGCTACCCGAAAGGGGAAACTCCGCCCTACGCAGCGCCCGGCCACGGCCAGGTCAGTAACCTGCCCATGAGTTATGTGGAAACCGCTGAATTTGATCCGCTCAGGGACGAGGCACGAAATTACATCCGCGCCCTGCAGGCACACGGTGTTGCAGTGGTCGTCAATGAAACCAGGCGCACCATCCATGGCTATGATGGCAATGCCAATAGCGACATCGCCAAAGGTTCGATGCTGATGAGAATTGCGTTCCTGCAAAACGCATTTATACCAACCAGCGTTTAGATTCTGCTGAATCTGATGAAGCGACATGTATTCCTGATTCCCGGCTTCTTCGGCTTCGCCAATCTGGGGGACTTCGCCTACTGGGGGCCGGTGCGCCACAAACTCAAGGAGCTGTTGGACGCATCCGGCATCCCTGCCGACATACACTGCGTGAAGTCCCTGCCCACTGCCAGCCTGCGGGCGCGCACCCGCTGCCTGTTGGAAGCGATTGCGCGGGTGCGCCCGCGATCCAGCTCAGCCCTCCATTTGATCGGTCATTCAACCGGGGGCCTGGATGCGCGTCTGTTGCTGACACCGTCTGTGGATTTGCAGACCAAAATCAATGTGGACGCCATCGCCAGCCGGGTGTACTCCAGCGTCAGTGTCGCGACCCCGCACCAGGGCGCCCCGATCGCATCCTTTTTCACCAGCCTGCTGGGCCACAATCTCCTGCGGCTGTTATCGCTGGTCACGATGAAAGCGGTGCGCGGTGCGCATCTACCGCTCTCCGTGTGGGTCGAAATCGCGGGACTTTTCGCGCTGCCATCGGACACCAGCAGCTCCCTGGCTGGCCAGCTCTACCAGCAGTTGCTGGCGGACTTTAATATCGAACGTCGTACACAGGTACGGGAGTTGCTGGGTGAGGTGCAACGGGATCAGTCGCTGCTCACACAGCTGACTGTGGAATCCATGGATTTATTCAATGCCATTGCAAGTGATCGCGACAGCGTTGCCTACGGCTCGGTGATAACGCGTGCGCGACCCGCCGGGCTGGACACCTCCCTGGAAATCGGCTTCGACCTAATCGACCAAGCGCAGCAGGCGTTTTACTACAGCCTCTGCCGGCTTGCCACCGGTTACGAATTCCCGCAACCGAATGCGCAGTTCAGGAAACAGCTGCGCGATCGCTTCGGCAAAGTGCCAGACTCAGATGCCAGTGATGGCATCGTTCCCACGCTCTCACAACCCTGGGGTCACTGTATTGCCGTGGCCCAGGCGGATCACCTTGATATTATTGGCCACCATGGCGGCGCCGAGGACGACCTGGAAAAACGCTATGACTGGCTGGCGACCCGCAGTCATTTCCGCTCGCCACAGTTTGACGCTGTGTGGGAGAAAGTCGTGGCCTTCATCGCGCAATCAGAAGGCGCGACACGCTAGCAATGTAAGGCCGCTCAGTTGTTCACTGCAATGTCTGGCATATTCGCTGTGATTCGGCCGGGCGTCGGGTTTCACAGCATCGACACAATCTCCAGCAACATTTCGTGACTGCGCAATTGTTGCTGCTCGCCGATGCCCGGAATGCCGGCGCGCACGATCAGGTGGCTCAGCGCGAGGCGCTCGACGTACTCGGCCAGTTTATCCCGCGCGAAATGGCGATCGCCGACGACAGCCCAGTCGTCGACGGACGCGGTTTCCTGCCGCATACCGGCGGGCACGGCGCGCGCGAGCGCTGTCCGCGCTTGCTCAACCAGTGCGCGGTCATCGCTCACAAACACCGTACGCATTACGGGCACAGTGTGCACCGGCGCCAGGCCTGCTGCCTTTACATCGTGGTGGAAGCGCCGGTAGTTCTGCTCCAGTGTCTCCAGCGACTCAATGGGGGATGCCAGATAGGGCAGGCCCAGCGCCGCCACCTGTTGCAACGCTAGCGGGCCGAAGGCGGCCACCCAAAGCGGCGGCGACGGTTGTTGCAGCGACAGCGGCGACAGGTGCATAGGCGCACCGTCGTCATCCTCGCCCAGTGACTCACCGCGCCAGGCGCTGCGCATGATATCGAGATTGGCCTGGAACAGTTTGCGCTTGTCGCTGGCAAGCACGCCAAAGGCCCTGAACATCGCGGCTGAAAGTCCACGGCCCAGCCCCAGTATCAAACGTCCCTGGCAGAGCTGGTCGAGCACGGCCACTTCTTCCGCCACCAGCAGCGGGTGGCGAATCGGCAACAGGTAGGAGGTACAGCCCAGCCGTATGCGCTGTGTGCGCGCGGCGATCGCGGCCAGCAGGAGGAGCGGAGCGGGAATGGCGCCACGCTGCCCAAAATGATTCTCCGGCAACCAGAAAGAACCAAAGCCCATGGCCTCGGCCGTCTCCGCCTGTCGGCACAGCGCATCAGCCGGCGCGAGCGCGTCCCAGCGCCAGGCGGTGGTGCCGACGTCTATCGTCGAAGCCATGTACGACTCACATCAACACCGGATTCGAGCCTGCGACTGCCACGTTGACCGCCACGCTCAACTGACCTTGACCACCAGTTTTCCGAAATTGTCGCCGGTAAACAGGCCGAGAAACGCTTGCGGGGCATTTTCCAGTCCTTCGACGATATCCTCGCGGTATTGTATTTTGCCCGCCGCCAGCCAAGGCCCCATGTCGCCGATAAATGCAGGGACACGATTGAGGTAGTTGCTGACGATAAAGCCCTGAATTTTGAGGCTGCGTTGCAGGATCAACCCCTGCATCAGGCTGATACGATCTGGCCCCGGCGGCAGTTCGGTCTGGTTGTAGTGGGAGATCAAACCGCAAATCGGGACGCGACCAAAATTATTGAGCAGCGGCATGACCGCGTCCCAGACAGCCCCGCCAACGTTCTCGAAGTACACGTCGATGCCATCGGGACACGCCGCCGCCAGTTGCTTGGGCATATCCTTGTCGTAATGGCTGATGCAGGCGTCGTAGCCAAGCACCTCCACCGCAAACTTGCACTTCTGGGGCGCCCCGGCAATGCCCACCACCCGACAGCTTTTGAGTTTGGCGATCTGACCTACCACCGAACCCACCGCGCCGGTGGCCGCGGCCAGCACGACGGTCTCTCCCGCCTTGGGTTGACCGATGTCGAGCAGGCCCACATACGCAGTCAGCCCCGGCATGCCCAGCACGCCCAGCGCCCAGGAGGGATGCGCAATGCGCGGGTCCAGCTTCCTCAGGTCGCTGCCGTTGGACAACGCATAGTCCTGCCAGCCGGCGTAGGCCGTCACCAGATCTCCTTTCGCGAACTTTGGATTGCGGGAGTCGATCACCTCGCTGACGGTACCGCCCACCATGACCGCGCCCAGTTCGACCCGGTCGGCGTAGCTCTTGCCTTCGTTCATGCGCCCGCGCATATACGGGTCCAGCGACAGGAAGCGCGTTTTCAGCAACACCTCGCCATCCCCGGGTTGCGGGATGGGCACGGTTTCCAGCCGGAAATTCTCCACGGTCGGTATGCCGACCGGCCGTGCGGCGAGCACCAGGCGGCGATTAACCAGAGACTCGGCGGCGCGCGCGGGTGACAGCGCCAGGGCGCCCAGCGCCGTGAGAGAAGCGAGCGTGAAATATCGTCGGTTCAGGTTCATGGAAAACGCCTCTTCGTATTAGGGGATGCTGGAATGGTAACCATAGTCCAGCCACCGCGCACTGTCTTTGTCCTCCAGGCCTCTCGGCACGGCTGACAAGGGTTAACAGCGGGTCGGCGAATTTGAACCGGCAAGCGCAATCGGCACCTCCTGGCTAACCCGTCCACCCGGAAGTTGAGTAAACTGAGCGGATAGAACTGTGGGAGGCGCTGAAAATGTACGATCTGGTCATTCGCAATGCAAAGATTGTTGACGGAACAGGCAAGCCCGCGTTCGCCGGCGATCTGGCTGTAAGCAACGGCAAGATCGTCGCCGTGGGCGACGTCAAGGCCACGGGCAAAAAAGAAATCGATGCCCAGGGCAAACTGCTCACACCAGGCTGGGTCGATGTGCACTCGCACATGGACGGCCAGGCGACCTGGGATCCGTTGTGCAGTCCCGCCGCTAACCACGGCATTACCACGCTGATCATGGGCAACTGTGGCATCGGCTTCGCGCCCTGCAAGCCCAATAAAGAGGATCAGGCGCGCCTCATTACGGTGGTCGAAGACGTCGAAGACATTCCCGGTGCCGCATTGCATGAAGGTGTGAAATGGGATTGGGAAAGTTTCCCCGAATATCTTGATGCGGTGGAACGATTTCCGCGCGCCATCGATGTCGGCGCGCAGGTTCCCCACTGCGCGGTGCGCACCTATGTGATGGGCGAGCGCGGCAGCAAGAACGAGATTGCGACACCAGAGGATGTGGTGGCGATGGCGGCGATTGTGAAGGAAGGCATCGAGCATGGCGCTATTGGGTTTACCACCTCACGCACCGAGTTACACACCACCGGCGGCGACCAGGCCATGCCCGGCACCTATGCCGACGAGGCCGAATTACTGGGCATCGGCAAAGTGATCGGCGAGTTGGGCGGCAAGGGCATTTTCGGACTGGTGTCCGACTTCCACAACTGGGAGCAGGAGATGGGCTGGATGAAGCGGCTCTCGATAGAAAACAACTGCCAGATCAATTTCGTGCTGTTTTTCCGCGAGGAAAAGGACTGGGATCGCGTCCTCAAACAACTGGATTACTGCCGAGCGGCGAAGGCCGAAGGCGCGCAATTGATACCCCATGTCGGCGCCCGCCCGGTGAATATACTGCTGAGCTGGGACGGCACCGTTAATCCCTTCAGCTTTCACACGAATTATGCAGCGCTCTCCATCATGTCCCACGAGGAGCGCCTGTCCGAGCTGCAAAAGCCGGAAGTGCGGGCGGCCATTCTGGCCGAGGATTTGCCGCTGATGGGTGATGCCTTCATGGATACCATCATCGGCGGCTACGACAAATTGTACGAACTGGGCAACCCGCCCAACTATGAACCCGGCCCCGAAGACAGTATTGCGGTAAAGGCGCGCGATGCAGGCGTACCACCACAACAGTATTGCTACGACCTCATGATGAAAAACGATGGCAAAAACGTGGTGTACTTTCCCTGCTTTGGCTACGGCGCCAACGACCTCAGTCGCCAGGTGCAACTGCTGGAAGACGAGAGCACGGTAATCTCGCTAGCGGACACGGGCGCGCACTGCGGTGTGCTGTGCGACGCCAGCACACCTACCCAGATGCTCAGTTACTACGTGCGCGATCGCCAGCGCGGCCACCGCCTCAAACTGGAAGATGTGGTCAAGATGCAGACGCATGACACAGCGCGCTGCGTTGGCCTGGACGATCGCGGCACGCTGGAAGTGGGGATGAAGGCCGACCTCAATCTCATCGACTTCGACGCGTTACAAGTGGAAGCCCCGCAGATTATTTTCGATCTGCCCGCAGGCGGCCGGCGCATGTTCCAGGGCGCGCGCGGCTATGTGGCCACTATCGTCAGCGGCGAAGTCATTATGGAAAACGGCCAGTATACGGGAGCCGTACCCGGCGCTCTGATTCGCGGCAGCCAGGCGGCACCCAAAGCGGCCTGATCAAGCGGCTGAGATATTCGCCGCGGAGCATGCCCACTGCCACTCGCCTCTATCGCGCGTACGTCACAACGGTTGAGTTCACTGCGCCAGAGTCCCTGCGGGGATAAGGCCTGAAGAGCGAATATCCCAGCCTTCTGAGCGATCAGGCCTTATCCC